>NZ_JAPWGV010000001.1:0-462021 GCF_027213915.1 Sulfitobacter sp. G21635-S1
ATCTGCGGCATAAGCTTGCCCAGATCGACCGCCTGATCGGTGATCCCAAAGCCCGCCGCAGCGCGACGTTCGACCGGGTTGGCCGACGGCGGGTGCTTTTGCCTTCGGTGGTGCTCTTCCGCCTGGGATCGCTCGGCACGGCGCTGGCCCCCGGGTTTGGCGCGGCGCTTGACGTGTTTGTCTGCGGAGCGAATATCGATTCCGCCCCTCTGGGTGTCTGGTCGGGGTCCGGCTGGTCTCCGGGACGGATTCCACACGAGTTGATTCCCGGGATAGGCCTTAAGCTGAAGGTGTGGGCGCCCCAGTCGATGCTCGAAATGAATGGTTTCTGTCCGTTTCGGGTTCACGCTCCGCTTCCCGCAGGTAACGGCGCGGCGGGCGGCCCATTTCCCGCTTGAAAGCGGCCGAGAAAGCAAACTCGGAGGCATATCCAAGTGATGCCGCGATTTCCGCGATACTGTCACCGGTCCCGACCAGTCTTTCACCGGCGAGCATCATCCGCCAGCGCGTGAGATAGGCAATCGGAGTCGTGCCGACTTTCAGTCTGAACCGTTGCGCGAAAACCGTGCGTGACAGACCAACCTGCCGCGCCAGCGCCTCCACTGTCCAGGCGCGGCCAGCGTCCGCATGCATCGCGCGGATCGCCGGGCCGACATGCGGATCAGCGAGCGCGGCGAGCCAGCCGGTCGTGTCTTGCCCCTGGTCTTCCACGTGCAATCTAAGAGCCTGGACCAGCATCATGTGCGACAGTTGCTGAGCCATGAGCGAAGACCCGGCGCGCGCTTCCCGCATCTCCTCCATCATCATCTCGATGGACCCACGCAATCGCGCTCTGCCGTCGGTGGTCTTGACCCGGATGAGGGGCGGAAGGGACCGCAGAAGGAGCGCGGCATGGCGTCCGTTGACTTCGAAACGGCTGCCGACCAGATAGCAATCGCCGCCGCCGTTGACAGTAATTGTATTGCCGCTGCTCCCGGGATCGAGCACTTCGCTGGCGGGACGCGGCGCAACGTCAGGGCCGCTGGAGATGATGACGTCCCGGCCGCTCGGCAGCACGAAGCATTCGCCTTCGTCGAGCCGCACCGATGTTACTGTTCCTTCCGCCTTTAGCCAGCAGGTACCGCGGATCACAGCATAACATTTGATGCGCCCCGCAAGATCGTCGAGAGCGAGCGCCCAGGAGCCCCCGGCGTCAAACCCGGCTGTGATGTAGCTCTGCGGCTTGAGCAGAGACAGAAGGTCAGACAATGGGTCCATGGCAGATCCGTACGATCGCGTAAAAGGCTAGAACTATCTCACATAGCCCGTCCGGAGCCTGCTGTCTATCTAGCGGTCATGTTGTTCCCTCGTCGATCCCGATTCCGCCGGGCATCGCCGAACAGGAAAGGAAAGGACCAAACATGACTGAAGTTGTTGCGAGCGGTGTCATCGACGCAGATGCCGATACTGTCTGGATGGGTTTGAGAGATTTCTCGGGCCCCGCACGCTGGGTGCGCAATATCGTCACGAGCGATATCGAGGGAGAGGATGCGGTCGATCAGGTCGGAGCAATCCGCCGACTGGTATTCGACAGCGGCAACGAGCTGTGCGAACGCCTGATTGCTCTGTCGGATCGGGAACGCTACTTCCGCTATGCCCTGCTGCCGCCGACGTCCCTGCCGATCCAGGATTACAGTGGGAAAGTCCAGGTCATTCCGATCACGGATGGCAACCGGGCGCTGGTTCACTGGTGCGGCAGCTTCACGATCCGTGAAGGCGCACCGGAAGAGGTCAGGGCCTGGGTCCGGAGCATCTACCAGCGCGACATCGAAGACATGCAAGCCTATTTCGAAGGGCTCTGACCCTTTACCGAGCTGCCCATGTGCCCGGACCCGGCACAGATGGCCAACTCCCACACTGTCCGAAAATATGGAGATCTCGTTATGAAAGCCGCTATTATCACGTCGCCCGGGGATGGCCCCCGATACGGCGAATTCCACGAACCCGAAGCGAACGAAGGTGAGGTCGTTATCGCGGTCACTGCGGCGCCTATCAGCCCGGTTGTTCGCACCCGTGCCTCGGCGCAACCCATATCGGCGGAAGGTGACGGCTTTGTCGCCGGCGTCGATGGGGTGGGGACCGATGCCACAGGACGTAGAGTCTATTTCCTGTTCCCGAAAGCGCCGTTCGGGGCGCTGGCGCAGCGCACGCTTGTTCCGGAAGCATTGACCGTACCCGTTCCTGACGGGTTGAGCGATGCCTGTGCCGCCGCTGTCGCCACCGCCGGTCTGGCTTCCTGGGTCGCACTGACCCGCCGCACACCGATCCAAACCGGACAGACAGTGCTCGTTACCGGCGCGAATGGTTCGGCCGGCGGGATGGCCCTGAAGGTCGCGCGGCATCTGGGTGCAGGTCGCACCATCGCTGTGGTGCGCACCCATGAGAAGCTGAAGGGACTGCCCGCGGATACCGGAATTGCGCTCGACGCTCCGGATGCAGATGATCGACTGAAGGCCGTTTTCGACGACGGCGTCGACATCGTTCTCGATTTCGTCTGGGGGTCGGTGGCCGAACGCCTCCTTGCCGCCGCCACCGCGGGGCGAGGATCTCCCGCCGGGGAACCAAGCCGCCGCTATCTGGTTCTTGGAACGCTTGGCGGTGCCACAGTGCCGATTTCCGGCTACGGGCTGCAAAGCTCCGGGCTGGAAATCCTGGGTTCAGGCATCGGTTCGGCTGCCGTGGCCGACTATCTGTCCTCCGTGGGCGAGCTGCTGGCTGTCGCGCAGCGCGAGGGTTTCGCGCCCCCTCACGAGGTCCGACCGCTGAGCGACGTCGAAAGCGTCTGGAAACGATCCAGCGACGTTCGCTATGTCATTCAGCCTTAGAGAGGCCGACGCCTGGATAAAGACAAGTCACTCAAAAAAGCGTTCTGTAAAAGCTCGCCGGGTTCTGTCGCCATTAGTTCTATGCCAAGTTGGCACGCCTTTGGCGTGACGGGTTTGACGGATTTTCCCGCAGCCCATTGCCCGGCAGGTCATTGCGCAGCAATGTCCCGAGAGGAGGCGTCACATCTGCTTGGAATAGAACCACTATTCCTGCGCGGATAGGCGCCCGGCGGAGATTGTTCGCGCATCGTAAATCAAGTGTCGCGCAGAGGTCTGCTTCGAGCCCTTACCGCCCCGGTATCTCATTGATTTAGGCCTACCAAAAGTTCGCTCAGTGCCATGGTGAACCCCTGATCTTCGGGAGGAGCACAGTCCAAGCGTCGTCCACTCATCGCAGTCGCCAACGCAGCGCCATGGGTGAAGTCCACGAGTATGTCGCGCCACAGCCGCGCCTTGTGATCTGGAAGGCCGCCTTCGGCCAGAAAGGCAGAGATCATGTTGGTGATCCGTTCCGCCTGCTGCGGAAAAACCATCGGTCGGCTGAAGATCAGCAGGGTCAATGCCGGATGGCGGAGCACCTGCGCTTGGTAGGCCTTCAGCAGACCTTCAATCCGATCGAATGGCGTGCCGTCCACTGGCGCCTTTACTTGCGCGTAGACTGCGTCCGACATCGCGCCGATCAAGCCATCACGACCGCCGAAGTGATGATAGATCGTCATCGGGTTTATACCGAGTCGCTTCGCCAGCGCCCTCATGGTGAAGGCGTCTACGCCCTCGCGGTCCAGAAGTTCGAGGGCGGCTAGGACCATATCGTCGCGCGAGACAGGAGCTTCCGCCTGCGGCGGCCGCCCCCGTGGTCGCTTCATGCTTCAATCCGGTAGTGGGACTGGACAAGTCCGGAGGGAAAGCTCTTCGTCCCTTCGTGGCGAAGCGAAATGTCTGCGGCGACCTTTCCGAACAATCTGCGTCCTTCACCAAGGAGCACCGGAACGCTCGTGATTACCATCTCGGTGATCAATCCGGCCCTAATGAAGGACTGAATGAGAAGACCACCATCGACATAGACCTTCCGATGTCCTTCGATTTCCAGCATGTGCATCGCCTCTTCAGGTGTATTGTTCGCAACCCGGACCTTCTCGACCAGGTCGTCCGGCAGGTCGGACTGCGTCATGGTTGATGACATGACAACAACTGGCCGACTGTAGACCCAGGGCCTGGTGGCTCGCATTTTATCGAACGTTCCACGGCCCATCAGAATGATGTCGATGTCCGCAATAAAGGCATCGTAGCCATGGTCTTCGTCGGGATTATCGCGCTCCAGAAGCCAAGCGATATCACCGTCGCTTCGCGCGATGAAGCCGTCCAAACTCGTAGCGATGAAGGCATGTCCAGTGATCATTTCACACCTTTATTTATACAATGTATAATAATAAATGCCGGCGCGCGTCCCAAGTGTCAAGATCAATGTCCGAGCGTTGGCAAGGCTGAGACTTCGCTCGCGATTGAAGGCACCCGAGGCCGAAAGTAGACGGTCGCAAAGTTCCCTTCCTCACCGCCCACGATCAAATCAACTCGATATTCACGCCCCGCCGCTATCGGCTCATATCTCCACGCAAGGTCCGATGCCTTCGACCTGTGGCACGGTTCTGCGCCCGAAATGCCCGCCTGCGAAAACCACACATGGTGAAAGCTGTCCTTGAGGTCGAAACATTGGCGCCGCTGCGCAATGCCGCCTAGGTCCTTAGGCTGAAATTGGTGGGCATCGCAAAAGAAACGGTTCTGACGCAAGGTTTTAGCGGTTGGCGGGACTGGATCGCGAGTGGCAAGTGTGCGTTTTGTGTTTGAAAGCGAACACCTAAGCGGGGCGGTTGATTTCAAAGGGAACCATTTCCCCAAGAGCGCGATCCTTTACGCTGTGTTTTTCTATGTCCGCTACGGTGTCTCGTATCGGGATCTTGAGGAGATCATGGCTGAATGCGGCGTCGAAATCGATCTTCCCACGTTGAACTGCCGGGTGGTGAAGTTCTCGCCGCAAATGCCCAGGCCAGAAAGAGGCCGAGCTGCATTGCCACGTAAAATGGGCTGCAGCCGCATCACTGGATGGCCTTAAGTCCGGGATAGGCATCCCGAAACGCCGCATAGGCGTCTGAAAAGGCAACGCTGCAGCTTTGGTTCGGCAGGATTTCCTCTTTGATTTCCGGTGGCAAGATGACGTTTTCCGGCGGGCCGTCAAACGCGGCAATCATGCCCAGTCGCGCCGCGCCAAGTGCAGCACCGAATTCACCCGAGGCCGGTAGCCGCAGCGGGATGTCCAGCGCGGTCGCGATCACCCGGAGCCAGTATCGCGACGCGCTGCCACCGCCAATCGCGATAAGGCTTTCCATCTTGGCGTCCGTCGCCTGCAACGCATCAAAGCTGTCGCGCAGTCCGAAAGCCACTCCCTCCAGCACCGCGCGCGTCAGCTCTTCGAGCGTCGTGCCGGTTGAGAGCCCGGTAAAGGCGCCCCTGATCTCGGCATCGTTGTGCGGGGTGCGTTCCCCCGAAAGATAGGGCAAAAATCTGACCGACGACGGCGGCAGCAGGGTATCGCCCAGTGCGCCGGTCAATTCCGACGGCCTTTTGCCCGCGATCCGGGCCAGCCAGTTGAGACTGTCGGTGGCCGAGAGCATGACGCCCATCTGATACCATCGACCGGGAAGGGCGTGGCAAAAGGTGTGAACAGCGGTCTCCGGCGCAGGCCGGTAACCGTCACGGGCCGCCAGCAAAACGCCCGAGGTGCCGAGCGACACAAACCCCTGTCCCTCGTCCAGTGCGCCGATGCCGCATGCGGCGGCGGCATTGTCACCCGCACCGCCCGCGACCGTCACCGGTCCGGCGATCCCCCATCGTGCGGCCAATTCTGTGCGAAGTTCCCCGGCGGCTTCGGACCCTTCCACCAGACGCGGCATCTGATCGGCACGCATGTGGCTGGCCTCCAGCAGACGGGGTGACCACGATCGCCCGCCGACATCCAGCCACGAGGTGCCTGCGCTGTCGGACATGTCTGCAACATAGTCGCCGGTCAGGTAATAGTTCAGATAGGCCGCCGGAAGCAGCACCTTCGCGACCTTGCTGAATATCTCGGGTTCATGCTTGCGGACCCATTCCAGCTTGGGCGCGGTAAAGCCGGGAAAGACGATGTTGCCCGACAGCGCGCGCACCCCTTCGCTGGCGTCCAGATGTGCGGCCTCGGCATAGGATCGGCTATCGTTCCACAGGATGCAGGGCCTTAGAACCGCCCCCGACGCATCCAGCAGCGTCGCACCGTGCATATGACCCGCCACGCCGATGCCGCGCAGGTCCGCAAAGGTGGGGTAGGTTGCGCGCATTTCGTCAATGGCGGCCTCGAGGCCCGCGATCCAGTCGGCCGGATCCTGTTCGGACCAACCGGAGTGCGGATGGGTGGCGTTATAGTGCCGCTCGATCGCGCCGATGGGGGTTCCGTCGCCGTCCACAAGCAATACGCGTAGGCCGGAAGTGCCAAGGTCAATGCCAAGAAATGTCATTCAGGCGCCCTTCAGATAGGTTAGCAGCGCGGCATTCATGCCGTCGTGATACATCATGTTCAACCAGCGTGAAAAGCTGGTGGCAAAGCGCGGGCAATCGACAAGGTCACCGTAAAGTTGCCGTTGTTCCAGCCACGCGACCGGCGATGATTTTGCCTTCTGCGCCGTAGCGTTCAGCTGAGCCCAAAGCGGGTCGTTTGGCGCGATTTCGGACCCGTCGTCACGGGTTCCCTCGCACATGCGCGCCCAGGCGGCCTCGGCCAGCGCCAGACCGTCCAGCGGGGCGTTGGCGGCGCGAGCGTCACGGACAGTGGGCAGGATCATTCCGGTGTGGCGGGATGATCCGTCAAAGGCGATACGCCGGATGGTATCGACGATCCGGGGGTTGGAAAAACGAGTTTCGATCAGATCCACATAGGCGGCGGGCGTCATTCCCGGCACCGGTGTGACGTGGGGCACGATCTCTTCGATCTCGACCTTTCGGAAAAAACCCGCAACCAAAGGGTGCTGCATTGCCTGCGACACGGTTTCAATCCCCAGAACCTCGGCCACGTTGGCGATCAATTGGTGGCCGCCGTTCAGAATGCGGATCTTTTGCGCCTCGTACCCATGTACGTCGTTCGAAAACTGCGCACCGACCTTGTCCCAGTCCGGGCGACCGGCACAAAAATCGTCTTCGATCACCCATTGCCGGAAATCTTCATGGGTGACGGGTGCTCTGTCGTCGATCCCCATGTTGCGGACCAATGTGATTTCCCCTGGTCCCGTGGCGGGAACGATGCAATCGACCATGGAATTGGGAAAGGAGCAGTTGCTCTCAATCCAATCCGCCAGATCCGGATCACTCAACCGCGCAAGCGAAACCACCGTCTGCCGCAAGACGGTGCCGTTGCCTTGCAGGTTGTCGCAACTTTGCACGGTAAAGGGGCCGACGCCTCCATCGCGACGCAGTTTCAGTGCGGCGACTATGGCACCAAAGGCGGTGCGCGGGGTATCGGGATGCGCCGCGTCGTGTCGGATGTCCGCATGGGACACATCAAAACCTTTTGAAACGGGATCAATGTAATAGCCGCCCTCGGTCACGGTCAGAGAGACGATGCGAATATCGGGCGCCGCCAACGCGTCGATCAGCTGGCGGTTGCACTTTTGGACGGGGACATAGCCAATCATTGAGCCGGTGACTTCGCCAACGACACCAGCAGGATCCAATGCGATCAGGGTTGTCAGAAAATCCTGTTTCTCCAGCCGGTTACGCATCTCGTTGTCGTAAGGGCGCACGCCCGCGCCGACAATGGCCCAATCCAGAGCTAGTCCTTGCTGCATCAGCCGGTGCAGATACCAGGACTGATGCGCCCGGTGAAAGTTGCCCAATCCGATGTGGACAATCCCGGCTTTCAGCGTTCTGCGGTCATAGCGGGGCACGTCGATGCCTGCAGGCAGGGCATTCAGCGTGTCGTCTGAGAGGGCGATCATTTTGTGGTCCTTTGCGTGTGCCCCTGGATGAACTCCGTGACCTCTGAAAGTTCTGTGAAGACCGCGATTGCACCGGCATCGCGCAGCACGGCAGCATGCTGGTCCCGTTTTCCGTCCAGATGCTCTCCGCCGACAAAGCCAATGGCGGGAATGCCGGCCGCACGCGCACCCCGGATACCGTGCGGAGAATCCTCCAGCACGAGGCACTCGGCGGCCTTCAGGCCCAGCCGCTCAAGCGCCAGCTCGAACAGGTCAGGCGCGGGCTTTCCGTTTGCGACCTCTTCCGCGCTGCAAGCTGTATCTGCAAAGCACTGTGCAAGCCTCGCGAGTTCCAGCGTTGCAGCCATGCGACGCAATGACCCGCCAGTCGCGATTGCCATGGCGGTGCCTTGTCTCTGCAGACCCGACAGCAACGCATCCGCGCCCGCGATCTTGACCAGTTTGGTCGCGTAGGAGGCCAGCAACCGGTCCTCGACCCGCTGTGCGAAATCCGCAGGGACGGGGCGGCCAAGCCGTTTGGATACGTAGTCCACAATCACCGGCATCGCGACCCCGAGAAACCGTTCGCCGACTTCACGGGCACTGGCGTCCTGAATGCCAAGATTGCGCATCTCGACGGCGATGGCCTCAAGCGACAGCGGTTCGCTGTCAACCAGACACCCGTCCAGATCGAATATCACGGCCCGTGTTCTGGGCATGGCGCGTCCCCTCTTGTCTGGGCAGTTCGTAAGAGGGGTCTTCAAATGCGATGCTCGGACTTGCGGTCAAAAAGGTGCACGTCATCCGGATTGATGACAAAGCCAAGTTGCGAACCAGGGCGCGCGTTGATTCGGTCCTTGACCAGCGCGTCGATCAGGTCCTTGCCGGATTTGGCAAAAATTTGCGTTTCTGATCCGGTGGGTTCGACTACAACCACGTCCATGGGAATGCCCGTTGCGCCGATCTGAATGTGCTCGGGACGGATGCCGTATGTCACGCCCTGCCCGTCCTGTGCCGATGTCTGAGGCAGGGGCAGTTTCAGTCCACTGTCCGAAACAAAGACCTTGCAGCCGTCTTCGGAAGCGACCTTACCGTGCACGAAATTCATCGACGGCGACCCGATAAAGCTGGCGACAAAGGTGTTTTGCGGATTGTCGTACAGGTCCAGCGGCGAGCCGATTTGTTCCACACGTCCGTCACGCATGACGACGATCTTGTCGGCCATGGTCATGGCTTCGATTTGATCGTGCGTCACATAGACGATGGTGGTGCCCAGACGCTGATGCAGTTCCTTGATCTCAACGCGCATGGTCACGCGCAGCTTGGCATCCAGGTTCGACAGCGGTTCATCGAACAGGAAAACCTGAGGATCACGCACGATGGCCCGCCCCATGGCGACGCGCTGGCGTTGACCCCCCGACAGTTCCTTGGGATAGCGTTTGAGGTATTTGGTCAGGTCAAGGATATCGGCGGCCTTGGTGACCTTTTCGTCTATCTCGGCGGCGGGGCGTTTCGCCATCTTTAGCGGGAAACCTATGTTGTCATAGACGGTTTTGTGCGGGTACAGCGCATAGCTCTGAAACACCATCGCGATGTCTCGCTCCTTGGGCGGTATGTCATTCACGACACGTTCGCCGATCGAGATCGTGCCCTCGCTGACCTCTTCCAAACCGGCAAGCATCCGCAAAAGCGTGGACTTGCCACAGCCCGAAGGGCCGACCAGCACGACGAATTCGCCATCCTCGATATCGACGCTGACGCCATGCATGACCTGCACGTTGCCGTAGCGCTTGATGACGTCATTTATTGTTACGGTGGCCATGTCGCTGTCCCCTATTGCGGAAGTACGATTTGCATCTTCACATCCGCCGGAGGGGCAGACGCGGCGATTTCGAACGCGCGCACGCTGTCCGAAAAGTCGAATGTTCTGGTGATCAGCGGTTTGACGTCGATGGCTCCCGAACTCAGCATGCCGACGCAGCGCGGAAACACGTGGGCGTAGCGAAAGATATTCTCGACCCGCGCCTCGCGGACCATGGCGGCACCCGCATCATATTGGATCGGATCGGGTTGACCGCCGATCATGACGACACAGCCGCCGGGGCAAAGCGGTTCGAACACGGTTCTTGCCGCATGGGGCGATCCGGTCGCCTCAAAGACAAGGTCCACACCCCAACCGTCCGTGTCGCGTTTGACGATATCGACGATATTCTCTGAACTGACGTTCACCGGCGCGATGGCATCGCTGAGCGATCCAGCAATCTCCAGCTTTTTCTCGGCCAGATCGGTCACATAAACCCGCGCACAGCCCGCCGCCAATGCCGCCAGCGCCGTCACCAGGCCGATGGGCCCCGCCCCCATGACAACCGCGTTGTCGCCGGGCTTGACCCGCGCCTTGGTGGCGGCGTGGACACCGACAGCCAAGGGTTCGACCATCGCCGCCTCGGCAAAGCTCACATTGTCCGGCAGTTTGAAGGTAAAGGCCTCGGGATGCACGCATGTCGGACGCAGGATCCCGTGTACTGGCGGCGTCGCCCAAAACCGCACCGCCGGGTCGATGTTATACATGCCCAGTTGCGTCGCTCGGCTGTTGGGATCGGGAATGCCCGGCTCCATACAGACACGATCCCCGGTCTTCAGCGTTTGCACGTCGGCGCCGACCTCGATCACGGTGCCCGATGCCTCGTGGCCCAGGATCATCGGTTCGTTCACCACGAACGGCCCGATGCGCCCGTGCGTGTAATAGTGGACGTCCGACCCGCAAATGCCCACGGTGTGCAGCTTGATACGCACATCGCGCGGCCCCAGTGTTTCCTCGACCCGGTCAATGGTGGGGAAGTCCCGCAGGTTGAGTTCGTCTTTCTTTTCAAGAACGAGCGCTTTCATGTCTCAGCCTTTTCTGATGATGATAAATGCCATCACCACGGCGATAGCGTTGGCGATCCAGATGGACAGGCCGGCGGGTTCCAGAAACCGGAACCAGAACAGCGACAGCGCGATCCACAGGACGACCGAAATGAAAAGCCGGTCGAACCAGTTCGTCTCGATGGGCAGAAAGCCTGCAGTCTCCTCGGGTGGCGCGTTTTCGTCCTCTTGCTGTGTCGTGGCAAGTGGCGTGTGGTGTGGGTCGCTCATGTCGTTATCCTTTCACCGCGCCAAAGGTCAGCCCCGCGACGATGTGTTTTTGCACAAGGCCAAAGACGATCAGGGCGGGGATCAGCGTAAAGACCGAGATTGTCGCCATGATGCCCCATTCGGTGCCGGTCGACGTCACGTATTCGGAAAGACCCGTGGTCAGGGTGCGTGCGTTGAAATTGGTCAGGGTCGCAGCCAGCAGGTATTCGTTCCAGGCAAAGACCCAGGTCAGGATCAGGGTCACGGCCAGGCCGGGACGGCACAGTGGAAAAACGATCTCGGTAATGACCTTCCATGCGCTGGCACCGTCGACATATGCCGCTTCGTCCAGTTCCTTCGGAATGCCGTCCACGGTCGGCCGCAGGGTCCAGATCGCAAAAGGTAGGTTGAAGGTGCAATAGACCAGGATCATGCCGATCCGCGTGTCCAGCAGGTTCCAGTCACCCACCGCATAGACCTGTGTCATCAGCAAAAACAGCGGCAGCAAGAACACCGCCGGCGGCGCCATGCGGTTGGTGATGGTCCAGAAGAAGATTGACTCCTTGCCGCTCATGTTGAACCGCGACAGCGCGTAGCAGGCAAAAAACCCAAGCACCGTGCACAGCACCGCATTTCCGGTCGAGATGATGACCGAGTTCAGCATGTAGCTGCGTAAGAGCCGGTCGCCCCAGACCTTGGTATAGTTCCCCCAGAAGGGGTCCGACAAGATCAGCTCGGGTGTCGAAAACAGTTGAACCGCAGGCTTTACCGAAATGACGAACAGCCAGTAGATCGGGAACAGGGTCAGCACGCTGACAAGGCTCCAGAAGACAATACCGATGATCGGGCTTTGCTTTTTCATAACCTCAGTCCTTCTTGCTGCGGGGTGCAAGCATGGTCACGTACAGCAACCAGCAGGCGACGATCGTGAGGTAGAGAACGACGACCGAAATGGTCGATCCGTAACCGTAGTTCGTTTTCGGGAACACTTCCTTGAAGATGTGCACCCCGACAAATCGGGTGGCAGAGCCGGGCCCGCCGCCGGTCAGCATCCAGACCTCGTCAACCGTTCTGAGGGCGTCCATGAGACGGATGAAAACGGTTGCGACAACGGCGGGGGCAATCATCGGCAGCGTGATGTGCCAAAAGATCTGACGCTTGTTCGCGCCGTCGATCTGCGCCTGTTCAAATGGGTCCGACGGCAACGAAACCAACGCGGCAATCAGCGTCAGGGTCACCAGCGGCGTCCAGTGCCAGATATCCATGATGACCACCGTGACAAAGGCGGCAGGGGCGGATGTGGCGATGTTCATCGTGATCCCGAACCAATCGTCGAGGAACTTCGGAATGATCCCGATCGAGGGCGTCGTCATCAGCTTCCAGACCGACCCGACGATAATCGGTGCCATGATCAACGGCAGCGTGTGGATCGTGCGAAAGATCGCCTTGCCCGGGAAATCGCGCATGAACGCCTGCGCCAGCACATAGCCAAGGATCAGTTCGGACAGGACGGCGAACAGGACGAACATAACTGTGACGCCTATCGAACTCAGGAACGCGGGGTCAAAGACGATCTGGCGAAAGTTATTCGCGCCGTTGAACACCATCTCTGGATTGACCGCAAAAGGGTTCCATTGATGGAAAGAAACAAAGACGACGTAGATGAAGGGCAAGACACCAAAGAAGAACAGGATCAACAGTGTCGGTGCCAGAAGGATCCAGCCAAGTGTTTTGGATTGCATGACGCACCTTTGCTGTTGTCGATGCCCGACGATGACATCGGCTGTGCCTTGAATGAATGTGACTTGGTTTCGATGTGGGTCGCCGCGTGAAGCCAGCGGCGGCGACCCTGTCGGCAACCTGAGAGGAGATCAGGTTACTTGCGGTAGCCCAGTTCGGTCAAAGTGGATTCTGCCGTCGCGGCCATCTGATCCAGACCTTCCTGAACACCCAGATCGCCGGTCAGGATCTGGTAAAAGACCGGCGCTGTTGCTTCGCGGACCTGCGCGTGGAACGGATAGGCCGGGGCCCCTGCGAACAGGTAGCCCTTGTCCTTGATCAGGTCATAATAGCCGCTCAGCTTGTCGTTCATCTCCTGAACCTTGGGATCGTCATAGGTCGCGGTGTTGGTCACACGCGGTGCGGCAACCGCCCAATCGGGCTGAACTTCGTTCTGGCCGATATACTGCAAGAACAGCGCGGTGGCTTCCTTGTTCTTTGACGAATGCGGCATGCCGAATGCGCCGCCATCATAATAGCCGATATAGCCAGTGCCGCCTTCAACTTCTTCCAGAATGCCATCTTTCAGCGGCGGCAGCGCCACGCCAACCTTGCCGACAACCAGCGATTTGGTTTCGTCCGCGGCGATCCAACCTGCGTTTTCGCCGTAAACCAGACCTTGCGCTGCGCGACCCGCGCCAAAGGTGGTGCCGACCTCGGTCCAGGTCGATGCAGGGCTTTCGGGCGGCGCGATGTCACGCATGGACAGCCACCATTCCATTGCTTCGACTGCTTCGGGGCTGTTCATTTCGCCGCCGTTTTCAACCGAAGCGCCATAGTTGTTGTCCGCGTCGATTCCCCAGTTGTAGACGCCGAAGGTCGGTGCGACTGACTCGAAATATTCATACCAGGACGCCACGTGTCCGGTGTGGGCTTGTGCGGTTGTGCCCCACAGATCCAGGCCGTTTTCTTCGCCGTATGCAGTAAAGAATTGCGCGATCTCGGCATATTCTGCATGGGTCGTCGCGGGGGCAAGGTCACGACCTGTCTTTTCCTTGAACGCCGCTTGAATCTCAGGATCGTTAAAAAGGTCGGTCCGGTAAAGATAGACCTTCAGGAAAGCTTCCATTGGCACACCGTACAGATGGCCTGCATCGTCCTTGAAGTAGTTTGCGAAGGTGGTGAAATTGCTTTCGTCGTAGGTTGTCGCCTTTAGATCCGGATTGTCGGCCAGGAACTGGGTCAGATCGGTCAGAAAGTCGCGGGACAGATACGAATAGATGATGTCCTGTTCGATATAGGCCATGTCATAGATGCCGGTGCCGGCTTCCATGTCCTTGATGGCCTTGTCGAACATCTGGTCCCAGGACGTTGTTTCGACGTCGACCCGAATGCCGGTCAACGCCTCGAATTCGGGCGCGAGAACTTCGCGGATGTACAGTGACGGCGGCGACGATTCCGTCACGCCACGGATGGTGACGCCCTGATACGGTTCGGCGGCTGCTTTCCACCAGGCCTCGTCGATTTCGGCAAATGCCGAGGTCGCGGCGACGGTCAGTGCAAGCGCAGATGCGCCTATCTTGAATGTAAAACTCACGGTTTTCCTCCCATTTTTAAGGGCGCAGCGCAGGCTGTTGAGCACACTAAGCGAATCGTTACACGCCACCTCCCGCCGTGACAATGCAATTGCATCAGATGTAATTCAAGTGTAAATTTTCATATGTAAGTATTGCCAGTCATATGTATATGTGCCACCTTGTTGCGCAGTTGTCGCGCATGACGTCGGCATGTCTTGGGGGAGTTCAAATTGGGGCGCGAAGCAATTGAAGACAGTGATGCCTTCGTTACCGAGGTCTGTTGGCACTATTATGTGAACGAAATGACCCAGGCCGATGTAGCGCGTCAGATGGGCGTCACAAGGCTGCGTGTAAATCAGGCGATTCAACGGGCGAAATCGCTGGGTTTCGTGAAAATCCAGATTGAATCGCCGTTTCTGCCGCGTGTTGAGTTGCAGGAGAATCTGAAAGCGGCGCTGGGGCTTCGGCGCGTTGTCGTCGGTTCCGCAAACGAGGCGGATTACGACTATCACAAACCTGTCGGCGCGGCGCTCGCGGCATTGCTTGCGGAACGCCTGGCGACAGGGGGCTGGACCTCCCTGGGGGTGTCCTGGGGTTTGACCCTGGACGCCGCGATCAGAAAGCTCACGCGGCAATCGCACCCGGACCTTGAGGTTGTGTCCATTCTGGGCGGCACGGCAAAGGGGTCGACGCTAAACTCGTTCGGGATCGCTTCGGGCTTTGCCAACGTTCTGGGCGCGCGCTTTTCGGTTCTGACCGCGCCAATCTATCTGTCAGAGGGGATCGACCGCGAACTTTTCCTTTCGCAATACGCGCTTAAGGAACATTTCGAAAAATTCAAAACCCTTGATGCGGTTCTTTTGACCTGTTCGAACGTCTCGGAAAAATCCTTTCTGGTTGAACACGGGTTGCCGCATGGACTTACGCCACAGGTCCTGATCGATGCTGGGGCCATCGGCGATGTGCTGGGGCAGTTTCTCGACCGTAATGGCGCCTCCGTGTCCGAGGCGGTGGACAATCGCACCGTCGGAATGCCGCTTAGCCAGGTTCTGGATGTGCCGGAAAAGATCATGGCTGCCGCGGGCCCCCACAAAGTCGAAATCATCAGGGCGGCCTGCAAACGCAACCTGGTTGATACATTGGTCACCGATGACGTGACTGCGCGCCTTCTGCTTGCGGACGCGCCGGTGCAAGCCAGTGAAGCTGAGTAACTTGAGAGGCACCGGATGCGAAGGTTGGGAACTCACTCTTTTGTCTGGACCAGCAGTCGGACCTGGTCACGACTGGAATTTGCTGTGATAACACCCGTCGGCATCGGGTTTTGCCGCACTATCAAAACACGGGTGACGCAATGACATTGGCTGCAGACAGTCTTGGTCCAACTGTGTGCATCGGCGAAATTCTTACCGAATTCGTCGCTACAACCATCGGTTCAGGCTTTGGCGAGCCGATTCCCTTGATGGGGCCTTATCCCAGCGGTGCCCCAGCAATCTTCATAGATCAGTGCGCGCGCTTTGGCGGATCGGCTGCGATGATCGGCGCGGTCGGGGATGATGAATTCGGACGCATGAACATTGAGCGGCTGCGGCGGGACAATGTCGATGTCTCCGGGATAGGTATCAATCCGGAGTTACCCACCGGGACAGCATTCGTTCGATATCGACCTGACGGAGATCGTGACTTCGTATTCAACATGTGGACATCCGCCGCCGGAAGTCTGGCTTGGACCGATGCAGTCGACGCGATCGTTGCGCGCGCCGGGCACCTACACGTTATGGGTACCCTGTTGGGTAACGCGACCGTCTGGCCGATGATTGAATGCGCGGCTGAGATCATATCGAACCGCGGCGGGAGCATTTCGCTCGACCCCAACATGCGCAAGGAATTGCGGGCCGATCCCACGACCAGCGCGCGCGTCGCAACAATGATCGCTATGTCGGACCTTTTGTTGCCGTCCGGAGACGAGATGTTTGTTGCTGCCGGCCTGTCCCCGGATGAGGGCGAAGAAACGGCATCCAAACATCTGTTCCGTCTCGGCGTCTCGGAAATCGCAATTAAGCGCGGCAGGCACGGGTCCAGCTGTCACGAGGCCGATGGCACCCTGACACGTGTTCCGGCGTTCCGGGTCAAAGAAACAGACCCCACCGGCGCCGGAGACTGCTTTGGTGGAGCGTATGTTGCGGCGCGCCGACTGGGCATGAGCACCCGACAATGCCTGACCTACGCAAATGCCGCCGGGGCGCGCAACGTAACGTTCCGCGGCCCCATGGAAGGGATCGGGACGCGGCGGGAACTAGACAGATTCATTCAGGAAACGGAGCTTTCGTTGTGACTGCAATCCAGTTGACGGACCTTGCGGGGCTCTATCGTGCGGGACAGGTACGGGGGATCACCTCTGTTTGCTCTGCCCACCCAATTGTCCTGCGCGCAGCACTACGCCATGGGCGCGAATATGGCAGCACTATCCTGATCGAAGCTACCTGTAATCAGGTCAACCATACTGGCGGCTACACAGGCATGACCCCGTCTGATTTTGCCGAACTGGTCCGTGACCTTGCTGAGGAAGAAGATTGCCCACGCGAATTGATCGTGCTTGGAGGCGACCACCTTGGGCCCAATCCGTGGCGGCACCTTCCGGCCGCGGCCGCGATGGAGCAGGCCAGCGACATGATCGCGGCGTATATCAGCGCCGGTTTCCGCAAAATTCACCTTGATACGTCGATGGGCTGTGCAAACGAAGCCGCAACGCTGGATGACGAGACGACAGCCCTGCGGGCCGCACAGCTTGTCGTCCGCGCCGAACAAACCGCCGAGCACTCGGATTTGCCCTTGCCACTTTACATCATTGGTACCGAGGTTCCTCCGCCCGGTGGCGCGGATCACGCTCTGGAAACGATTACGCCGACAAAACCAGATGCGGCCCGTGCGACAATCGAGGTCCATAACAGGATTTTCGCGGAACATGGTCTTTCGGGAATGCGGGGCCGCGTCATCGGGTTGGTGGTCCAGCCCGGCGTGGAATTCGGAAACCAGAATGTCATCCCTTATGACGCATCGAAGGCACGCGACCTGCTCAGCGTTTTGGAGGCGCATGACGGTCTCGTGTTTGAGGCACACAGCACGGATTATCAGGGCAGGGGTCCGCTGTCGGAAATGGTCAGAGACGGCTTCTCGATCCTTAAAGTTGGTCCTGAGTTGACCTTCGTGCTTCGCGAGGCGCTTTACGCGCTCGACCTTATCGCAAGTGACATGTTGCCCGACTATGGTGACCGCCCTCTTTATCATGCAATGGAAGAGTTGATGCAGACCCATAAGGAGAATTGGGCACGTCACTATTCTGGCACGGACGCAGAACAACGCGTCATGCGCCACTACTCACTATCGGATCGCATTCGATATTACTGGACAGAAAAAAAGGCGCAGACAGCCGTCGCAAACCTTCTGGCGGCCCTAGACGGGCAGACCGTACCCCTGCCTCTGATGTGGCAACATATGCCCCGCGCAGCCCATGCCGCTGGCCGACCGCTCGACCCCGAAACGCTTTTGATCCAGCGCGTCTGCGATACGCTGACCGCATATCACGCCGCCTGCATACCCAAAGAGGTCTGACCTTCGAGTGGATCGAACTTCACCCCATGGCAGATACATCACAGATTATGGAACACAGCGATGAGCACACAATTCGCAGGAAAATCGGTCATCATCACAGGCGCCGGAAAAGGCATTGGACGGGCCTGCGCGGTGGAAATGGCCAAACGCGGCGCATCCGTTTTCGCCATGGCGAGAACCAGATCCGATCTGGACAGTCTCAGCCGGGAAACCGGTTGCTGTCCCATCATCGTCGATCTGATGGACAACAAAGCCGCACGCGCCGCGATGAAAGAGGCTGGCACCTGCGATTTCCTGATCAATTGCGCTGGCACCAATGTCCTTGAAACAGTGCTGGAGATGACGGACGAGGGATATGAGACCGTGATGGGGATCAACCTACGTGCGGCCCTGATCTGTGCGCAGGTTTTCGCACGGGCGCGTGTGGCAGCGGGTGGCGGCGGGGCCATCCTGAACGTGACGTCGATTGCCGGGCATCGCGGGTTTGACGAACACCTGTGCTACGCCGCCTCAAAGGCCGGTCTCGAAGGGGCGACCCGTGTCATGGCCAGGGAACTGGGTGCCCATGGTATCCGCGTCAATGCCGTTGCGCCCACCGTAACAATGACAGAGCTGGCCGCCGCCGCATGGTCCGATCCCGCCAAGAAGGATCCGATGATGGCACGCCACCCCGTCGGCCGCTTTGCCGAGGTCAATGACGTGGCCAAATCCATCGTCATGCTGCTTTCCGACGATGCGCCCATGGTGACCGGCGCCGTTCTTCCTGTCGACGGTGGTTTCCTCGCCGTCTGAACGTTTCAACCAGAACAAAGGAGGCTGACATGGCCGAATCTCTTAACGGAAAAATCGCAGTTGTCACCGGCGCCGCCTCTGGTATCGGTTTGGCCGCCACCGAGGCGCTGCTGGCCGAGGGCGCGACTGTGGTCATGGTGGACCGGGACGAAAACGCCTTGAAAGCCTGCATTGACCGGCTGGGCGACAGGGCCATTGCACAGGTCGCTGACCTGCTGGATGCAGACTGCTGCAAGGCAATGGTCCCGTCGATCCTGGAAAAGGTGGATCACATTGATATCCTTTACTGCAACGCCGGCACCTATATCGGCGGTGATCTTGACCAGACCGATCCAGACACCATCGACCGGATGCTGAACCTGAACGTCAATGCCGTGATGAAGAACGTACACGCGGTCATCCCGCATATGAAGCAACGCGGCACCGGTGACATTTGGGTGACCTGTTCGGTTGCCGGTCATGCCGCCATCCCGTGGGAGCCAGTCTACTCGGGGTCCAAATGGGCCATCACTTGTTTCGTGCAGACCATGCGCCGCCAGCTACGTGAATATGGCATTCGCGTGGGTCAGGTTTCGCCCGGACCTGTGGTGTCCGCGCTGTTGGCCGACTGGCCCGCAGACCGGTTGCAAAAGGCCAAGGACAGCGGTTCGATCATCGAACCGACCGAGGTGTCGGACGCACTGATATATGCGCTAACGCGTGGACGCAACGTGACAATCCGGGATATGATCATTTTGCCCACGGCATTCGACATCTGACCAAAGTATTGACGGAGGCGGACAGCTGCGTCCTTTTCATTGGTTCTACAGAATGTGGTAACGATGTGTGTGGGGGTTGAGTGGCGCAGCGGCCACTTTTGCATTTCCGAACATACTGGCCCCGTTTGCTGAAGCCGTCTTTGCCGACATAGTCAGGTGGCTGCTTGATCTGTGAGATTGAGACAAGGAGATGATATCAATTGTTCTCCCCGGGCCCTGTAGTGCCATTGTTTACCGCGCTCGGTTATTGGCTGTTTCGTTTGGGTCTACGACCGTCTCACCCTGGGCTTGCGAGACGTTAAAGATCTGCTGGCAGAGCACCAGGGTCAGTTTGAACGCGGATATTCGCTTGCATGGCGACGACATTCGTCGTCGGCTCGCCATAATGCTCGGAGATCGCGGCAAGAGGCTGATCCAGCACCGGGATGAGCGGTTCGTCAGGGAAGATCGACACCTGGCGGTCTGTCGGCCAGTTGACATCAATTCGGTCCGGCAGGATGTGAACAGGCTCGACGCTGCGCGCCTGTTGCTGTCACGCGGCGTCTCGTTCAAATCCGCGGCCGCGCAGGTCGGCCTGTTCCCCACTCTGCGTCTTTCCGAGTCCTTCGAACGCCGCTTTGGCGTTGCACCGAGGCTGTTCCGGGAGATGCACGCCGGGCTTTGACGGCGCACTCCCCCGGCTGCCTATTGCCCCATGAAACCGGCCGGCGTTTTGCCCTGAAGGTAAGGCTCGATAAAACCGTACAGGAGGTCGACCTGATTGATCACCGCCGTGTGCGAGGTCGCCGGCAGGATGGCAAGGCGCGACTCCGGCAGCGGCTGGCCCATGTCGCCCATCACGCCGCCACCCAGAAGCCGGAACATCGATACGCTATGTTCGAGCGTTGAGACATCGGCATCGCCCGCGATGATGAGCACCGGCGCTTGAAGTGCCCTGACATCGTTCTCCCAGGCCATCGGTTCCTTTTCCAGGGCGATCAGTTTCTCGACCAGATCGTTGAACCCATCCTTGTTTGGCGCGAGCTTTTGCCATTCCGCTTCCATCGGGCCGCCAGCGAACATCTCCGCAGACATGGTGGGGATGAACTCCCGAAATGCTGGCTGCCAGCCGGTCACATCATAGGCAATCGAGGCACCGATGAGTTGATCGACCTTTTCCGGATGGCGTATGGCCAATTGGAGCCCGGCAGCAGCGCCCATCGAATAGCCAAATACATCCGCTTTCTCGATGCCGACGGCATCCATGAAGGCGGCGGCATCGTCCGCAAGATTGGGATAGGTGATGGGACGATCAATATCCTCGGTGCGACCGTGCCCCTGGAATTCTATCGCGTAAATCTTGTGGGTCTCGGCCAGTCGCGGAATGATCTCGCCCATCGACGGGATGTTCATATAGGCGCCGTGGAGAATAACCAGCGGGTCACCTTCGCCGGAAACCTCGTAATACATCTGCATGCCATTGACGTCCACGTAAGCTCCAGTTGGCTCTGTCTGGGCATGTGCGGCGGCAGTCATCAGCAAAACTCCTGCAAGAACGGTGGTGCGTAACATCGTCATCTCCTTTGTTGTGCGTCCTGTCCGGTGTTCCATACATTGAAGACGTTCGGCCGAACTCTCTCCCGACATTCCGGCAAAATTTTTTTTCCGAAACCGGGCGCTGACGGTGGTCTCGAAGGAGCAGCCAGACGGGACCGAATTGCTGCTCGACCCGAGCGACCACCCTGCCGTCAAACCCTACAGGAAGCCCTTGTCGCCGACGGCATCCCGGCCGCGTCTTTCCAGGTCGACGATCTGGTTGCAGAGTTCGGGAAACTGACGGCCAACGGCGTCTCTTTCACCCGGGACCCTCTGGACGCCGGGCCCGTGCGTATGGCCGTCTTCAATGACAGTTGCGGTAATCTCATCCAGTTGGTCCAGACGGCAGGCGGACAGAAGTAATGATGGGCCGGACATTGCGATGAACCGATAGCACACCAGAGGGAATGCCTAAGGCTTGCCAGTCGTGCGTTCGCCTTCCAATTGATCAAGGTGCTGGCGGATATGCACTGACTCGGCGGGTGTGTTCGCAAGGGCGATTGCGCGGGTGAAAGCGTCGCGGGCTTCACTGTTGCGCCCCAATCGTTCCAGCAGGTTGCCGCGCACCCCATGAAAATAGAAATAGCCGTCCAGTGGTTCGGCCAGCGGCGCGATCATCTCCAGCGCCGCCGCGGCGCCGTGCAGTTTCCAGATGGCCACCGACCGGTTGAGCGTGACAACGGGCGACGGGGCATGACGCTCGAGAGCTTCGTAGAGTTCGTTGATACCTGCCCAGTCCGTATCTTCCTGCCGTTCTGCCCGTGCGTGCAGCGCGGCGATTGCCGCCTGGATCTGATAGGGGCCGGGCTGGCGGTGCAGCATGGCCTTGTCGATCATCGCCAGAGCTTCGGCGATCTGGTGCCGGTTCCACAGCGACCGGTCCTGATCGTCGAGCAGGACCGGCGCGCCTGCCGCGTCGAAGCGCGCTTTCTGCCGCGAGTGCTGCAGCAACATCAGTGCCAGCAGCCCCATCATCTCCGGTTCGGCGGGAAACAGCCGCAGCATGAGCCGCGCCAGCCGGATCGCCTCGTCGCAGAGTTTTGCCCGCTCGCTTGTCGGATTGGCGTCCGTATAGCCCTCGTTGAAGACGAGATAGATCATCGCGGCAACCACCGCGAAACGTTCCGCCCGCGCGACCGGTCCCGGCGTCTCGAACGGAATATCGGCCTTGGCGATGCGGGCCTTGGCGCGGGTAATCCGCTGCTCCATCGCCCGCTCGCCAACCAGAAACGCCGCCGCGATGCGCGGCATGGGGAGGCCGGAAACGATCCTGAGCGCCAGCGCGATCTGCTGGGTGGCAGGCAAGTCGGGATGGCAGCAAACGAAAAGAAGCCGCAGGATGTCGTCGCGGTAATCGGCGGCATCCAGCCGCTCCACCATGTCCGGTTCGGTGTCCTCGCGATCAGAAATCACCGCTTCGTCGGGCAGTCCGGTCAGGCGCGCCTGTTTGCGCTTGTGATCGATGGCGGCGTTGCGACCGACCATGATCAGCCAGCTTGCCGCGTCACGCGGCGGGCCGTTCTTCGGCCAGGACTTCACGGCCCGCAGGCAGGCCTCCTGGAACGCTTCCTCGGCCAGATCAAGGTCCCGGAAATAGCGCAGCAATGCCGCCACGGCCTGTGGCCGCGCGCCGACAAGACGCGCCTCGATCCAGTCCGGGTCAGGGGGTTGGGGCATCTTCTATGGCCTCTCCATTCGGGTAGTAGAGCGCGATCGGCCGGAGCTCATAGGCACCGCCGGGATTGGCCTCGGCCATCTCGCGCGCGATCTGAACCGCCACTTCGTAGCTGTCCACGTCGACGACATAAAAGCCGAGCAGTTGCTCCTTGGTCTCCGCGAACGGCCCGTCGGTGACGATGTTCTCGGATTTGCGCAGGGTGGTCGCCGCCGTTGTCGGCATCAGCCGGACGATGGGTTCGAAATTCTTCGCCCATTTGCGGTTGACCGCCTTGAGGTTCTCGATGACCTCGGTGTCCTCTGCCTCGGTCCAGGAAGAGGTGATATCCTCGTTGTGGTAGCAAAGTATCGTGTAGCGCATTTTTCCGAATCTCCATTCAAAGGACCGCGCTACATTGCATGAACCGACATGAAACGAGAACATCAGGCACATTCACGGTATCGTTTTGGTGCGGCAAGGACCGTGATCCAAGAGTTCGGCCCTGACCGCTCCGGTGGTTTCGGCTGGCGGCGCCTGTCTTACGACTCCACGTGGTGTTTGAAACTGTCGAGGATGGACTGCCAGCCGTCGCGCTGCTGCTCGACGGGGTTCTCCGTTTCCGGATCGAACGTCACGCTGACGCGCACGCCACCGTCTTCGGGAATGAACTCCACGCTGGCATGGCGGTCGCCGAAATCATATTCGATGCGCTCAAGTTCCACGATCTTCGTGTATGTGCCGGCAAAGTCGAAGCCCATGCTGCCGTCCTTCGCTTCCATCCGCGAGGAAAAGGCGCCGCCTTCCCGAAGATCGACAGTGGCAGCAGGGGTATGCCAGTCATCAGATGGCGTGTTCCACTGCATGATGTTCTCAGGCGTGGTGTAGGAGTCCCAGACCACCTCGACGGGTGCCGCGACGGTGGTTTCGATGGTGATCGGTTGAGTTGTCATGATGAAGTCCTTTGATTGAATTGCGGGGCAATGAGGCGGGGTGCCGCCTTACTGGTTGATCTCCGGCTCGACGAGCTTTGCCAGTTTCCGCAGGCTGTCCTGCCAGCCCAGATAGCAGGCTTCGAGCGGGATCACCTCCGGAACGCCGTCCTGCACGACGGACATTTCCGTGCCGACCGAAACGGCTTTCAGCTCGACGGTCACTTTCATCTCGCCGGGCAGGTTGGGGTCGTCGAAGCGGTCGGTGTAGACCAGCCGTTCACCGGGGACGAGTTCCTTGTACTCTCCGCCGAACGAATGGCTGTTACCGGTCGTGAAGTTACGGAACGACATCCGGTGCTTGCCGCCGACCACGGGCTCCAGCTCGTGGACGGTGCAGAGAAAACCGTATGGTGGCAGCCAGCTGGCCACGGCGTCGGATTCGAGAAACGCCCGATAGACCTTTTCGGGTTTCGCGGCGATGACTCGGTGCAGGCGAACGGTGTTGGTCATGATGTTATCCTTTCTTGTTCATCTATCTTGAAGACGTCCGGCCAACCGGCATCCCGACATCGTGGGACAATTTTTTTAAGATTTATGCCGCGGTTGGGCGGACGGGCTGTTCCCCACCACTCGGCCAGTGCCGCCAGATAGGCCGCGTCACCTTGTACTCATCCGTCAGGAAGGTTGACGCGGATGCGATGGCCGTCCGGATCCAGCGCAACGAAGGTGAGTCCGAAAACCGCTTCTGCCAGGTCCTGCTCGATCACGACGCCATCGGCCTTCCAGGTGTTGTAGAGTTGGCGGACGATGTCGGCGGACTGCACCTGAAAGGCCAGTTCCGATCTGTGTCCGTTGCCGCCCGAGACGAAATTGCTGGCGCTTGTCGACCAAAGGCCAAGAATGAAGCCGTCATCGAATTCGAAGCACTGGTATGTCGGAAAACCTTTGGCAGGCTTTCCAAGAATCCCTTCATAGAATTTCGCGCTTTCGAGCGGGTCGGAAACATAGAGGATGATCAGGTTCGGCGTAATCATGGCATTGACCTCGTTGGTTGTTGACCAGTCTTTCCTAATCGTTGCCTGTGACAGAAAATGGCAGTATGTGCAGGTCATGCGAACGGCCCGGCTCCTTAGGCTCTGGACCCATTGATTCTATATGCTCAGCGGCGATTTCACGAAATTTCAATGGTTTGGGGCGTGCAGCCAATAGTGGTTCTATTTGCAAGCGACCCAAGACGTTGAAATGAAGTGAAATCGCCGCCCTCCGGGTTTGACGGATTTTCCCGCAGCCTGCGGCGCATCTGCTTGAAATAGAACCACTATTCTTGCGCAGATGCTTCTTGTCTGCGAAAAAATCTGTCAAACTGAGTATATAGAATTAATGGGTCCAGAGCCTAATCTGCTTCAGATTCTCCGACAGTCCCGAACGCCGGTCAGCGGCCATGATCTTGCGCGGGAACTGGGGACAAGCATTCGCACTCTCTACCGGGACATCGCCACGCTTCAGGCAGAAGGCGCGGATATCGAGGGATCACCGGGCGTCGGCTATGTTCTGAACAAGGGCTTCTTCTTGCCTCCCCTGATGTTTTCCGAAGAGGAGATGCTCGCCCTCATGCTGGGTATGAAATGGGTTTCGGGCTACGGCGACAAGCCGCTCTCCCAGGCCTCGAAGCAGGTGCTCGCCAAAGTCGAGCGCGTGGTGCCCGAGGCTGCTCTGGACGCGGCCTCGGCAATACCCTTTGGAATTGGTGAGGCGCATTCGGACAGGCGCGCCGAGGAAGACCTGAGCGACCTTCGGGATGCCATCCGGCGAGAACGAAAACTGCGGATCATCTATGAAAAGCCGGACCAGACGGTTTCGGAACGGATCATCTGGCCGATAGCCATTGGTTACTTTGCCAGCGGACGCGTCCTTGTCGGTTGGTGCGAGACTAGTCGCGGCTTCCGGCATTTCAGAACGGACCGGATACGGGACCGCGAGCTGCTGCACGACAGGATCTCAAAACGGCGCGCCGATCTGATGAAAGATTGGCGATCGCGACGCCAATCCTGACTCCCGACATCCCGGCATTGATCGGTTGGTTTCCATCATATTTTGCAATCTCCGGCAGGAGGTGGGCGCTTGATGAGCTAGATCTTTTGCCGATTGGCCCCGTGCCTTTTACGCCTCAAGTGCACCAGCTGGATCATTTTAAGCCAAACGCTTGTAAGCCTCGTTTGGTGCGCAGATCGCGCATATTTCAACCAATGCACAGAGCCTCATTTTTTCAGCCCGTCGACAAAGATGTCGAGGATGCGCAGGACATTTTCGCGCCAGTCAGGGCCGGGCTGGCGCGCATAGCAGATGGCATAGAGGGTTTGCATGAGGTCTTCGGCGCTGACCCCTTCGCGGATTTCTCCGACATTGCGGCCCTTGTCCAGAAGCTGGTCAACCGCGGCGCGCACAAGGCTGGAGCGTTCGGTATAACCCTGTTTCAGGTCCTCCGTCATGACCAGACTCATTGCGCCCAGCATGCCGCGCTTGGTTTCCACCAGGTCGACATTGGCGTGCAGCCAGCTGCGGATGGCCTCAAGCGGGGCATCCCTTTCAACCAGGTCTTCGGCGGTGACAATGAGCTGGTCCAATTCGCGGCTGAAGACCGCCATGAACAGTTCTTCACGGGTGGGAAAGTGCCGGTAAAGCGTGCCGATGCCAACGCCGGCGCGCCGTGCGACGGCCTCCAGACTCGCATTTGGCCCGCCGCGCCCCAGAATTTCCTTGGCCGCTTCGAGCAGCAACTCGCGGTTCTTTTGTGCGTCGGCGCGCGGCTTTCTTTTGCGAACTTCTGCCAAAATCTGCCTTTCATCTTGAAAACGGAGGATGCCTCCGTATATTCTGCTTCAGACGGCGGCACCGCGCCGCTTGATTTCTTATACCGGACCTCGCCTGCGAGTGACCACACCTAGAAAATAGCATAACAGGGAGGACATATGTCACTCTTCATCAGCCTGACCCTCAACGGGGAGGCGCGTGACGTCTCCATTGATGACCCGCGCGTGACACTGCTTGATCTGCTTCGCGAACGTCTGGCGCTGCCCGGCACCAAGAAAGGCTGCGACCGTGGCCAGTGTGGTGCCTGCACGGTGCTGGTGAACGGTCAGCGTGCGAACGCCTGCCTGATGCTTGCGGCGGGTCTCGACGGTGCAGAGATCACAACAATTGAAGGCCTTGCAAGGGGCGGGGACCTGCACCCGGTGCAGGCCGCCTTTATCGAACATGACGGGTTCCAGTGCGGTTATTGTACGCCGGGCCAGATCATGAGCGCCGTCGGGCTGATCGCCGAAGGGGATGCCGGGAGCGATCCGGAGCGTATCCGCGAGGGCATGAGCGGTAACATCTGCCGCTGCGGGGCCTATCACGGGATCACCCTAGCCGTGCAGGAAGCGAGCGGCCGGATGGCTGCCAAGGAAGAGGGGGACGCGGCATGAAGCATTTTGATTATTTGCAGCCAAAAACCATGGATGAGGCGCTGGCGAGCTGGGAGCCGGGTGCGGCCTGGCTTGGCGGGGGGACCAATCTGGTTGACCTGATGAAGCTGGGCGTGACCCAGCCGCAGCGGGTGATCGACCTGACCCGGATTCCCGACCTGGGCGAGATCACCTTTCAACAGGATGGATCGGTGCGGATCGGGGCAATGGTCAGCAATGCGGCCCTGGCCCGCCACGCGGGTTTCGCGCAACACTTTCCGATGGTGGCCGAGGCGCTGCTTTCGGGGGCCTCGGGGCAGCTTCGCAATATGGCGACAGTCGCGGGCAACCTGATGCAGCGCACCCGTTGTGCCTATTTCCAGGAGGAAACGGCCGCCTGCAACCGGCGCACCCCCGGTGCGGGCTGTGATGCCGTCGCCAGTGATGAAGAGGCACGCGCGCTGCTGGGAGCCAGCCCGGCTTGTGTGGCGACAAACCCGTCGGACTTCTGCGTGCCGCTTGCGGCGCTGGAAGCGCAGGTCGAGGTGCGCGGCGTGAATGGAACGCGCCTGATCCCCTTTGCAGAGTTCCACCTGCTTCCGGGCGACCATCCGGCGCGTGAGACGGCGCTGGAGGAGGGCGAGTTGATCGTCGCCCTGCACCTGTCCGCCGAGGCGGCAGGCTTTGCCGGACATGCGCGGTATCTGAAGGTGCGCGACCGCACGTCCTTTGCCTTTGCCACCACGGCAGCCGCCGCTGCGCTGCGGATGGAGGATGGCATCATCGTGGCGGGACGACTGGCGCTTGGGGCGGTTGCGGCCAGGCCCTGGCGGGTTGCCGAGGCCGAGGCGCTGCTGGTCGGGCAGGCCCCGGATGCGGCGCTGTTTGCGCGCGCCGCCGAGGCGGCCCTGGCGGGGGCAGAGGCCCCGGCGCATCTGGAATGGAAGATCGACCTTGCCCGCCGCACCGCTGCGCGCGCACTTGCCATGGCTGCGGCCGGAACACCGGCACAGATGCCGGCGCTGCCCGCATCCGCCTTTGGCCAACAGAACGGAGACCTCGCCCATGTCTGACACGCTTTCACCGCAAATCCGTTTCGGCTCCAACTCGGGTCAGCCTGCCACGCGGCGGGATGGTCTTGCCAAGGTCACCGGTGTCGCGACCTTTGCAGCCGACAACACGCCCGAGGGGTTGCTTTATGCGGTCTACGCCCCGGCAAAGATCGCGCGTGGCCGGGTCAGCCAGCTTGACGTTGCCGCGGCAGAGGCGCACCCCGGTGTGACCCATGTCATCACGCCGCAGAACCGGCCCGAGTTGCAGGGCGACCCTTCGGCCAAGCCGACGATGTTCTCCTTCCGCACCGAAGTTTTGCAGGACGACACAGTGCGCTATGCCGGACAGCCGATTGCACTGGTGCTGGGCGAGACATTGGAAGCCGCCACCGAGGGCGCGCGCCTGCTGGCACCGCAGTACGAGGTCGATCCGGTGCGTGTGGCGCTGGATGACAACCCGGCCACCAGCTTTGAGCCGGCCGGCTTTGGCCTGCCGGGCGGGGCAAGCCACGGCGATGTCGAGGCGGGGCATGTCGCTGCAACACGCAGCATCGACGTCAGCTATGAGACAGCGGCGCAGTATCACAATGCGATGGAAACCCATGCGATTGTGGCGCAGTGGGACGGGGACCATCTGACGCTGGATACGCCCAGTCAGGCGCTGAATCTCTCCTGTGCGGGCTTTGCCTATTTCTTTGGAATCCCGCCCGAGAATGTGACACTGCGCAGCCCCTATATCGGCGGCGGGTTCGGATCAAAGGCGATCCCGACCGGACCGCAGGTGCTGGCGATCCTCGCTGCGCGGATGACGCAGCGGCCGGTCAAGCTGATGTTCACCAGACAGCAGATGTTCGGGCCTGTCGGTCACCGCGGTGCGACACGCCAGCGGCTTCGGATGGGTGTGGACGAAACTGCGGCACTTACGGTGATCGACCATGACGGGCTGGCGGAAACCTCGACCTTTGATGATTTCGTGGAACCGGCGGCGAATGCTTCGCAGGGCCTTTATGCAGCCGGTGCATTGCGGGCCAGCCACCGGCTGGTGCGGCTTGATGTCGGCACGCCCGGACCCATGCGCGCACCGGGCGAGGCTTCCGGGTCCGCTGCCCTGGAATGCGCGATGGACGAGATGGCGGAAGCGGCGGGGATGGACCCGCTTGAATTCCGCCTGCGCAACTATGCCGAAACCCAACCCGGCACCGGGCTTCCCTATTCCTCCAAGGCGTTGCGGGAGTGTTACGCAGAAGGCGCGGCGCGGTTTGGCTGGGAGGGGCGGCCGATGGAACCCCGGCAAATGCGGGACGCCGATGGCCTGTTGACCGGCTGGGGCATGGGAACGGCGCTGTTTCCCTGCCCGATGTTTGCTGCCGAAGCGCGGGCGACGCTGCGGCCCGACGGCACGGCCCTGTTCGAGACCTCTGCCGTTGATATGGGGCAGGGGGCCTGGACCGTGTTGGCCCAGATTGCTGCCGACAGCCTTGGCCTGACGCTGGATCAGGTCGAGTTCCGCGCCGGACATTCAGCGTTGCCTGACGGCGGCGTCGCGGGTGGGTCAGGGCATACCGCCACGGCAGGCGGTGCGCTGCATGCCGCGGGTGGGGATGTCCTGCGCCAGCTTGGCGAACTTGCCACTGCGGATCCGCAGTCGCCGCTTTATGGCGCAGGTAATTCAAGCCTTGTGGCGCGGGACGGGTGGTTACTGTTGGAGGAGGACGAGAGTCGCCGGGAACGCTTTGCTGACATCCTGATACGTGCCGGACAGACAGAGATGACCGGAACCGGCCACGGCGGGCGCGCGCCAGAGGCCGCCGGTCGCCATGCGATGAACTCCCATGGTGCTGTCTTTGCCGAGGTGAAGGTGGATCCGGATCTGTGCCAGGTTCGGGTGACCCGGCTGGTGGGGGCCTTTGCCGCCGGGCGGATCATCAACCCGCGGCTGACCGAAAGCCAGCTTATGGGGGGCATGATCTGGGGCACGTCATTTGCCCTGCATGAGGCCGCCCGGCACGATCCGCGCAGCGGGCGCATCGTGAACGCGGATTTCGCGGGCTACCATGTGCCGGTGAACGCGGATGTGAGCGGGCTTGAGGTGATCACGGTGCACGAAGACGATCCTTACGTGAACGCCCTTGGGATCAAGGGTGTGGGCGAGATTGGCATCGTCGGGACGGTCGGGGCCATTGGCAACGCAATCTGGCATGCAACCGGCAAACGCGTGCGCCATTTCCCGATCCGCATCGCGGATTTGCTCGCGCCCTGAACGCCAGCGCTATCGTCTAAAGCGGCGCGAAAACGGTTGATCTGAACCGGATGAACATTGCGCTTCAGAAGGCCGGATCGGCAATAGCGACCTTATGGGCCGCGATCACCGGCACATCACGCGCGACCGCGACAAGGGAACTGCAAGAACCTGTCGGGATGGGTGCCCTGACGCGTGGCGGCGAACGCCGGTACAGGCGTTACTGGCTGAAGCTTAATGGGCAGGGTGGGGTGGATCAGGCCATACTGGTTGCAATTCTCGGCGCGGCAAAATCGAGGAACGCACGGAGCTTCTGCGGGATCAGGGCGCGGGGCTCATAGACCAGATGAACGGGCCAGGGGGCAGGCTCAAAACGCTGCAAGAGCGGCACGAGTTGCCCCGCCCTGATCGCAGCGGCAACCTGGTAGGACAGAACACGCGTGAACCCCAGCCCGTCAATGGCCGCGTCGATCGCCGCCTCGGCGGTGTTGACGATCAGGCGCGACCGCATCGGCCCGACCTTCTGTGGCCGCTCCGATCCGAACTGCCAGTTCGGCGGCGACATCAGGCTCTCGAAGGTAATGGCTTCCAGCTTCGCGAGATCGCCGGGGCTCTCGGGCATTTGGTGAGTTTCGAGATAGGAGGGGCTGGCGCAGACGACGCGGCGCACCTCGCCAACCTTGCGCGCAATGAACATGCTGTCGGACAGCGGGCCAATGCGCACCGCCAGATCGAGGTGTTCTTCGTGGAGGTTCACCGGCCGGTCCGTCAGTTCCATCCGTATGTCGACCTCCGGATAGGCGCGCAGAAAGGCGGTGACCGCAGGCAATACATGCAAGCGGCCAAAGACGATGGGGGCGGTCATCGTCAGCGTTCCGCGCGGTGCCGTGAATTCACCTCCGGCGTTGCGCTCGGCTTCGGCAACCTCTTCGATGATCCGGCGGCAGGCCGCGAGGTAGGTCTGCCCGGTATCGGTGAGCGTCAGCCCCCGGGGAGAGCGCAGCAATAATTCGGCGCTGAGCTTGTCCTCCAGTTCGGAAATCCGGCGGCTGACCGTGGCGATGGGCATCGCCAACGCCCGGGCACCGGCAGTCAGGCTGCCTTCGTCCACGACGCGCACAAATATGGACATGGTCTCCAGACGGTCGGTCATGTTGTTTTCATAAATTGGGAATCATCATTCCATTAATGTGGTCTACCGCCAATTTTTGGAAGCCCCTAAGTCTGCCTCACACAGCAAGCAGAGGAGCTTTCACATGTCCCGTATCACATTTCCCGCCACCATAGCAGCAGCGCCCGAGGCATCGCAGCCGCTGTTGCAAGCCGTCGAGAAGCAGCTGGGTTCCGTCCCCAACCTGTTCCGTCTCGCCAGTGTCAGCCCCACCGCGTTGCAGGGCTATCTCGGCCTGTCCGGGGCGCTTGCCAAGGGTCGCTTGCCGGCCGCCACCCGCGAACGCGTGGCCCTGGCCGTGGCACAAGCGAATGGCTGCAACTATTGCCTTTCGGCCCATAGCTATCTCGGCAAGAACCTTGCCAAGCTGGATGACGCCGAGATCGCGGCAAACCGGGCCGGGCGGTCTACCGACGCCAAGGCGGACGCTGCCGTGCAATTCGCCGTCAAGGTGCTCAATGCGCGGGGTCGCGTTGCGACAGAAGATCTTCGCGAGGTTCGCGATGCCGGTTACGACGACGGCCAGATCATCGAGATCGTGCAGCATGTCGCGCTGAATATCTGGACCAACTATCTCAACGAACTGGCCCAGACCGAGATCGACTTCCCCGTGGTCGATGCTGGCGTTCTCGCCGCATGACCTGGCGTGGCGGCCGGGCCCTGTCCCGGCTTCCCGGCCGCCCGCCCTTGATACCCGCCGCTGACCGCAAAGGATGCACCGATGACCCGTCCCCCGCTTCCCCCATTCACCGAAGACAGCGCCAGTGAAAAGATCCGCCTGGCCGAGGATGGCTGGAATTCCCGCGATCCGGCCAGGGTGGCGCTGGCCTATACGCAGGGCAGCCGCTGGCGCAACCGCGTCGAATTCCCGGTGGGCCGCGCCGAGATCGAGGCTTTCCTGACCCGTAAATGGGCGCGCGAACTGGAGTATCGCCTGATCAAGGAACTCTGGGCTTTCGCGGGCAACCGCATCGCCGTGCGCTACGCCTATGAATACCGCGACGACAGCGGGCAATGGTTCCGGGCCTATGGCAACGAGAACTGGGCGTTCGCGGCGGATGGCCTGATGGCGCAGCGTCATGCCAGCATCAACGAGCAACCGATCCGTGAGGATGAGCGTAAATTTCATTGGCCGCTGGGCCGCCGGCCTGACGATCACCCGGGCCTGTCCGATCTTGGTCTTTGAGCCATGACCGGTTCCGTTTTTCACGCTGGCGAGCGCGCGGTGCAGGATCGCGCTGGTGTTCCGGCGGGTTGGCGCCAACGCGCCGCCCGCGCGATCCGGCCGGAGATACCCCTGCTGCTTCAGCCCTTTTTCGAAAGCCTGCCTGTGCTGTTTGTCGGTCTGCAGGACATGCGGGGAAGGCCGTGGGCCACGGTCTGCCCGCTGCCAGCGGGAGCACAGGTGACGCGCGACCGGCTGACGGCCCGCGGCCGCCCGGTGCTTGCCGAACTGCTCGGCCTTGATCTGCGGTCCGGCAGCAAGGCGGCGGTGCTTGGGCTGGACTTCGCGACACGACGGCGCAACCGCGTGAATGGCACTGTCGTCTCAGCGACAGAGGATATTCTGTCGATCGCGGTCGAACAATGCTACGGCAATTGTCCGCAACACATCCGGACGCGCGACATCCGCCCGCCCGCCGCGCCAGTGCCGCTTGCCGAAGGCAAGCCTGTTGCCATTGGCGACGCACGCGCGCAACGGATCATCTCGCAAGCGGATACATTCTTCATCGCGACCCATGCAACAGACGGGGCGGATGTGTCCCATCGGGGCGGGGCGCCCGGCGTCCTGCGCCAGAATGCAGACGGCTCGCTTTCTTTTCCGGATTATGCCGGCAACCGCTACTACAACACGCTGGGCAACATCGAGGTTTCGGGCCGCGCAGGGCTGTTGATCCCGGATTTTGCCAGTGGCGAGGCGATCTTTCTGACCGGCAGGGCGAGCGTCGATTGGTCCCCGGCCCGTGCTGTCGCCTTCGCAGGGGCTGAGCGCGTGGTGGATGTTCAGCCCGAGGAGGTCTGGTATGCGCAGCATGGGGTGCCGCGCGGTGTCTTCAGACCGCACACAGGATGATGACAGAAGGGAAATGATGGCGTTTGAAAGGCTGTTTGCCCCGCATGGAAGATCCTTTCAAAGCCACAGTTCGAGACTGACGGCGGTTCATGAACGGTCCCGTTTCAAAGCTTGCCGTGCCTGGATCAATGCCATGCCCGATTGCAGCAGCACCACTCCGATAATCAGCAGCAACAGTGTCAGGCTGATCGGACGCTCGACAAAGATGGCGAAACTGCCGTCCGACAGGGAAAGGGAACGCCGGAAGTTTTCCTCCACCATCGGCCCCAGCACCAGGCCCAGCACCAGCGGCGGTGCGGGCAGGGCCAGCAGACGCATCACCCAGCCGACCACGCCGAAGGCCAGCAATTGATATACGTCGAAAACCGAGTTCCGTATGGAATAGGTTCCGATGAGGATGAGAACGATGATCATCGGATAGAGCAGACGGTAGGGTATGCGCAGCATCGACACCCACAAGCCGATCAGCGGGATGTTGAAGATCAGCAGGATGAAGTTGCCAAGCCAGAAGCTCATGACAAGACCCCAGAACATCTCGGGCTCGGTGGTGATCATGCGCGGACCGGGTGCGACGCCATGGACAATCATTGCGCCCAGCAAAAGCGCCATGACCGCATCGCCGGGCACGCCCAGGGTCAGGGTCGGGATAAAGGCGGTCTGCGCGGCCGAGTTGTTGGCCGCTTCCGGCCCGGCGACGCCCTCGACCGCGCCCTTGCCCATGTTTTTCCGGTTGCGGGCGGATTTGTTCTCGACCGCGTAGGAAAAGAACGACGCGATGGTCGATCCGGTGCCGGGCAGGGCACCGAAGAAGCTGCCGATGGCAGAGCCGCGCAGGATCGCCGGAAACGCGTCCCGGAATTCCGTCCGTGTCGGGATCATCGAGCGGAATGACACTTTGGCCGTTGCGATGCGGTTTTCCTTGCGGCCGATATTGGACAGCACTTCCGACAGGCCGAACAGACCCATGGCCGAGGCGACAAGGCTCACGCCATCCATCAGCTCCATCTGGCCGTAGGTGAAACGCATGGTGCCCGAGGTCAGGTCAAGCCCGACAATCCCGATGACGATCCCGACAACCACCATGGCGAGGCTGCGGATCGCGGATCCTTCTGACAATGTTGCCGCCGCGATCAACCCCAGGGCCATCAGCATGAAGAATTCCGGCGAGCCGAAGCGCAGCGCGATCTGGGAAATCTGTGGCGCGAACCCGGTCATGATCAGGATGCCGATGCTGCCACCGATGAAGGAGGCCACAGCGGAAATGAACAGGGCTACGCCGGCACGGCCGTTGCGGGTCATCTCGTAGCCGTCCAGACAGACAACGGCCGAGGATGCTGTCCCCGGCATCCGCAGCAGAATCGAGGCCACGGAACCGCCATATTGCGCCCCGTAGTAAATGCCCGCGAGCATGACGATCGCATCTGTCGGGGAGACATAATAGGTCAGCGGCAACAGCATCGAAATCGCCGCCATCGGGCCGATGCCCGGCAGAACACCGATGAACATACCGACCGAAACGCCCAGCAGGCAAAACAGGAAGGTCTGCGTTGAAAGGGCAACCTGCGCGCCGAGGATCAGGTTGTCGATCATCGCATCAATCCCGGCGGCAGGAACTTGAACTGCAAATCAAGAGCCAGGCCAAAGATCAGCCATATCCCGAAACAGATCGCCAGGGGCAACAGCACCCATTCGACCATTTTCCGCTCAGGCTCTGCCATGGCTGCGATCAGGGTCACGACTATGATAGCAATGAAACCGCCGACGATTTCATAGAGGACCGCGAAGGCGACGATAGCCGTCAGCAGAAGGGCAGGAGGGCCGAGCGGGCCTGATGTCACGCGGGCTTCGGGTGTCCGCCAGCCCTCGACCAGGAGGACGAGGCCGAAGACGGCCAGGATGACGCCGAGGGCGGTGGGGAAATAGCCCGGCCCCATCTGGCTGGTGCTGCCAAAGGGCATACGGGACGCTTCGAGGATGACGACAGCGGACATGGCGATCAGGGTCAGGCCGCTCAGGCTGCCGCGCGATGTCAGCCTGTACAGAAAGCGGGTTCGGGTAAAGAATTGAGCCACGACAGTCTCCGGTGAAGAGGTATGAAACGAAATCGGGCCGCCTTGTGGCGGGCAGCCCGTGACGGTTCACTGCAGTTCGATACCGGCGCTTTCCCCGATGTTGCGGAACAGCTTGGAATGGTCCTGGATGGTCTGCCTGAGTGTCGCATTGTCCCGGTATTTGGGGAACAGCCCGGTCAGCAGGGCGGTTTCGCGGAATTGCGCATCTGCAACGACCTGCTCCATCGAGGCAGAGAGCTTTTGCACGATGTCATCGGGCGTCCCATCGGGCGCGAAAACGCCGAACCAGCCCACAACTTCCACGTCGAAACCGGCTTCCGCCGCGGTCGGGACATCGGGGGCCTTGGGATGGCGCTCTGCTGACAGGACGGCAAGAACATCGAGCGTATCCTGACCGTATTGTTGCAGGATATTGGGCGCCATCAGCATTTCGATCTCACCCGACATGACCGCCGCCATCGCCTCGTTCGTGTCGTTGTAGGGGATATGCTTGCCCTGACCTTTGACCGCATCCAGAAACAGAAGTGTGGTGAACTGGGCCATCGACCCGATCCCGGTAGAACCGTAGGTGGTGCCTCCCGTCTCGCGTAGATGGTCGACCAGATCGCCGAGGTTTTCGAACCCGAGGCCCTTCGAGGTGCCGACGAAGACCGACGCATCGGTCAGGCTGGCGACCGGCTCGAAATCCGCGACGGGGTCGTATTGCAGGTTGGGGTTGATCAGCGGCTGGATGACATGTGTGGAATTGTTGGCGAAAAGCAGCGTGTATCCGTCATTCTCCGCGTTTGCTGCAAGCATGGTCCCAAGGGACCCGCCTGCGCCAGGTTTGTTTTCGACAATGACGGGCTGTCCGTATTCCGTCGACAGGCGGTCAGCCGCAAGACGCGCGATCCTGTCGGTCGCCCCACCGGCGCCATAGGGAACAATCAAAGTGACGGGGCGTTCGGGCCATTCACCTGCGACCACTGACGTGGCCAGCACGGACATCCCGAGGGCAGCAGCAATAGATACGAAAACTCGCATGGAAATTCCTCCCTTTTACACGCTTTCTTCGAGCGGGTCCGTTCCGGTCTCCCTCCCGGTTGGGCCAGTTTCTGCGTGATTTCATATTGGTACTGCCAAGCCGTGGCAGGCCGTTATGCTAATTACTTATAGGCTCCGAGGGTCCCTGTTCTTTGCCGTGGAGGACGCTCGAACGCGATGAAGCACACGCTGGGCCTCTCAGTCAGCAAATCATTGTGGCTTTCCATACTGCGGGCGGCCAATGCGCTGCCGATCCCGGCGCCGCTCTTGCCGACCGCCCAGGCCTTCGGCTAGGATTTCCTCCAGATCCCGATATGAAACTCCGTTGCGCAAGTAGAAGAAAACCGCGTTGCAAGTTCACGTCTTTCGGAAAATGCGCGCCCTAAAATGAAATTGACACGGTTTGCTCCTGTCATCTGCCAGCACGCGCAACCAGAACAGCGTTTGATCTGACAGTTGGGGACGGAGTTTGCGACAGGCCCCTTGTCAGTCGCAGCGTGCGCTCATGCCGCCGTCGACCACGATCTCGGTGCCGGTGACGAAGCGTGCCTCTTCCGAGCAGAGGAAAAGCGCGGCATTCGCGGTGTCGCGGCCATCACCCATCCAGCCCAGCGGAATCCGCCGGACGCGCGATTGCAGCAATGCGTCGACGTTGCCCCCCGTGCGCTGCCCCGCCAGCCGTGTCTCGACCATCGGTGTGTGCAGCTGACCGGGTACCACGGTGTTGACCCGCACGCCCTTGGGCGCGAATTCCACCGCTGTCACCTTGGAGAAATGGATGATCGCGGCCTTGGCCGAGGCATAGGCGATCTGCGGCGAGCCGGTAAAGCGGGTGCCCGAGGTCGAGGAGGTGTTGACGATGGACCCGGCGCCTTTCTCTGCCATATGCGGCAGCACCGCGCGGCAGGTCAGGTAGACGCTCTTGAGATTGAAATCCATCTGACGGTCCCAGCCGGCCTCGTCCAGATCGGTCGCGCCACCCTTGGCCGAGCCGCCGACGTTGTTGACGAGGATGTCGACGGTGCCGAACCTTTCGATGCAGGCGGCAACCATCGCCTCGACCGCCGCGCTGTCGGTTACATCGCAGAGGTAGGGTTCAAACTCGCCCCCGGCGGCGCGCACCCGCTCAAGCGTTTCTTCCATCGTGTCGGCGCGCAGATCGACGGCAAATATCCTGGCACCTTCTTCGGCAAAGCGCACGCAGGTGGCGCGGCCGTTGCCCCAGCCCGGCCCGACACAGCCGGCCCCGGTCACGATTGCGATTTTGCCTTCCAGACGTCCGGTCATGTCAGCTCTCCTCAAAGCGGTAAAGTTTTGTCGGGTTATCGACCAGCAGCGCCTGAAGCGCGCGGGCATTGGGTGCGATCTGCGGCAGCAGGTCGAACAGGTCTCCGTCATCCGGCGGGTCGCTGCGGTAATTGGGGTGCGGCCAGTCCGTGCCCCAGACCACCCTGTCGCCAAAGCGTTCGACGATGGTGCGGGCAAACGCCACCGCATCCGCATAGGGCGGATCCTGACGCGAGGCGCGTTCGCAGCCCGATACCTTGCACCAAAGGTTGTCGTGATCGAGCAGGCGCAGCAACGCCTGGAACGGCGGCTGGTTGACACCGAGCGCGGCATCCACCCGGCCGAAGTGATCGACGACGACAGTCACGGGCAGATCGGCCAGCAGCGGCGACAGGGTTTCGATCAGGCCGGGGCCCATATGCACCTGAAGATGCATGCCACGATCGGCAAGACGCGGCGCAAGTGCGCGCAGCTCCTCGGGGCTGGCGCCCGGCGCGAGATGCGCCATGTAGTTGAACCGCATGCCGCGAAAGCCCTGGTCTGCCAGCTTGTCCAATGCCGCGTCGCTGACATCCGGAGGTGCCAGCGCGATGCCCAGATAGCGGCCGGGGCGGGCCTGCATGGCATCCACGACCACCGTGTTGTCATTCCCGTGCACCGCAGATTGCACAATCACGCAGCGGTCGATCCCCATCTGGTCGTGCAGCGCGAACAGGGCTTCCTTCGGCGCGTCGGCAGGTTTGTAGCTGTTGACCTCGCAATAGGGGAAATGGTCGCGGGGGCCGAAGACGTGGCAATGGCAATCCGTCGCGCCCCCGGGCAATTCTGCGCGGGTCGTGCGTGGATAGCGTTTCCAGGTCAGGGGACGTTCATTCATTGGAAAGCTCCGGGGCCGGGTTGTCCCCCATCGGGGGCACTTTGAAGATGTTGATGGTCAGCGAAATCAGCGTGTAATAGCCAAGCATCCCCACGAGATCGACGAGCGCCTGCGTGCCCAGAACCTCTGTCGCGCGGGCATAGAGCGCGTCATCGACATTGCGTGTTTCATGCGCGGCCCGCGAGACGTCATAGACCACGGCCTCTGCCGGATCGTCGAAATCGGGGCGGCGGTTTTGCCGGATATCCTCGATGATCCGGGGGGAAAGGCCGGCTTGCAGCGCATGCCCCTTGTGGATCTGCCATTCATACTCCGAGCCGAACACCCGACCCGTCACAAGGATCGCGAGTTCGGAAAGCCTGGGGTCGAGCACCGTGTCGTAACGGCAGTAGCGACCGAGATCCTGCGCCCTGGCTGCCAGTTCGGGGCGGTGCAGCCAAACGGCCAGCGGACCGCGGACCCCGCCGCGCGGGCCGCTGGCGATGGCATCGTGAATTTCCTGCTGCCGGGCGTTGTAGGTTGCGGGGTCTGGTGCGGGCAGACGTTGGTCGGGCCAGAGGCTCATTCCTGTTTCCTTTCGGTTCTTGTCCAGCACGGGTGGTTGCGGGCGAACTCCTGCAACCATTTGTCGAGTTTTGGGTGGGCATCCTGCCAGGCGAGGGGCCGCCGCCAGTTCAGGTAGCCAAGCGCGGCGGCAAGGGTGATCTGGACCAGCTCCGCACGGGCCGGATCCGGCAGATCGTTTTCAAAAGCGGCAAGGGCGCGGGTCATCTTGCCCTTCTGATGGGCCAGCCAGCGTTCGGAGGCCTGATCCGGCCCGCGAAAGCGGCCTTCATAGGTGACCAGAAGTGCCGCGTCGGTGATCCCGTCCGCCAGCCGCGCCCGGGTCAGAACGCGAAACCGTTCGGGCCCCTCACGGGGCATCAGCCGACCGCCGCCTGTGAGCGCATCGAGCATCTCAAGGATGACATGGCTGTCGAAAAAAGCCTCCTCTCCGATCAGGAGACAGGGCATTTTACCCAGTGGATTCTGCAGGCGCAGACCATCGGTTTCGGCCAGCGTGTCGGCAGGCTCCAGCCGGATCCGCGCGTCCAGCCCGAGGGCGATCAGCGCCATGCGGACCTTGCGTCCGAAGGGCGAGGTTTCGGTGCTGCGCAGAACGACGGCAACCGCCGGGTCCTCCCAGAAGCTGCGCAGCTCCGTCATTGCATACGCTCCGGCAGGAAGAGCGCGATTTGCGGAAAGGCGCAGAGCAGCACCAGCATCACCAGGCCGGCGATCACGAAGGGCAGCAGGCCGCGGAACACGTCTTCAAGCTGGACCCGGCCATTCGAGGCAGATTGCACCACGAAGCAGTTGATGCCCACCGGTGGCGTGACCGCGCCGATTTCCACCAGCAGCACCACGAAGATGCCGAACCAGACCGGATCGAAACCCAGGTTCATCATGACCGGATGGGTGATCGGCAATGTGATCGCCAGCAGCGCCGGCGCATCCATCAGCATGCCCAGGGCGAGATAGATCAGCGCGACCAGCGCGACGATGATCCAGCGATTGACCTCAAGCTCGGTCAGGAAGCCGCCGACACTGTTGGTGACACCCGAGAGCGCGAGGAACTTTGAAAAGACCAGCGCACACATCAGGATGGCAAAGATCATCGCGGTTGTCCGCATTGTCTCCATCAGCGTGTCCTTCAGGGCGATGCCCTTGAACCCGCGATGCCGGATGAGCGCCAGAACCAGCGTCAGCATCGCGCCGATCCCGCCCGCTTCGGTCGGTGTGAAGATGCCAAGGTAAAGGCCCGAGACGATGGCCGCGATGATCAGCACCAGCGGGCCTGCCATGCGCAGCGACAGGACTTTTTCGCGCAGCGAATAGGTCGTGGTTTCCATCGGGGCAAGTTCGGGGTTCATCCGCACCCGCACCCAGATCGCCACGCAAAGGATCAGGGCAAAGAGAATGCCCGGGATGAAACCCGCAATCAGCAGCGCGCCGATGGAACTGTCGGTGAGGATGCCGTAAACGACAACCAGCGCGGAGGGCGGGATCATCACCGCAAGCGTGCCGGCAATGGCAATCGACGCCGAGGCAAGGCTTTTGTCATATCCGCGATTCAGCATCTGCGGCAGTGCAAGTTTGGTAAAGACGGTCGCGGTGCCGACCGAGGAGCCCGAGGCCGCACCGAAAGCGGCGGCGCCCAGCGTTGTCGAAATTGCCAGCCCGCCGCGCAGCCCGCCCAGCCATTTCGACGCGGCTTCGAACAGGTCTTCGCCCAGCCCCGCCCGCATGGCGAAAAAGCCCATCAGCAGGAACAGCGGGATCACCGAGAAATGGAACGAGTGTGTGGTGTCGAAGAATACCGTCGAGAGCAACGCCGTGGCGGCGTGGAACCCGACCAGCGCGGCGAGGCCAAGCGCCCCGACAAGGCCGAGGACCACCATCACATTGATGCCGAGCAGAATGCCGGCAAAAAGGCCCAGCGTCCCGATAAGGCCGATTGCCAGATTGCTCATTCGATTTCCTCCGGTTCGGCATCGGGCAGCGCCCCGCCAAGCGCGGCCAGAACCGCGTCAATCAAGAATTGGATGGTGAGAAGCGCCATGCCAAAGGCGATTGCGCCCTTGACCGGCCAGAGCGGGTAACGGATCGAACCACGCTCGATTTCGCCGATGGCAAAGGATTTCGCAGCCAGCTTCCAGCCCGCATAGGTTGCCCAGGCAAACAATCCGGCCCCGGCCAGCATTGCCAGAACGACGGCGGCGCGGCGCAGGCCTTGTGGCAGGGTTCGGGTCAGCAGCACGACCTTGATGTGCCCGCCCTCGTATTGCGTCATGGCAAGCGACAGGAACACGATGATCGGAAGCGCGCCCTCGGTCAGTTCCAGCGTGCCCGCAACAGGCGTATTGAACAGGTACCGCAGCAGCGCATTCGCAACGACCAGAACCATCACCGCCATAAGCGTGATGCCGGCCAGCAGTCCACAGAGGTTCAGCACACGGCCGAAACCGGCGCGCAGTTTCATTGTATATTGCATCGGAATTCTCCTGCGACATTGGCGCGGGCGCGGCCCGCGCCAATATGCGACGTTCAGAATGTCAGCTTGGCGACGATGTCATCGACCGGAAGGTCCAGGGCCCTGGCCTTTTCGATCCATTCGTTGCGCACCGCCTGGACCTTGTCGTCGGCAACCAGCGCTTCAAGCTCGCCCGCCGGGAAGTCGATCACTTCCACGCCCAGATCGCCCTGCCAGAGTTCGCGCACCCGCGCATCGTCCTCATCGAGCATGCGGCTGTATTCCATCAGGTAATCATGCCCGAGCTGATCGACCACGGCGCGGGTTTCCGCGTCCAGCGCGTTGTAGCTGTCGAGGTTCATCGCGATGATATGGCCGAACGAGGCACCGAAGGGCACTTCGATGTAATATTTGGCCACCTCGTCATATTTCCAGCCGCGCGCCAGGGCGGGTCCGATGGGCGTGCAGTCGATCACGGAACGCTGCAGGGCCTCATAGGAATCGGAGGTCGAGATCGACACCGGCGTCGCCCCCATCGCCTCGATCAGCGCGGGGTAGGCAAAGCCGTAAGAGCGGATCCGCAGACCGGCCATATCGTCAATCGAACGGACCGGTTTGGTGCAGAGCAGGCCGTAGTTCTCAAGGGGCCGAAAGCCGACAGCGTGAAGATTTTGCTGTGCAAGCTCCTGACCGAATTGTGGATAGTCCTTGTGCCAGGACGCCATCGCTTCACCCACGCCCTGGGTCTTCATCGGCTGCGGGATGTAGAAGCCGACGGCGTTGTTCAGCGGCAGAAGGTCCGGAAAATAGGGCGTGATCACATCGCCGAAGTCGCCCACGCCTGCGGCCAGCGCCTCGGGGATCTCGCGGGCCTTTGCAACGGAACCGCCCCAGAAGATGTCGATTTGATGCTTGCCGCCGGTCCGCTCTGCGAACTGATCGGCAAACCATTGTGTTGTGATCGCCTGTGCATCACCCGCGCCTTGCGGCTTGTAGGTGATCCACTTGAAAGTGTCGGCACATGCGGCGCTGGCCAGAGCAGTCGCCACAATTGTCGCGGAAATCAGGGTTCTCATGCAGTCTCCTCCCATTTCAGCGATTCCTCCAATCGCTGTGCAGGTAAATGACTGCCAGAACGGAAGGCATGCGAAAAATGCTAGATAAACATGACTTTCATGCTGTCAGGGTATGGCTAGTGCCAGATATTGCGTTCCACCAGTTCCCCGACGATTTCGGCGATGACGGTTTCAACTGCCTTGATCGCCATATTCTGCCGCTGGTCTGACTTGATCGCGGTGCAAAGCCGCCATTGAACTTCCGGTTCGACAATCGGAACGGCAATCAACGTCCCCAGGTGGAATTCGGTAAGAACACCGCCGAACGTCAGAAGCGTGAAGCCATGCCCATCCCGGACCAGTGCTTTCAGATGCCAGACGCCATCGACCCTTTGGGTGACGTTCAGCTTGCGACCGATCTTTTCCGCGTGTTGATCGGCCAGCAATCGCAGATAGTTGGAACGAGATGGCATGATCAGCGGCAATGATGCGGCTTCTGCAAGCGTATAAAAGGGTTTGTCGAGCGATCCCGTCTGCCCGATCAGGTGAAGCTTTTCGATCAGCAATTCCTGGGCGGTGATATCCGCGCGGTCCGGCGGGTTGTGCATGACAGCCAGACTGATCTGACCGGTGAGCAGCCAATCCTCCAGATCGCGGCTGAAGCCTTCCTTGAATCGCAGTTCAATGTCCGGAAAACGCGCTGTGACGCGGCGCAGCAAGGGCGGCGCGATGAATTCGCCCGGGGTCGGGGGCATGCCGATGACGACCGTGCCGACCGGCCGTTCGGAACTGGCGGTGACGTCGTGATAGGTCTGGGCGAGCTGCCCGAAGAGCGTATAGGCACGATCCAGCAGGATTTTCCCTGCCGGTGTCACCTCGACCCCCCTGACCGAACGTTCGAAAAGCGCGAGATTCAGATCGTGTTCGAGATTGGCGATCTTCCGGCTGAGCGCCGGTTGCGCAATGTTGAGGCGTCGGGCGGCGCGCGTGATGTTCCGCTCTTCAGCGACGGTAATGAAACACCTCAACGTACGAATGTCTGGTTCCCAGTCTGGCAAACTATCTGTCCGTTCATCTTTTGCGGTCAGGGGCTCATCGGACGCGCTGTTGTGGCTTTTGAAAGTTCTGTCAGGGGGATGAGCACCTGCGACCTGTATAAACTCAACCGCACATCCTGCCACTATGCAACACAGGAGGCGGAGAAAGGGAAACCCGGGATGCCCGGCCTGAAAAGGAGCGGGAAAGTCCCTTGAAGGGTGATGCGTGACAGTGGCCCTGCCTATTGCCTTTGCCGCGCCCAGCTGTGGTGCGCAGGTCTGGTTCCGCGGTTCCCTAGGAGAGTTTCGTGTCCCGTGGGTATCCGTTCAGGGCCGAAGTTGCGTATTCGGCGGAAGCCAGCCCGATGGCGTCCTGCATTTGAACAGCACGTCCGCCCGGGATCAGCTTTTCTGTCGCAGCTTCGCGCTTACCTGCCAGCGGTTTTCTGGTGCTGACGGCTGTTCCATTCCGTCTCGGACATGGTCGGAAGATCGAAGGTCGCATTGGAACGGCAATAGCCATGACCGCCCATGCGCCCCAAAGCGTCGAGGGCCGCTGCATCGACGTGAAAACGGTCATTCACGAGACCGGGCCTTGCGTGCATCGCCAGCACTTCGCCCAGAATGATTTCCCGCGATTTGCCGATGTTGAGCGTCACATGGCGTTTGCATTCGAACCGCACCGGCGCTTCGGCGATCTGCGGAGAGGAGACGAATTCGCCCGGGATCATTGTCAGCCCCGCCATCTCCAGCTCGTTCACGCCTGCGCCGAAGGGCACGGCGGTCACATTCATTGCATCCAGGTTGTCGAAGCCGACGATATTGACGGTGAATTCCTCAGTGACGCGGATGTTGTGACCGGTATCCTTGAACCGCATGTCGGAGTGGTTTTCCACGCCAAGCGCGAGGATCGCCGGATCCGACGACAGGCAGTTGAAAAAGCTGAAGGGTGCGGCGTTGGGGCGGCCCTGTTCATCCACCGTCGTCACCCATGCGATGGGGCGCGGCACCACCGATCCGATCAGCAGCTTGTAGCGGTCGCGGGCACCGAGTTCGGCAAAATCGAAACGGTCGGAGACTGGGGCAGTGCGGTTCATGGGCATCTCGAATGTTGAAAACGGCAAGAGGCGCGCGGCAGCTCAGTCGTTCGGGGTGACATAGCGGGCGAGGATATCGCTCACGTTGTTCTTTTCCGCGTCATCGGGTTTGAGCAGGGCGCGGTCCTGTACGCCGTGCAGGTGCCGGTGCATCCGGGCTATGGCACGTTCGGCATCCCTGTCCGCTATGGCGGCGATGATCTCTGTGTGTTCATCCAGCCCGCATTTCGCTGAATGCGCCTGGGCGAAACGCGCCATTATCAGCGAACAGCGCGATACGATCTCGTTGACGTAGTTCGCGAGGATCTTGGAGCCGGTCAGCTCTGCCAGCAGGATGTGGAATTCACCTGCCAGCCGGATCGACCGTGTGGTGTCCACGTGGAGATATTTGTTTTCCTCGGCCAGATGCGCCCTGAGCGCCTTGACGATGGGCTTTGGGTCCATCGCGCAGAGCCGCTGCATCACTTCGCGTTCAAGGCATTGCCGCATTTCGAAAATGTCGTGTGCTTCTTCGATGGTAGGCACCGCGACCGAGGCGCCCCGATTGGGCTGCAGATCGACCAGCCCCTCGGCATCGAGCCGGACCAGCGCATTGCGCACGGTTGTGCGGCTGACGCCGAAGGTTTCGCCAATCGAATCCTCGGGCAGTTTCACGCCGGGCTTGAGCGCCTGTTCGATGATTGCCTGCCGGAGCGAATCATAGACCGGAAAGCTGCGTGTCGCGGATTTATACATGTCGGACCTATACCATATCGCTTTCGGAAGTCAGCGGTTAGTGCATTCATCCTATTGGATACAATGATTGAATACAATAACTAACTTTTTTGTAGTCATAACGGAATTTTCTCGCTAGCTTTCAGGAAATAAATGGCTGCATGGCGGAGAATCTCCCAGCTTTCCAAGGGAAATTCGACGTCACTTCAGAAAGTTCCGACATAAAATGTATACAATTTATCAAGTGACCGTATGCAAAAAACTGGGAGAAACACGATGAAACGACTTCAAACCATCCGGCGCGCGGCCATCTGCGGGGCCGCCGCAGCCTTGCTGGCCGGTGCTGCCAGCGCCGAAACGATCCGCTGGGGCGCACCCCGCGATATCGTCTCGCTTGATCCGTATTCCTACGGCGACAGCTATACGATCAACTTCCTGAACCACATTTACGAAGGCCTGGTGCGCTATAACCGGGATCTGGAGATCGAACCGGCACTGGCAACCGAATGGGAAATCGTTTCACCCACCACCTGGCGCTTTACCCTGCGCCAGGGTGTCAAATTCCACGACGGTGCCGATTTCACCGCCGAAGATGTTCTGGCCTCGTTGGAGCGGGTGAGTGACGAGACATCGCCGCTCAAGGGGAACCTGCCGGCCTACAAGAGCGCCACGGTGGTCGATGACCACACCATCGACATCGAGTTGACCGGCGCCTATCCGCTGTTGCTGAACGACCTGACAAACATCCACATCTTTGACAAAGGCTGGCTGGTTGCCAACAACGCCGAAAAGCCCACCGATGTGAGCGCGGGCGTCGAAGGTTATGCCACTTTCAACACCAATGGCACCGGCCCGTTCCAGCTGGAATCCCGCACTCCGGAGGCCCAGACCGTGCTGACCGTCAACGGGAATTGGTGGGACGATCCCGCGCATAACCTGACACGGATCGAGTTCCAGCCGATCTCTTCCGCGGCGACCCGGGTTGCGGCGCTGTTGTCAGGCGAAGTCGATTTTGTCGACAGCGCCCCGGTGCAGGATCTGCCACGCCTTGAGCAGGCGGACAATCTGACGGTGCTTGAGCGCACCGACCTGCGCACCGTGATGCTGGGCTTCAACCGGCGCGACGCGCTGGTGACCGGCGGCACAAACCCGATGAACGATCTGCGGGTGCGCCAGGCGATGCAGATGGCCGTGGACATGGAGCTGATCCGTGACAAGGTCATGCGAGGCAAGTCACGCAATGCCGGTACGCTGGTTGCACCCTCTATCCCCGGCTATTCCGAGGCGCTGGACGTCCCCGTCGCCTATGACCCCGAAAAGGCCAGGGCGCTGCTGGCCGAGGCGGGTTTTGCCGAGGGGTTCGAGTTCGACTTTGTCTGCACCAATGAAAGCTATGTGAACGAAGAGCAGTTCTGCCAGGCGATTGCCTCGATGTGGTCTCGCATCGGGCTCACGCCCAAGCTTGATATCGGGCCGACCGCCAAGCAGACGCCGAAGCGCGCGAACGGCAAGGCAGATGTCTATACCATCGGCTGGGCGACATTGCCGATGCTGGATACCTATTCGATCCTCGTTCAGATGCTGCATTCAAAGGACGGCAACTCGGGCGTGTTCAACTGGGGCGACTGGTCCTATCCCGAACTGGACAAGCTGACCCAATCCGCAGCGGTGGAACTGGACCGTGACACCCGGCTCCAGATGGAAACCGATGCGCTGAAAATCGCCAAGGACGAGATCATCATGATGCCGATGCACCAGCAGCCGATGGCCTGGGCGGTGTCAAAGGGCTTCAGCGATTTCCCGCAGTTCCCCGACAACAAACCACGGATGTGGTACGTCACCAAGTAATCTCCCTGACTGGGGCGGCGCATCGTCGTCGCCCCGTTTTTGCACCTGAACCGGAGACCATCACAATGCTGGCATTCATCATCAAACGCCTCGCCAATGCCGTCTTTGTCATGCTGTCCGTCACGTTTCTGGCCTTTGTCATTTTCACCGCCGTCGGTGATCCGGTCGACCAGATGCTGAACGAACAGGCGACCCAGGCGCAACGCGACGATCTGCGCGAAAGGCTTGGGCTGGATGACCCGTTCCTCGTGCAATATGCCAAGTTCGTCGGGCGCGCGGCGCAGGGCGATTTCGGCATCTCCTTTCGCAATCAGCAGGACGTTCTGGCCATGATCGGCGAACGCTTTCCGGCCACCTTCGAACTGGTGCTGGTGGCGACCTTGATTTCGCTGGTTGTCGGCGTGCCGATGGGCGTGATTACGGCGATCAGGCGACAGACCTGGTACGCCGAAGCGATGCAGTTCACCTCGATCATCGGCGTGTCGCTGCCCAGCTTCGTGGTGGGGATCGGGCTGATCCTGGTGTTTTCGGTCTGGCTGGGCTGGTTTCCGGCATTTGGCCGGGGCGAAACGGTTGATCTGGGCTGGTGGACCACCGGCCTGCTAACGCCGTCGGGGCGCATGTCCATCATCTTGCCCGCATTGTCGCTTTCGCTGTTCCAGATCACCCTGGTGATGCGGCTTGTGCGCGCCGAGATGCTGGAAGTGTTGCGATCCGATTTCATCAAGTTCGCGCGGTCGCGCGGCATACCCGCCCGGTCGATCCACTTTCGCCACGCGCTGCGCAACTGCCTGATGCCGGTTGTCACGATGACAGCCATGCAGATCGGTGGGCTGATCGCCTTTGCGCTGGTAACCGAGACGGTCTTCCAGTGGCCGGGCATGGGCCTGCTGTTCATCCAGGCTGTCACTTTCGTCGATGTGCCGATCATGGCGGCGTACCTCTGCATCGTCGCCCTGATCTTTGTCGCGCTGAATGCCATCGTCGACATGACCTATGCCGTGATCGACCCGCGCCTGAAAGGAGCCGACGCATGACCGATCAGACCGATACCAAGGTGCCCTCGCGCGCCGAACGGTTCTTTGACAGCGATCTATGGTGGTCGTTCAAGTCGCATAAATCCGCCGTTGGTGCCGCCATTGTGCTGGCACTGGTGATCCTGACCGCGTTTCTGGCACCGCTGCTGTCGCCGCAGAACCCCTATGATCTGGCGGCACTTGAGCTGTGGAACGCCGAGCTGCCTCCGATCTGGATGGAGGGCGGGCAAATGCCGTATTTGTTGGGAACGGATGTGCAAGGGCGCGACATCCTGTCCGGCATTCTTTACGGCACGCGCATTTCCATCATCATCGGCATCGCCTCGGTGGCGGTATCGCTGGTGGTTGGCATCGGCCTGGGATTGATGGCGGGGTATTACGGCGGCTGGATTGACAATGTGCTGATGCGGATCGGCGACGTGTTGCTGTCAATTCCGATCGTGCTGGTGGCAATCCTTGTCAGTTCCGTGGCGCAGCAGTTCCTGTCACCGGCCTGGCGCGAGGCTGGCGTGGCTGCGGTTCTGGTGATGGCCATCGCGATGTATTCCTGGGTGCAATATGCCCGCGTGGTGCGGGCGCAGACCATGGTGGAGCGCCGCAAGGAATATGTCATGGCCTCGCGGCTGGTCGGCACACCCGCGCGGCGACTGATGCTGAAGCACATCCTGCCCAACACCCTGACACCGATATTCGTTGCCGCCACGCTGAACTTTGGCCTCGCCATCCTGATCGAGGCAACGCTGTCGTTCCTCGGCGTCGGCATGCCGCCGAACCAGCCGTCGCTGGGCACGCTGATCCGGGTTGGCAATCAGTACCTGTTCTCCGGCTCCTGGTGGATTGTGCTCTTCCCGTCGATCCAGCTTTGCATCCTTGTGGTTGCTGTCAACATGCTGGGCGACTGGCTGCGCGATGCGCTGAACCCGAAATTACGTTGAAGGAACAAGACCATGAGCGATCTGCTGATCAAAAACGTCCGTGTGCTGGACGGACAACCTACCGAAATCCTGATCCGGGACGGGCGCATCGCCGGGATCGGTGCCGATCTGGACGGTGCCGGAGCCGCAGTCGAGGACGCGGGCGGGCGCATTGCGCTGCCCGGCCTGACCGAGGCGCATACCCATCTCGACAAGTCGCTGCTTGGCTATCCCTGGTATCACAACGATGTCGGCGGCGGGAACCTGATGGCGATGATCGACAACGAGCGCCAGATGAAGCAGCGCCTTGACCTGGATCCGCATGTGCAGTCGATGCGCCACGCGCTCCAGACAGCGAGCTTTGGTGCGACGTTGATCCGCAGCCATGTGGATATCGACACGACCGGCGGTCTGCGGGCGCTGGAAGGGGTGATGGAGACGGCCGAAAAACTGGCAGATGTGGTGGAGATTCAGACTGTCGCCTTCCCGCAGTCGGGCCTGATGATTGCACCCGGCACCGCGGAACTGCTGGACGAGGCAATGACGATGGGTGCCGACCTGATGGGCGGGCTTGACCCTTGCGGCGTCGATCACGACCCCAAGGGGCATCTGGATACGATCTTCGGGCTGGCGGAAAAGCACGGCAAGGGCATCGACATTCACCTGCATGAGCGTGGCGAGTTGGGTGCGTTTTCGATGGAACAGATCCTCGACCGGGCCGAGGCGCTGGGGATGAAGGGGATGCTGACCGTCAGCCATGCCTTCTGTCTCGGGATGGCGGACCCTGCGCGGGTCAATCCGCTGCTGGAACGCCTTGGGGCGCTGGAAGCGAGCATCATGACAACGGCGCCGGCGTCCAGCCCGGCACCGCTGGTCCGGCAGATGGCGGAATATGGCATTCGCTTTGGCGCGGGCAATGACGGAATTCAGGATACCTGGGGGCCTTATGGCAATGGCGACATGCTGGAACGGGCCAAGTTCGTTGGCCTGCGCAGCAACCTGCGCTCGGACGCCGAGATGTACATGGCGCTTGACGTCTGCGCGGGTGGCGGGGCCGAGGCGATGGGGATGGAACGGCGCGCGTTGAAAGTTGGCGCGCCGGGTGATCTGGTCATCGTCGAAGGGGTTGCTGTGGCCCATGCCATCGTCCGCCACGCTCCGCGCAAGCTGGTGGTGAAGGCGGGCAAGGTCACCGCCCGCGACGGTGCCACGCTGATGGCTGCGCCGTGATGCGGTTCGGCGACCTTCCCCTTGGCAAGCGGCCTGAAGGCCGGTGGAGCCTGACTGCCGATTGGGTGGTTGTGGACACCCCGGCGGGGCGGCGGCTGGTGCAGGGCGGCGAGGTCGTGATCGAGGGCGACCGGGTGCTGCATGCAGGCGGCCGGTTCGGGGGCGAGCTGCAGGCGCGGTTCGACATGGGGGCGGCGCTGATCGCTCCGGGGTTTGTCGATCTCGACGCATTGAGCGATCTGGATACGACGCTGCTGGCACATGACAACTGGCCCAGTGAGCGCAAGGGCCGTGTCTGGCCGCTGTCCTACATGGATCGTGGCCCCTATGAAATGTACACACCCGACACATTGGTTGCGCAGAAACGGTTTGCCTTCGGGCAATTGCTGCTGAACGGGATTACCTCTGCCGCGCCGATTGCCTCGCTGTTCTATCGCGCATGGGGCGAAACGGTCGACGAATTCACTGCCGCCGCAGATGCGGCAGAACAGATGGGCCTTCGGGTCTGGCTTGGCCCGGCCTATCGGTCAGGTGGCATGGCGGTGGATCAGCAGGGCCGGTTGAGCGCTGTCTTTGACGAGGCGCGCGGGTTGCAGGGGTTGCAGGACGCAATTGCCTTTGCCGAAGCGATGCAGGGCAGGGACCTGGTTTCGCCAATGCTGGCGCCGGACCGGGTTGAGACCTGCACCGAAGAACTGTTGAAACGTACCATGGCGGCGGCGGATGACCTGGATTGTCCGGTGCGCCTGCACATGGCGCAGGGGCAGATGGAATTGCAGACGGTGCAGGCGCTGCACGGCAGGACCGCGCCGGAATGGCTGGACGGGCTGGGCTGCCTGACGCCGCGGCTGCTGGCGCCGCATGCGACCGTCGCCACCGCAGAGGACCTCGACCGCTATTGCGACAATGGCGTGACGGTGGTGCATTGCCCGCTGGTGTCGGCCCGGCACGGTGGCGCGCTGCGGTCCTTTGCCAAATTGCGTCAGATGGGCATCAACGTGGCCATGGGCACCGATACCGCGCCGCCCGATATGGTGCTGAACATGGCCGTGGGCATGATGGCCTGCCGCCTGAACGACGGGCTGGAGTCTGTCCGCTCGGGCCAGATGTTCGATGCGGCGACCTTGGGTGGGGCGAAGGGCCTGAAGCGCGACGACATTGGCGTGCTGCGCGCCGGAGCCAAGGCGGATGTCGCGGTTTTCGACATGGCCGACAGCTATATGGCCCCGCGCATTGATCCGGTTCAGACCCTGATCCTAGGGGCGACGGGCCGGGTCACCCGCGCCACGATCGTGGATGGCCGTCTTTCCATGCGGGATGGCGACGTGGCCGGGATCGACATTAAGGCGGCGCGCCGGCAGGTGCAGGAACAATTCGACGGGCTGATCGCGAAATATCCCGAAAGGACCCTGGGCCACCCGCCTGTCGAAGAGATCTTTCCGCCCACCTTTCCCCTTATGATCGGAGACTGAAATGATGGCGCAACCCATTGCGGCAAGCAAAGTGCCCGAGGCGGCAACCCCTGCGCTGGATGTGTCGGGGTTAAGTGTTGAATTCCCGTCCCGGCGCGGCACGCTTTTGGCCATCGACGATGTTTCCATGCAGATCGCACCGGGCGAGATCCTGGGTGTCGTGGGTGAATCCGGCGCGGGCAAATCCATCACCGGATTGGCGGTTCTCGGGTTGCTGGAAAGTCCGGGCCGCATATCCGGCGGCGCGATTCACGTCGGTGGCAGGCGCGTGGATACCCTGTCGGAAAAGGAACTGACCAAGGTGCGCGGCCGCGAAATGGGGGCGATTTTTCAGGACCCGCTGACCGCGCTCAACCCGCTGTTCACGGTGGGCAAACAGCTGGTTGAAACCATCCGGCTGCACAGCGGCATGTCAAAGGAGGCGGCAAATGACCGCGCCCTGGCGCTTTTGCAAAGCGTCGGTATTCCGGCACCCAGGGAACGCCTGCGCCAGTATCCGCATCAGTTCTCCGGCGGGATGCGCCAGAGGGTCGTGATCGCATTGGCGCTTGCAGCTGGCCCGCGTCTGATCATTGCGGACGAGCCGACAACCGCTCTCGACGTGTCCATCCAAGCGCAGATTACCGCGCTGCTGCGCAAATTATGCGACGAGACAGGCGTGGGGATCATGCTGGTGACCCATGACATGGGCGTGATCGCCGAAACCGCCGACCGGGTCTGTGTGATGTATTCCGGTCGGGTGGTCGAAAGCGGCCCTGTTGCGGAAGTGATCCACAATCCGCAACACCCCTATACCAAGGGGCTGATGGCAGCGATCCCCAGCCTGCATGACCGGGTTGAGACTCTGGCGCAGATCGACGGGTCGATGCCACGCCTGAATGCGCGTCCGACTGGCTGCGCCTTTCATCCGCGTTGCCCCCATGCCGGTCCGAAATGCAGTGCTGCGACGCCGCCGCTGGTCTCGGTGGGCGTGACGCGTTCTGCATGCTGGCTGCAACAGGGAGGCACACAATGACTGCTCATGTTCCCGCGCTGACCGTCGATGGCGTCAGCAAGGTCTTTGACGTTTCCGCCCCCTGGCTGAACCGCGTGATCGAACGGCGTCCGAAACTGTTCGTCGAGGCGGTGTCGGAGGTTTCCTTCACGGTCGAGAAGGGCACCTGCTTCAGCATCGTCGGAGAATCGGGATGCGGTAAATCCACGGTCGCCCGACTGGTCACCGGGCTCTACAAGACCACGCGCGGTGACATTTCCTTTGGCACCGGGGCGACGGGACGTCCGATCCGGGTCCAGATGATCTTTCAGGACCCGCATTCCAGCGTGAACCCGCGCTGGCGCGTCGGCGATATCATCGCCGAACCAATTCGCGAGATGAAATTGCGGGATACCGAGAAGGAAACCATGGCGCGGGTGCGCGAGCTGCTGGAAACGGTGGGGCTGGGTGCCGATGATGCGCAGAAATTCCCGCATGAGTTTTCCGGCGGCCAGCGGCAGCGCATTTCCATCGCGCGGGCTCTTGCGTCGGAACCGGAATTGCTGGTCTGCGACGAACCCACTTCGGCGCTGGACGTGTCGGTGCAGGCGCAAATTCTGAACCTGATGCGACGGCTGCAGGATGAACTGGGGCTGACCTATCTCTTCATCAGTCACGACCTGAGCGTGGTACGCCACATGTCCGACCATATTGCGGTCATGTATCTTGGCCGCATTGTCGAACAGGCACCGGTCGAGCAGCTTTTCACGGCACCGCAGCACCCCTATTCAAAGCTGCTGCTTGCGACGATCCCCGACATCCAGAACCCCAAGCGTCGGGTGGAGGCGCAGGCAGGCGAACCGCCCAGCCCGTTGAATCCGCCAAGCGGATGCGCATTTCATCCACGCTGCCCCATCGCGATGGAAAAGTGCAGCAAGGTGATGCCCGAATTGCTGCATGCCGCAGGACATGCAAAAGTCTCCTGTCACGCGGTGGCGGAGGTCTGAGGATTAGCGGCGCTGAACCCTTCGCGCTTTTTCGGTCGCTGTTCTCTGCCTGGTTATTCCATCCCACCTGTGACCCATGATCGGGGCCGGGTGCCACTTCGCCACGCGCGGCACCCTTGCCCGGACTGGCCGGAAAGCGTCAGATCTCAAGAATGATCGGGCAATTGTCGGATACTTCCGGCTCATGGATCACTTCAAAGCGGATCACGTCAGCCGCGCGATTGATGAGCAGGTAGTCGGCAAATCTGCCGGGTTTGTTGTATTGCGAATTTCGCGTCCCTTCGAACCCCCGGCTGGTTACAAGTTCGGTCAGCCCGGCGTGTCGCAGCAAGGCCAGCGGTGTCTTGCCTGTCGCTGCAATCCGCAATCCACCAGTACCGGCATTGTCGATCACGACCTGCCGCTGTTGACAACGGGATCGGCTGCTGACTTTTTTGCAAGGGGGTGCAGTTTTGATTGTCTGGACCACCGCGGAGGATGATATGACGGAAACCACAACTCTTGCATTCGCGCTTGTAGCCTTCATTGGGATTGCAACACCCGGGCCGACTGTTTTGCTTGCTTTGACGAACGGTTCGAAGTTCGGAACACGGCGCGCATCTGTCGGTATGATCGGTGCGGTACTCTCCGATTTTGTCCTGATCGGTGCCGTTGCCCTTGGGCTGGGCGCGCTGCTGGCCGCATCGGAATTCTGGTTCAGTGTCGTCAAATGGATCGGCGTCGGCTATCTCGCCTTTCTTGGCGTCATGCTCCTGCGTTCCAAGGGAACCCTTGATGAATCGCTTCGATCCGCGAGCGGTGGCGGTTCGGGATCGGCGCGGTCGATCTTCCTGAAAAGCTTCCTCGTGGCGGTGACAAATCCGAAGGGCTATCTGTTCTTTTCAGCTTTCCTGCCGCAGTTCATCGACCCCGCAGCCCCGCAGACTCAGCAATATGCACTGCTCGCCCTGGTCTTTGCGAGCGTGGATTTCATGGTCATGTTCGGCTACGCCCTGCTCGGCTCGCGGGCGGTCAGGATGCTTCGGAAATCCGGCGCGGTCTGGCTTGACCGGATTTGCGGCGGCGCGCTGTTGATGCTCGCCGGTTCCTTGGCGTTCTATCGGCGCGCGAGTACCTGAGCATTTGCGCAGGTATTCTCCACGCGACAACACCAATTCCGGTATCACTCGGCTCAGGATCAGCGACCGCAGAAGGAGGCGTTGGCGGACTTAAGCCTTCGTTGTGTTCCGCCGGCGGCGCATGGCCCTTAAGATGGGCCAGACGATCACGAGCAGGGTCGCGATGGCGAGTGCCGCGGAGATCGGGCGGGTCAGAAGTTCGGTCGCGTCACCCCGGCTTATCAGCAGGGCGCGGCGGACGCTTTGTTCGGCCATGGGGCCGAGGATCATGCCGAGGATGATTGGCGCCAGCGGCACGTTCACTTTCTCCAGGATATATCCCGCGAGACCGGCGACGAGCATCACCCAGAGATCGACCGGCCGGCCATTGATGACGTAGACGCCCACGCACATCAGGATCAGGATCGAGGGCACGAGGAGCACGCCGGGCAGGCGCTGGAACTGCGCAAAGACGCGGGTCGCGACGGCGCCGCCGAGGGCGAAGATCAGGACCGAGGTCAGCAGCATTTCCATCATGAAGCCGCCAACGAGAACGGGGTTCTGGTGGAAGAGTTGCGGGCCGGGTTGCAACCCGTGGATGGTCAGCGCGCTCAGGACCAGCGCCGCGACGACGTTGCCGGGGATGCCGAGCGACAGCGCGGGGATCATCGAGGCGGCGTTGTCGGCGTTGTTGCCGCATTCCGCTGCCGCCACGCCCTGCGGGTTGCCCTTGCCAAAGCTCGACGGGTCATCGGAAGCGTTCTTGGCCGCGTTGTAGCTGAGGAATGCCGCGATATTGCCGCCCGCGCCCGGCAGAATGCCGACGCCGATGCCGATGCCGGAGGCGCGCAGCCAGGTCGGGATCAGCCCGCGTATCTCGCCGGGTTTGAAAGGCACGTTGGTCAGCCTGAGCTGAGCGGCAGAGAGCCCCTTGAGATCGGCCTTTTCGGCGAGTTGCAGCACCGGCGGCAAAGCGTAGAGCCCCACCAGCACCACGATGAGGTCGAGCCCGCCCAGAAGCCAGGTCTGGCCGAAGGTAAAGCGCGCCTGGCCCGAAAGGTTATCGATGCCCATGGTGCCGATCAGGAGCCCCAGCACCGCGGCCATGATGCCCTTGACCGGATCGGAACCGACCATGACGCCGACCGAGGCCATGCCGAAGATCGCGATCCAGAAATACTCGGCCGGGCCGAAGAACAGCGTCACCCGCGCCAGGAGCGGCCCCATTGTCATCAGCGCAATGGCGCTGGCGATGCCGCCGATTGCGGAGGACCAGCAGGCGATTTTCAGCGCCTTGGCGGCCTCTCCCTTGTCGGCCATCGGGAAGCCGTCGAAGGTCGTGGCGATGGAGGCGGGCGTGCCGGGAATGCGCAAGAGGATCGCCGGGATCGCGCCGCCGTACATCGACCCGTTGTAGATGCCCGCCACCATGGCCAGCGCCACAAGCGGATCCATCGAATAGGTCAGCGGCAGCAGAAGCGCGATGGCCATCACGGGGTTCAACCCCGGCAGTGCGCCGATGAGAACGCCGAGCAATGTGGCACCGATCATCGCTGTCAACGGCCCGAAGGACAGGACATGGGTCAGGGCGTTGGTGTAGAATTCCATGTCAGGCTCCGGACCCGAAGAGCGACAGGAGAGCTTCGCGCGGCAGCGGTTTTTCCAGCAGCACCGAGAAGACGAGGTACATCAGCGCCATGAAGACCAGCGCCACGATCAGCGCATAGACCGGCTGGCGGAACCCAAGCGCTGCCGGCAGCGCCAGCATCAGCAGGAAGGAGGCGGTGTAAAAGCCCAGCGGCACCACCAGCGCCACATAGATCGTCGCGATCACCGCCGCGATGATCATCTGCGCGGGCGCGTCGACCAGCGCCCGCACTTCGTTCCGGGTGGCGCGGACGGCCCTGACCGTTACCGCCCCGCCAAGAAGCGCCAGGAGCAGGCCCAGCACCATCGGGTAATTCCCGCTGGCCCCGGTGTAGCCGGTCGCCATCCAGGCCGCCGCTATGCCGAAAGCGGCAAAGACCAGCCCGAGTGCGATATCCTGACGCTTCTCCATTGCTCAGAGCCCGAGGTTCTTGGAAACTTCGGCGAGCGCGTCGTATTCGGCCTGCAGCCGCGCGCCGAGGTCGTCACCCCTGACCACATTGGGCACTTCGCCCTTGGTGGCGAGGAATTCGACATAGGACGGATCGTTGACCGCCTCTTCGATGGTGTCGGCCAGCTTGTCGACAATCGCCTGATCGAGACCCTTCGGCCCGAGAATGGCCCGCCACAGGAGCGTTTCCTTGTCAGCCAGCCCCAGCGCGTCCAGCCCAGAGGCGCCCGGCAGTGCCGGCACGTCAGCGGCGGAGGTCACCAGCGGGCACTTGGCCTCGCCGTTCTCGACATAGGGCAGCACGGTCGAGATCGAACCGCCGTAGATGTCCACATGGCCGCCGAGGAAGTTCTGCAGCGTCTCGCCCGCGCCGCCGAAGGGGATGGCGATGGCGTTGATGCCCTTGGCCTGGAAAATGCGCTCGGCGGCAAGCTGCATCGTGCCGCCGATGCCGTCATTGCCGTAAGTGTACTTGCCCGGGTTGGCCTCCAGTTCGGCCAGGAATTCCGCGCCGGTGGTGGCCGGGAAATCGGCCTTCACGCAGAGCGTGTAGGCGGTTTCCGAAGTCGAGGCGATGGGGGTGAAACTGTCGAGCGCATAGGCCACGTTCTGCACCTGTGGCACGGTGGTCAGCGGGCTGTTCCAGGTGGCGAACAGCGAATAGCCGTCCGGCTTGGCCTGCATGAACTGCGACGCGCCGACCGAGCCGCCGCCGCCGCCCACGTTGAGGATGGCGATGGAGGTGCCGAGCTTTTCCTCAAGCAGGATTGCCAGCTTGCGGGCGCTGGTGTCGGTGCCGCCACCGGCACCGGCCGGAATGGTCAGTTCGATGGCGCGTTCGGGGTATTCCGCCAGCGCCGGGCCGGCCAGCGCCGCGACTGCGGTCAGGCCGAGCAGGATTGTCTTGATCTTCATGGTCTCTCTCCCAATAAAACTGAAGTCGTCAGTTGATTTCGCTGCGATAGCGGAAGCCCTCGGCGCTGCCGCTGGCGATGCGCCATTCGATGGGCTTGTCTTCGACATCGAAGGCAGTGCGCCGGATCACCGCCAGCGGATCGCCGGACTTGATGCGCAATTGCTGCGCCACGGTGTCGGTGGCGCGCCCGAAGGACACCTCGTCGGTTGCGCGTCTCACCAGCACGCCGAAATGTTCGAAATAGACAGGATACAGCAGCGGGCCGAAGTCGGTGTCGCGCAATTCCTCGAACCCGGCGAAGCGTGCCTGCGGAATGTAGATTTCCTCGAACAGCACCGGCACTTCCGACAGGCTGCGCAGACGCACGATTTTGATCACATCCTTGCTGCCAAGTGCTTCGGCCGCCTCGGCGGGGGCCTCGGCCCTGCTGCGCAGGATCATCTGGCTTTGCGGGATGGATGGCGGCGCGCCGTCGCTGTCGCGCATCGGAAAGAAGCGGAACAGGCTGGCACTGAAGGACGGCGCGCGCATGAATGTTCCCGAGCCTTGCCGCCGTTCCAGCAGGCCTTCGCTGACCAACCCGTCGACCGCCTTGCGCACCGTGCCCACGGAGACGTCGAATTCCGCCGCCAGCCGCGCCTCGGAGGGGATCGGTGTATCCGGTGTCCAGTCGCCGGCGGCAATGCGCGCCGCCAGCGTGTCGCGCAGCCGGGCATAGGCCGGAAGCCTTGCGTCAGTCGTGGCGAATCCGTTGTTCATTGTCGTCCTCCCTCGGGAACTTCTAAACGATATTGACCCATTCAGTCAACTGGTCATATATATGAATTATACCGGGAGGGCCTCATGATCCAGTTCGACTGCCACGCGCATGTCTATGAAACCGTCACCGCCATCGACGGCGCGCGCTATGTTCCCGCCCATCCGGCGCCCCTGGGTGACTGGCTGGCACATCAGGAGGCGCATGGGCTGCGCGGTGGCGTGATCGTGCAGGTCAGTTTCCTCGGCGCCGACAATTCCGAGATGTGTGCCGCGCTCGCCAGGCTGGACCGCGCGCGTTTCGCCGGTGTCGGTGTCGTGCCGCTGGAGGTTTGCGATGCGGAACTGGATCGCCTGGTGCAGGCGGGCATGCGCGGTGTCCGCTGGAACCTCGTGCGCGGCGCGGCCATGCCGGACCTCGGCGCCGCACCGACCCGGCGTTTCCTGACCCGGCTGAGTGACCGCGACCTGCACCTTGAGATCCATCTCGAAGGTCCGCGCCTTGCCCCGGTCCTTCCTGCGCTTGCCGATCAGGGCGTGAACCTGGTCATTGACCATTTCGGCCTGCCTTCCAACCCGGATCCCCGCAGCGATCCCATGATCCGGGCAGTTGCCGATCTGCACGACAGAAGCGCCCTCTACTTCAAGTTCGCCGCCCACTACCGCACGTCTTTCGACGTCACCCCCCATGCCGGCGAACTGCTATCCCTGCTGCCCGACAATCACGTCGTATGGGGCAGCGACTGGCCCCACACCCAGCACGAGCACCGCACCGGCTATGCCGACGTCTGGTCCCGCGCCGCAGATTGGCGTGACCTGTCGGACGGAACCGCAGCACGAAGGTTGTACGACATCGGCTGAAAGCAGCTTCGGTTCTGCAGTCCTGCCGGCCCCAGCGATCATCAACGCAGGCTGAACTGAAATGCGGTCGCCATTCTCAGCCGCTTTCGCGAAAGCCCGATCTCCCGTCGTGGATCAACGTCGCCGCGCAAGCCGCAAAATCATCTGGGGTTGGCCCATTTCACCGGAACGCGGGTCCGTGCGCCCAGACGGTCAGCGAATGTCGCACGCCGCTGCGTACTGGTGTCACCTGATGCAACATAAAGCTGGGAAACACGGTCACGGAGCCTTGCGCCCGGCTGGCTTCCAGCACCTGCGCACCGGGCATCACCTCCAACGTGCCGCCCTCATAGTCGCCCGATGGCGACAGTTGCAGCACCAGCGTCAGCTTGCGCTTGGCCGAGATCGGTCCGCCGCCAATGTCCGAATGCCACACGAAATGCCCCCCGGCGGTGGCGCGGTAGATCGCCACCTGCGGGCTTTCCTCAAATGCTGTCAGATCGAACCCAAAGTGATCGCGGTTCGCCACCCGCACCAGATCAATCAGCCGGTCCATCACCCAGCCCAGCCCGTCCACCTTGTCGGTCCACACCAGATCGGCATTGCGCATGTTGTGGTCGCGGTTGCGACCCACAAGCAGCGCCGGATCGGCGGGGGCCTGGGATATGGCGGTTACGATCGCGTCGCATTCTCCGACGCTGAAGGCTTCGGGTATCGCATGCATGGAGAGCATTATCTGGGTCTTTCAGACTAGGAGGCTCCGGCCCCAAGCCACCTGTACGGGGGCAGAGGACCGGCCGCGCAATATAGCACCGCGCCCGGCCCTTGTCTGAAAATTCAATCGCCCCGTCGGTACGCGGCAGGCGGAGACCTGCGCATTGCCGTCCCGGGAGGGCGATACCCGATGTGTGCACAGACAGCGGCTGGGCCAATGTCCGGTTCTTCCTTGGTCGGCGCTACTCCACGATCACCACCTGTCCAGTCCGAGCCCCCTCGACACATTTTGAATAAGCCAAACCGACGTCATGAGATGACACCGGCTTGTGACCACGGAACCATGCGCCGTAGCGCGGTGCGGATACCTCCAGCATTCCGGGGCTGACGACATTTATCCTCAAACCGCGCGGCATTTCTATTGCGGCACCGGTGACGAACCCCGCCAATGCCCCGTTCGCGGTTGCCGCGTTTGTTCCCATTCGGATCGGGTCGCGATCCAGAACACCGCTTGTCAAGGTGAACGAACCTGCATCTGATATGACCCCCAGTCCGGCAAGGACGAGGTTGACCTGCCCCATGACTTTTTGCCGGAGACCAACCATGAAGGTCTCTTGATCCATATCCGCCAAAGGCGTGAAAGCCGCGTCGCCCGCACATGACACAACGGCATCAAACGCACCGACCGCCTCATACAGTGACTTCACCGCATTCAGGTCGCCTATTTCGACTTGAAAGTCGCCGGTCGTGCGGCCAACGGTGATGATTTCATGCCTCTGGTCGAGTTCGTTGCAGGCTGCCTGTCCGATATCGCCAGCTGCACCAACCACAATTATTCTCATGCTTTATCCTTCTCTATCTCGTCGTAAATCTGGAGTTTCCGGTTGAGGATCACCCGGCAAGGCTCCAGTTCCGCCTGTCGCCCATAGGCATTCCGGTTGCGGCGGCCCATACCGATACCATCGCCAAGGCGCATGCCTTTGTCGATGGCAACAAGCGCAGGCTTTCGTGGCAACCTTTACCTTCCTGCGATTGAACGGTGTTCCCCTCAGTCCGGATCCCGGCATCGGTATCCGGATGATGGAAGAGCTGATGTCCTGCCAGGTGAGCGAGGATGCTATTGCCGTCTGGCTGCGCGATCTTGCCGCAAGGGCCGACACGGGGTGATACAGGCGCGCCCGACGGACAATGGGGTGCCACTTCGCAAGGCGCCCTGCGGAGCTGACAGGTACTGGATGATCTGACGCAAACTGCCGCGAATACCGCTTTTGAAACCAGTAACTGGTGGAATTCCTTACCTTTGATATCCTTGTAACGGCCATGGGGTCGGCTGTATCAAATGACCAATCGGACCAGGTCATTGATGAGGGGCCCAGCCATGAAAAAATTCACCCGGCGCGCGGCCCTGTTGGGCGCAGGCGGTGCCGCAGGCTGGACCCTGTCGCGGGCGTTTGGACCAAATCTGCCGGTTTATGACGGCACCCGGCGCATAGCCTCCGGGGCAGGTGAAACCACCTTGAACGATGCAAGCGGCCTGTCGCCAACGCCGATCCACAAACACATCGTCGTGAAACAGGATCCCGATGACGCCCTGATTGCCATTGTTCGACAAGAACTTGCCGCAGCGCGTAAAGACGGGCGGCCCCTGAACGTGGGGGCGGCGCGCCATTCCATGGGGGGTCAGGCCATTCCCCGCAACGGCACGGCCATCACCTTTGACAATGGATCGGTGGAACTGGACAGCGCCAGCCGCAGCTATCGTGCCCATGCCGGGGCACGTTGGTCTCAGGTGATTAACGCGCTTGATCCTGCCGGGTTTTCCCCTGCGGTGATGCAATCGAACCATGATTTCGGTGTCGCCGCGACGTTTTCGGTCAATGCCCATGGGTGGCCGGTGCCCTTTGGGCCAATGGGGTCAACCGTGCGGTCCTTGCGGATGGTCATGCCAGATGGTGAACTGGTGACCTGTTCGCGGTCGGAAAACACGGATCTCTTCAACCTCGCGATGGGCGGCTACGGGCTGATCGGTGTCATTGTTGATCTTGAGGTCGACATGGTGCCCAACAGTCGGCTTGCCCCGCAGTTTGACGTGATTGACGCGCCGGCATTTGCCGATGCCTTTGACGCGGTGATCAGGGATCCGGATGTGACAATGGCCTATGGTCGGCTCAACGTCGAACGCGAAAGCTTTTTCACCAAGGCCTTGCTGGTCAGCTATCGCGAAACACCGGATCAGGCCGCGCTGCCGCCGGCCTCAGGCTCGGGCTGGATGGCGCATGCCGCCAGCCGGATCTATCGCGCACAATTGGGCAATGAGAGGATGAAGGCGTTCAGATGGTGGAATGAAACCGCCGTTGGCCCGGCGCTTGGCGGGGGGGAGGTCACGCGCAATACCCTGATCAACGAACCGGTGATGACGCTTGATGACCGCAACCCGGACCGGACTGATATCCTGCACGAGTATTTCGTTGGTTTCGATCGGTTCGGCGAATTCCTGACGGCCTGCCGCGATGTGATCCCGGCGAGTTATCAGGAATTTCTGAATGTCACGCTGCGTTACGTGGCGCAGGACGATCAAAGCATGTTGTCCTATGCGAAGGTGCCGCGCATTGCGGCGGTGATGTCCTTCAGCCAGGAAATGACCATCCGCGGCGAGGCCGACATGGCGCGCATGACCCGCGACCTGATCGACAGGATCGCTGCCATCGACGGGGCCTATTACCTGCCGTATCGTCCGCATGCGACCGTCGCACAGCTGTCGCAAACCTATGAAAATGCGGTCCGGTTTTCCCGGGCAAAACGCGATCTGGACCCGGACCTGGTCCTGCGTAACAATCTCTGGGACAGCTATTTGGGGCAATTATGAGCAACTTGCAGAAACTTTCGCTGGGATATTTCGCAGCGCTGATGATCGCGGCCTCGCTGAATTACATACCCGGGCTGACCGATGAAAACGGGCTGGCATTTGGTATCTTCGAACTGGATATCTACGATGACGCCCTTCATGTCGCCTCGGCGTTATGGGCGCTTGTGGCCGGGCTTCTCTCTTACCGGGCGGCCCGGACCTTTCTGATCCTGTTTGGACTGGCATATCTGGGTGACGGTATTTTCGGGTTCTTCACGGGCTACGGATTCCTTGACCTGGGGATTTTTACCAACCCCTCTGCCGGGCTTGATTTTTCGTTGCTGCGCGTTCTGGCCAACCTGCCGCATCTGGGGCTCGGTGGTCTGGCGGTCTGGGCGGGGTTCAGGTCCGCCCCGGCATGAAGCGGTTGTGGACATGGGTGAAACGGGTCGGGGTCGTCATGCTTTTGCTTGTCGCTGGCCTTCTTGCACCTGTGGCATGGGTGGAAACCATGTGCCGGGGGGACAAGGTGCAAACGCCTTACGCGGCCTTGCTGCCACCCGCAGAGCATCGGGTGGAATCCCGCACACTGCTGACCTATCCGGAATGGCACATCGTTCACGCATATGACGATTATGCCGAGGTCATCCGAACGGGGGACCCGCATGAATTCGGATTCTTCAAAAGCATTACCGGATTCTGGTCGTCACTTTGTGTCCTGAATGAAACCGCTTCCGGTGTTGGCGACGTCGATTCCGCCACCAAACAGATGGTCTATGTCATCGGGGTCAGCTTTACCGCCGAACTGATGATGAAGGCGGCCTACGAAGAAACCATCGGCCGCCTGTTCGCCTGGCAACGGGGTGCGGGCCGCGCGCCGTTGGATGATCTCTCTGCGGTTCAGGCCGCTGACTATGCAGCGTTCCTGCAGCAGGTGCCGTGGTATCGGTGGCATTTTCGCGAAGACGCAGAGGCCCTGCGCCAGGCAGCCACCGGCATTTTGCGGGATCGCGAACGGCGCTTTGCGCTCGGGCTCGAATATGGCGCCAAAGCAGCCTATGCCGATCTGATCGCCCGGGCGGTTGCCGCAACCGGATTTGACGAACTTCGCCTGCGCATGGTTGTTTCCGGCAAATCCGCCGAAGACCTGGCTGCCTATGACGGGATAACAATTGGCGAGACGCTCCCGGAAGGTATCGTCATTGAAACACCGCGTTATCGGATCCTGACACATCTGCTTCAGTCCATGGCGCTGGACGGCTGGCAATTCCGCGAGATTGCCGGCAATGACGACATTCTCTTTACCGCCCTCTCGGATCAGCCAGGTCATCAGGATGCAATTGTCAGCCTCCCAAGGCAGGGATACGGCGACTTTCGCCATCTGGTGCTGGTGAAAGTGACCGAACTTGCGGACCAGATCCGGAACCTTGCGGCATCCGGTGCCCGGCTGGAGCATGTCCATGACTATTAGAGGTATCCTTTGTACGGTGCCGCTGGTGTTCACGGGCTGGATTCTGACGCTGATCACGGTCAGCCTTCTGACCGATGAGGCGCCCGCCCAGGTGGTCCTGTTTCCCTCTGCCAGCTTCATGCAATCCCTGTCAGATGATATCGCCATCCTGGGAAGCAATGGCTGGAGCGTCACCCTCGCCGCACCGCGCAGCGGATTTGCGGCATCGCTGTATCGTACCGGTGCCCGCATCGTCCTGCCCGCAGGCTTGCCCGGATGTCTGCCTTTGCCGCGATAATACGTTGCTGCGGTTACGGGATCGCCTTTCACAGGGTCTCGGCCAGCGCCGCCTCAAGCTGGGTCTGCGCGCTTTGGATCAGCGCATGGACACGGGAGGCGGACAGGTTCATTTCCCGGGCGATCTCTGTCTGTTGCTTTGCTTTGAGACGCGCCTCCACAAAAGCGTAGCGCCGTTTCGGGCATAATGCGCCGAGCGCGCGCATCAGATGCACAAGGTCCTCTTGTGCAGAGAGTTTCTGCTCCACTGGGGTTGCCGGGCAGACAAGCGTCTCGGCAAAAGCATCGCAGGGAATTTCCCGTTTCTGCTTTCGATAATGATCAAGCGCGAGATTGCGCACCATGCGCCGCAAATAGCTGCAGGGGCTGTCCGGGGTCTGCTGCAAGGCCTGACTGGACAGGCAGCGCAGGACCGCGTCTTGCAGCACGTCTTCGGCACGATCAGGAGAGCCCAGGATGCGCATGGCTTCACACATAAGCATGTCGCGATCATGTACCAAATGGTACAGCAACTGCCGTCGGACGGCTGCGTTTTCCGGTGATACGACAGGCGTCGCGCTCGACAATGGATCGACGGGCAGACTCTCGGACATTGTGGCCTCATGTAGCGGCTAAAAGCGATCTACCTGGCACAAGCTGAGTGAATGAGCGCTTGGTACATGAGAAGCCGAGACACGCCAAGCGTTTGTTCCGCGACCGGCGAACATCCCCCGCGTGTATGGCGCGGGGGCGTCCGTGTCATTCGGCGGCGATGGCCTGCGCCTCGTTGACCAGCGTGCCGAGCGCTGCGACAATCTCGGCAGATCTTTGCGCCAGCACCGACAGCAGGGTATCGCTCAACCCGTGGCTGCTTTCGCTGTAGCCTTGAACGAAGACAGCGGGCCGGAAGCCGGGCTTCATGGACAAGCGGTAATCCCGGCGGGTTTCCGTGGCTTCACACAGTGGGGCCAGCCCATGCAGGACACTGGCATCGAGTTTTCTGGAATAGCCGGTCGCAAAAACAACCTTGTCATAGAGCTTCGTATCGCGCGCCTTGCGGCCGCGCAGCTCGACCCGGAGCTTCGCATCCTCCGACGACATGCCGACAACCTGTGTCTGACTGCGCAACCGCAGCCGACCCGCGCCGCTCACGGATTGCTCGTAAAGCATCCCATAGATGGCACAGATCAGATCCTCGTCAACCACCGCGTAATTTGTCCCTGACAGCTCATCGAGCAGACCGCGCCGGAGACTTTCGGACATCTCATGGAACCGGTCGGTTTGTTCAGGGGCGAAAATCTCGTTCACGAAGGGGGAATCGTCGGAGGGTTTCATCGCCGATCCGCGCAGGATGAGATCAACCTGCGGCGCTTCCGCTCTCTGGGCGAGATCGGCAAAAATCTCTGCTGCGCTCTGGCCCGCGCCCACGACGGCAATCCGGTCGCCCGCCTTCAGCGCCGGCACGACCCGGCTCATGTAGTCTTTGGAATGGAACAGGCGGTCATCGCCGCGCAGGCCGTCACATACTGGCGGCAACATCGGCGCGCCGCCCGGCGCAATCACGAGGTTACGCGCATGGTAGACATGTTCAGCCCCCGCGCTGTCGCGCGCGGTGACGCAGAGCGTCTGAACAGTGCCGCCCGCGCCGGCATTGCCCAGCGGTTCGATACCGCACACGTTCCGATCATAATCACAGCAGTCAAACTGTCCGGCAACCCAGCCGAGATAGTCGTTGAACTCGACCCGCGACGGGAAAAACGTCTTGCGATTGATAAAGGCGTTCATCCGCCCCTTCTTGTGCAGGTAGTTGAGAAAGCTGTAGCGGCTTTGCGGATTACGTTGCGAGACGAGGTCCTTGAGGAACGAAATCTGCATATCCGTGCCGGGGATCATCATGCCGGGATGCCAGGCGAATGCGGGCCGCGCTTCAAGGAATTTCACCCGGATCGGCAGCCCCGCCTCTTCGATCGCAATCGCAAGCGACAGGTTCGAAGGGCCGAAACCGATGCCGATCAGGTCGTAGATCTCATCGTCGTTCCGGGGGGTGTGGGTGGGTGCAGTCATGTCCAGTCTCCTGTTGAGGGAAGGCGGGCAGGGGCAAAGCAGAGCGGAGCGCCCCGGCCGGTCTCTGGCCGCGCCCAGAGGCGGGCCTCGAAGAAATGCTGGCGTTCGAGAGCGACGAGGCTGGCACGTTTGTGGGAAAAGTCGAACTGGCGCAGATGGGCAAAGCCACCGCGCGACAGATTGGCGAGCTGTCGGGCGTGGCTGGCTTTCGGCTCGCCCATCACGGTCTGGGTGCGCGGTTCCGCGAGGAACATGTAATGCATGAGCGAAGGCATCCATGCGGTGACGTAATCGGCCCCGCGAATATCCTCTTCGCCGATCAGGACATGCCAGCCACGATCCCATGCGGCGGCGTCATATTGCGCGCCCAGCCGGTTCTCCCGGCACCAGTATAGCTCAAAATAGCCGAAATCGCGACCGTCCAGCGCCCCGATCAGCGGCAACATATGCGGGTCGGCCAGGAGCCGCGCGATATAGTCGCGGTGTTCATCCAGCGTCCCTGCCTCTTCGAAAAACTCCGCCACGCGAGGATCGTTCTGCCAACGATGGAATGTTTCGAGATCGGAGATGTCGAGCGCCCGCAGCGTCAACCATTGGTCGAGCCAGGGGATATGACGGCGATACAGCACCCCTTCGGACCGGGGCGGGCGGATCGGATGACGGCCATGCGGACCTTGCGTCCAGAGCGTCGGATAGGTCGGCACGGTTCGGGTCAGCCAGCGGTCCGTCACCTGCCAGAAGGCAGCGGGCAGAACCAGGGGGCCGATCTCTGTGGCAAGTGCGATCCCCTTATGCATCAACTCTGGCAAAAGCGGTGCCCAATCGGCCCCCTTGAGGCGGATCGCGACCTCCGGACCTTGCGTGGTCAGCGCCTCGAAGGCGGCCAGCGCCCGGGCGAAGGCATCCTCGCCCGGCGGGGCAGAAAGCTCAATCCGCCCGCCCCCCAGATCCCGGAGCCGCTGCGGCTCATATCCGGCGATTTCGATACGCTCGCCGATCCGGCGCGCCAGAAGCGGATGTTCAGTCAGGTCACGAGGCATGGCGTCTCTCCTTTGGTGTCTCTCTTGGCAGGGTCCGGAGCAACACCCGGCAGAAGTTGCCCATTGTTTGATCCGCGTCCCTCATGCCGCGACCTGCCCGGCCCGGTTGAGCGCCTGGCCGAGATCGGAGAGCAGGGTCCCCACCGGCTCCAGCCCCACGGCGAGGCGAATGGTGCGCGGGCTGACGCCGAAGCGTTGGAAGGAATTCGCCGCCCCGGCGAGGCCACAGGCGGCCTGCCCCGGAACAATCAGGCTTTCCGGTCCGCCCCAGCTCACACCCAGAAGGATCACCCGCAGCGCATTGCAGAACCGTTCGACATCAACACCCTCCGCCAGGTCAAAGGCGAACAGCCCGCCGCAGCCGGTCAGCCCCTTGGGCATCTCCGAAAGGCCGGGGTGATGCACCGCGGTGACCCGGGGATCGTCAGCCAGTGTCCGGGCGATGGTCAGCCCGCTCTCCATATGGGTGCGCATCCGAAGCAGCAGCGTCCGCATCCCGCGCAGCACCAGAAACGCATCCATCGGGGCCATGCGCCCGCCGTAAAGATGCGTTGCTTCGTGGTCGATCCTGGTGATCAGCTCTTTCGGTCCGGCGACCAGCCCGGCCAGCGTGTCACTGTGCCCGGAGAGGTATTTCGAGGCGGCATGAACGATGAGGTCGACGCCAAGGGCGGCAGGTTTCTGGAACACCGGGGTGGCCCAGGAATTGTCGATCACGGAGAGCACCTCAAGGCGCCGCGCTGCGGCGGCGATGGCGGCAACATTCTGGGGCTGGAACGTCCAGCTTGTCGGGCTTTCCAGATAGACCAGGCGTGCGCCCGGCAGGGCGTCGATCACGGCCTGCGTGTCGGTGCCGTCGACATAGATCGTCTCGACCCCGAACCGGCGCAGAACCGTCTCAAACAGGCGATAGGCATCGGAATAGAGATGCTCGACCGTGACGATCCGGTCCCCGCTTTGAACAAAAGGCAGTACCGCGCCGCAGATCGCGGCCATGCCGGAAGAGAAGCCGCGCGCGGCCTCTGTCCCTTCGAGCCGGGCGATCAGCCCCTCCAGCTCGCTTACCGTCGGGTTGTCACCGCGCGAATAGACCAGGCGGTCCGAGCGTCCGGCAAAGACATCGGCGATCTGCGCGTAGCTGTCGAACAGAAAGGAGGAGCTTTGAAAGATCGGCGGGGCGCTGGCCGAAAAGGGCGGCTGGTGAACCGGGCTGATGAGGTCAGGAAATGTCGGATCAGATGTGGTCATGCGGAAACTCCCGATGTGGTGGCGGACAGGCGGCCCTGACGCATCAGCATCAGCGCCAGAAGAGCGGCAAGGCAGGCGGCAAGCGCCATGGAAACGGGCAGGGCGGACAGCCCGAAAGGCGGCACCATGAGCGCCAGCAAAGGCCAGAACAGCCACCCCATCGGGGCCAGCCCGAGGAGAAGCGCGGCGCGGGGGCGGATCGCCGCCTGAAGGCCGATCTGCGCCACCAGGCGCAGCGCCACGGCAGGGACACAGAGGGCAAGCCAGCCAAGTGTGGCAACGCAATGCGCCTGAACATCCGTGTCAACGCTCAGAACCCGGCTCACCGGCACCGCGCCGAGCCACAGCACGATGCCCAAAGCCGCCCCCACGCCCAATGCACCCCGGAGCAAGAACCGCTGCGCATCAGCCGCGCGCCGCGATGCACCGGCCCCGAAAGCATGGGCGAGAACGGGCTGAACGCCGATGGCAAACCCTTCCAGCGGCAGGGTCACGACAAACACGAGGCGCAGGGCAAGGCCCAATCCGGCCACCGCCGCGACGCCGCCCAGATCGGCAGCGAGGCGCAGCAGGGCCATGAGGCCGAATGTGGTCACAGCCAGCGCCGCCGCCTCCGGCAGGCCGACACGCAGCATCGGCGCCAGCAGCGAGAGGGTTCCCGGCTTCGGGCGCCGGGCGGGGGCGCGGAACCAGACGGCCCAGACCGACAGCGTGACGATCTGGGCGGTCAGCGTCGCCCAGGCCGCTCCGTTCAGCCCCAGATCAAGGCCAAAGATAAACAGCGGATCGAGCGCCATGTTCAGCCCGAAACACGGCGCAAGTGTCTTGAGGCTCATCGCCGCGTGTCCGCGCCCGATGGCAAGAAAGTCGCACAGGATCTGGATCAGCCCGAAGGACATCGTGAGGGTCAAAAGCGGGTAGTAGGCGCGGGCAGGTGCCAGGCTTCCCTCGGGGGTGCCAAGCAGGTCCAGAACCGGCGCGCGCAGGATCTGGAGCAGGCACCACAGGGCAACCGCCAGAACGCCAGCCACGCAGAAGGCAAGCCCCGCGATGCGGCGGGCGCGTTCCGGATCATTCGCGCCAAGCGCCCGTGCAGATGTGCTTGCGGCCCCGACGCCCAGCCCGACACCCAGAGCCGCGATCAGGCCCGCGAAGGGCGCCAGCAGTGTCAGGACCGCCAGAGGTTCTGCGCCCAGCCGCCCGACAAAGCCCGCATCCACCACCTGATGCGCGGCGTTCAGCGACAGCCCGGCCATGGCGGGCAGACCCAGACGCAGCATCAGTCTGGGCAGGTTCGGATCGGCGAGGTCGAGTGCGTTCATTCTGTGGTCCAGCATGCGGGGTCTCACACCAAGACGTGCGGGCTATCGGGAAATTCACAGCCGGAGGAGAAAAAATCGAAAAAAGCGAAAATTTAATCCGCCAAGGTGAATTTCGCGCTGCCCCGAACGTCTGAGAGGAAATAGTTCACATTCGGACCGGAGGTTTTCGATGTCGCACCCACCCCAGACCAGTTTGCAGATACAGGCCAGCTTGCAGGCACATTCCCTGACCCATCCTCAGGCGCAATGGTGCATCCTGCGCAATCACGAAGGCCGGTATTCCGTACATCCCGCAGCCTATGATCCGCCTGCGGGCTGGTGCCTTGCCGGTGGCCCGGACACGCGCGAGGCCTGTCTGGCACAAATCGCGGAAACCTGGACCGACATGCGCCCCGAGGCGTTGAAAGCGGCCATGCGGGCGGAGGCGGCGGCATGAGCAAGGATCTGGTCATCGACACCTCCGCCGTCACCATGCAGCCGCGCCGCCTCGGCGATCTGGAAAAACGCATTTTCGCGCATGAACAGGTGGGCGAACTGGCGGCCTTTGTCCCGGGAATTCTCATCCTCGGATTGGATGCGCGTCATTCTGAGGCACAGATTGTCAATGCGCTCGGCGCGGTGCTCAACCACCACCCCGCTTTCACGTCCCGGTTCGAACAGCGCCCCGGCGGCGAGGTCTGGCGGCATTTTGACGGGGAAACGCCGCTGACGCACTGCGGCATGGGTCTGCGCGCGGATGTGCGCCACCGCTGCACCGCGTACCGCCCCGTGTTGAGCGGCCAGATGGCGTTTGCTGATCTCTGGACGGCACGATCCGGGGGGCATTTCCTGGCACTGACGCTGCATCCAATTCTTGCAGATGACGGTGTGTTTGCCACGATCGAGGCGGCGCTTTGGCGGGAGCTCGGGATCATGGAGGAGCCCGGGGTGGCGCCTGCGCCCACACCGGCCAAAGACCGTGCCACCCGTGCGCGCGATCTGAGCGGCTGGCAAAACCTGCTCGACAGCTATGCGATTGCCCGTATCCCCCCGCGTCCGGCGACGACGGAGGACACCGCGCGCCTGCGGGTTTCCCGTCTGTTGCCAGCGCCCCTGTCGGCGCGCCTGCAAGCGGCGGGGACCGAGAGTGTTCTGGCCACAGCACTTGCGCTTGTGTTGCACCGTTACACCGGGCTGCGGAACCTGCGCTTTGCCCTCGGCTCGCCCGCTGTATCCGACCATCGCCATGCCGGTGTCATGCCGCTTTGCGCGGCCCTCGACCCGTTCAAGGGCTTTGGTCAGGCGCAGGTCCGCATCGCCCGCGCCATTGCAGAGGGCCGCGCGCATCTTCTGCCTGCCGAGGTGCTTATTCAGGATCGACTGAGCCGCGCCGATGCGGACCGGCATCCGCTGGGCGCGGTGTCGCTGCACGTCTTGCCGGTCCGGGACCTGCCCGAGGGGATCACCCGCATTGCCCGGCCTCTGCCGCCCCTGGCCGAAGAGGTGGTGATTGTCGCGGAACATGCGTCAGAGGGTCTGCGGCTGATCGCCGATGCGGAGGCGGGATTGTTCACCGAGGCCCAGATTGCCCGGTTTCTTACCCATCTTGAGCGGATGATCACCGACGGGCTGGACAGGCCCGAGGCACCGACGGCGCGCATCGCGTTGGTGTCGCAACAGGAACTGGACGCGCTCTCTGCACCCTACCCGGATGACACGCCCATCGACCGGCGCGCGACCCATGAGATCATCGCGGATCACGCCCGCGCCACGCCGGACAAGATGGCGGTGATCTGCGGCGAAGACCGGCTTACCCATGGCATGCTCGACGCACGGGCCAATGCCCTGGCGCATCACCTCGTCACGCTCGGTGTTTGCGCCGAGGTGCCAGTCGCGATCCTGATCGAACGCGGGGCCGATGCCATGGTGGCGATCCTCGCCGCGATGAAGGCGGGCGGGGCCTATATCCCCGTGGAACCGGATCATCCTGAAAGCCGCAATCACCACATCCTTTCCGATGCGGGCGTGCGGGTTGTGCTGACCCGCCGGCGCTATCGCGACAGGCTGCCGGATGGGCTGTCCGCGACGGTGCTCTGCCTTGAGGATTTCGCCGACCCGCCGCGCCTGGACGCGCCGCAGGTGGTGATCCACCCCGACCAGCTCGCCTATGTCATGTATACCTCCGGCTCGACCGGAAAGCCCAAGGGCGTTGCCGTCGAACACGGTCCGCTCACCGACCACAACCAGACCACCGCGCGTGTCTATGAGATGAGTTCGGAAAGCCGCGAATTGCCGTTCCTGCCGTTCTCCTCGGACGGCGGGCATGAGCGCTGGATGGTGCCGCTGATGATGGGCGGCTCCGTGGTGGTGCCCGACGGGCCGCTCTGGACCCCGGAACAGACGCTGGGCGCGATGCGCGAACACGGCTGCAACAACGCGTCGATCCCGACCACCTATCTGCAACAGCTCGCCGAATGGGCCGAAGAGACCGACAGCGCCCCGCCAATGCGGCTTTACAGCTTTGGTGGCGAGGGCTTGGCGCAATTGACCTTCGATCTCCTGTCCCGCGCGCTCAAGGCCGGGACCCTGATCAACGGCTATGGCCCGACGGAGACGATCATGACACCGATGGTGTGGAAAGTCGCCGCCGGCACGCGGTTCGAGGGGGTCTATGCCCCTCTTGGCCGGGCCGTCGGCGACCGGCGCGCCTATGTGCTCGACCCCGAGATGATGCCCTGCCCGCAGGGCGTTGTCGGTGAGATCTATCTTGGCGGCACGGGCGTGGCGCGCGGCTATGTCGGCAAACCCGATGTCACCGCCGATCGGTTCATTCCCGATCCCTTTGGCCCGCTGCTCGACGGCACCTCCGGCGCGCGGCTTTATCGCACCGGCGATCTGGGGCGCTGGCGCGAGGATGGCACCATCGAATTCGTCGGCCGTGTCGATCTTCAGATCAAGGTGAACGGCTACCGGATCGAACCGGGCGAGATCGAGGCCGCGCTGCTGACCGATGCCGATGTCAGCGAGGCCCTGGTGCTGCTGCGCGAAGATGGCGCGGCGAAGCGGTTGCTGGCCTATGTGGTGGGGCCGGAGCTGTCGGCAGGCGAGGCGCTGCTGGCCGGGCTGGAGGCGAAACTGCCAAGGCACATGTTGCCCGAGGCAGTGATCGTTCTGGAGAAGATGCCGACCAATCCGAATGCGAAACTCGACCGTGCGGCCCTGCCCATGGCACCGGTTCAGACTCGCAAGGGCGCGGGTGTGCGGCCGGAGGGCGAGGCCGAGGAGGCGATCCTCACGCTCTGGCGCGAGATCATCGGCGCGCCGGAGATGGGGGTCACCGACGATTTCTTTGCCATGGGCGGCAAGTCTCTCCTGGCTTTGAAAGCCCTCGCGGGGATGCGCAAACGCTGGCCCGGCACGGCGCTGACCATCGCGGACCTCTTCGATGCGCCCAGCGTGCGCGCCATCGCGGCGCGGATCGAAGCGGGCGGTCAGACCGGGCGCAGTGCCATTGCACTGCGCGCAAGCGGCACGAAACCCCGGCTCTATTGCTTTCCCGGTCTGCTCGTGTCCACGCGCGAATATCTGCGGCTCACCGATTACCTCGGCCCGGATCAGCCGGTGACCGGCTTCCTGTGCCATTCGCTCAACGAGGAGAAAAGGCTCAATGTCTCCGTCGAAGAAGTCGTGGCGCAATATGCCGACCACATCCGCCGCGAAAGCGCCGGGCAGCCGGTTGCCTTCCTCGGCTGGTCCTGGGGCGGGTTGCTCGCCTGGGAAGCGGCGCGCCAGTTGCAGGGGGAGGTCGACCTGCGCCTGACGGGCATGGTCGATGTCTGCGATCTTGGCACGGATTTCATGCCGGGGGTCACGCCGGAGTTTGCCCCGGGCGAACGCGAGGCTCTGGCGCAAGACCTGCAGGTCTGGCTCGGCAAGACCAGGATGCGCGCGCAATGGGACAGGCTCATCGGCGCGATGGATGCGGAATGTTACGACCAGTTCCTGCGTTTTATCGGCAATGAGGCGGAGCCGCTGCCGTTTGACGGGCCGGAGATTTCGAGCCGGGAACACACCTTCTGGGTGCTGATCGACAATGCATTGGTATTCCGCCAGCACCGCCCCGCGCCGCTCGACCTGCCCGTGGCCTCGTTCAGCGCGGGCGACAGTCTCAGCCGGGGGCTCAACCTCATGGATTGGCGCCGTCTGTCGCCGCGGGCCACCCCGGCCGAAGTGGTGAACGGCACCAACCACCTGCATATCATCGGCGAGACGCGGTTCCACAGCCGGTTCAAAGCACGGCTGGATGCGGCGTTTGACGACTGAGTGAGGGGGCTTCGGCCCCCTTCCGGCATTGCCGACTTGCTTGCCGCCTGCACCGGGCGCGACGGGTCAGCCGCCAACAACAAGGGGCATCCCGGCGGGTGGTCGTGACGGCCAAGGGGGTGAATTCTGGCTCTGACGGGCCTTCGATGCAAACGGAGGTGCCGGTCTCTGCCATTCATTTTTGCAGCCTTTGACCAACTTCTGCTCAGTTTCATGGGCAACGAAAAACAATGACACTGCGCCTGTCTTTGTCGCACCTGCGACGTTCCGCTCTGAGGAGGAGAGCCCATGAAATTTTCGTTTACACAGTCTTTGCGCGCGGCAGCCGCCGCCTGCCTGGTGACCGTATCGGCCACAGCGCTTTATGCGCAGGACAGCTGGCCTGCCGGCCCGGTCGAGGTCGTGATGCACACCAAGCCCGGCGGCACGTCCGACATTTTCATCCGCACCCTGGCCGAGTCGCTGGAACCGGCCATTGGCCAGACCATTGTGGTCCAGAACGCCCCCGGCGGCGGCGGTGCCGCACAGATGGCCAAAGTCCGCTCCGCCAAACCGGATGGGCTGACGCTGGGCATCAACACACTGACCCATTTCACCGGCATGGCCACCAACCTCAAAGGCACCTTCGCTCCCGAGGATTTTTCGTGGATTGCGGGGGTTCAGGTTGACCCGATTCTCTACTACGTGCGCGCAGACAGCCCCTATAACACCATGGCAGAGGCTGTCGCCGCCGCCAAAGCCAACCCGGGCAGCGTGTCCATCGGCGGTTTCGGCCCCGTCGGATCCATGCAGAACCTCGGCACCTCGATGATCGAAACGGCAACCGGCGCCAAGTTCAACTGGATCGGCTATGAATCCACGCCGGACATCACGACCGCGCTTTTGGGCGGGCACATTGATATCGCCGTCTCCAACCTCGGTCCCACAGCCGCGTTCTTTGAAGCTGACCGGATCAAGGGCCTGGGCGTCCTGAACGACAAACGGCTGGCGGGCGCACCCGATCTGCCAACGCTTGCCGAACAAGGCATCGAAGTGGACACCAGCTGGGTTCAGGTCCGAGGCGTCTTTGGCCCCAAGGACATGCCGCTGGAGCTGCAACAGCAGATCGCTGATGCATTCCACGATGCAATGAAAGCGGATTCCTACCAGGAATATGCCAAGAGCACCGGTGTCACGGATTCCAATATGGGCCCCGAAGAATATGCCAAATTCGTCGAGACAATCGGTGCCGTCGCTGTGACACAGCTGACTGCGGCAGGTCTGCTCCAGTAACCTCACCGTCTGCGGCTTACCCCGTTTGCCGGTCGAGGTGGTCCTTTCGATGAAGCCGCCGCTGGCGACGGGACATTGGCTCAGCTACCTGTGAAACCGCCGACTGACCTGGTATCCTCCGCATCCCAGATTGGAGGCGGAGGATGTTACGCCAAGGCTTGCGCCGTTCGGTCGTCTGCCGGGAAAAATGCCTCGATCGTGACCTCGGACAGGGCAACGTCGACGGCGGTTCCGAATACCGTAGTTGTACTGAGGAAAGACAGCGGCCCTGCATCTCCCTTCAGTCTGAGCGGAATTGCGATGCTGCCCGCTTGCGCGGCGTCTGATGCCAGGTTGCCCCCGGGTCCGGACACGGGATAGGCGGCAAGCTCGTCGCGCAGCTGCGCCAGCCTGGCGTCCGCCGAATACGAGATGTCGTGATCCAGCCGGTTAAGCAGATGCGCATGCCATTCTGCGAGGTTCAGAATGCGCGGGGCCAGCCCCTCTGGATGCAGGCTGAGCCGCAGCACGTTGACCTCGCCCGTCAGCAGATGCGGCGCGGCATCTGACATCAGGCGCTGCGCTGCCGCATTGGCGCAGATCAGATCCCAGTGGCGATCCACCGCCAGGGCGGGATGCGGCAGATGGCCATGCAGGACCTTTTCGATCATCCCGCGCATGCCGGATTGTTCCGGCGTGTCCAGCCGGTGATGCGGGTAATGCGGCGCATGCCCCGCCGCCGTCAGCATCGTATTGCGCGCCCGCAATGGCACGTCGAGGTATTCACTGAGCAGCAGCACCATGTCCCGGCTGGGACGCGCGCGCCCGGATTCGACAAAGCTGAGGTGCCGTTGTGAAATTTCGACCTCGCTGGCCAGGGCCAGCTGACTGAGCCTGCGCCGCTGCCGCCATTCCCGCAACTGTCGCCCTACGGTTTCCGATGTGTTGTTCATGGCAATTGTCTACCGCGCTGTCTGCCGGCAAACAATTACCTCCCAGGTAATCGACCCCAGCAGCGCAGGCGGGCAAATTCCAGACAGACGCCGCCGGATTGGCGCGTTGAACATCCGCAAAGGAGACAATCATGTTACATCAAAGCCAGATACCTGCGTTGCAAACCATTCTGAAACTCGATTCCGCCACCTGCGCGCTGATGGGCGCGCTGTTGGTATCTGCATCCGGGTTGGTGGCAGGGGTTACCGCAATTCCGGCGGATCTGCTGTTCTGGGCAGGGTTGCTGCTTTTGCCCGTGGCCGCGTTCATGGCGGTTCTGGCCGGGACCGTCTCGGTGCCCTCGCTGGGGACCTATCTGGTGATCGGCGGCAATGTGCTGTGGATCGTGGCGAGCCTGGCGCTGCCCGTTACCGGCGTTATATCGCCAAACGTCTTTGGCTGGATCCTTGTGCTGGGTCAGGCCGTTGTCGTGGCCGGTTTCGTCTGGGCGGAATGGACCGCTGCGCAGCGCTGAGCGCGGGCGTATCCGCTGCGACAACCGACATGAAAGGCAAAGCCCCGCGTTCGGGGCTTGCCCGGAAACAATTGATGCAACGCCGGCACCGTTTGGGGGCGTTGCATCTGCCACGTTGGCATGAAAAATCTGCTCGCTGGACCTGCCGCCGATCAGGGAAACCTCGCCTGTCGGCGTGATCCATCGACGGGGCTGCGGTTCACCGCAATCCGGCAGATGCCTTTGAACGGCTCTTTGCCTTCTTTGATTTTCGCCGCCCCATGACACCGACAAGACGTCTGAAGGTCGGGCATTCCATGTGCGACGGTGCCGGGCAATCGGCCACGTGCCGCAGAGTATCGCGCAGGGCCGTCAGCTCGCGGATCTGCCGATCCAGATCGTCCGCGCGGTCGTGCAATTCCTGGCGCGGCAGGTCCGGTCTCCCGTCTCGGCCGAACATGCCAGCGATGTCTTCAAGAGAAAATCCCGCCGACTTTCCCATCGAGATCAGGGCGAGCTGCAACAGCACATCGGGCGCGAATTGTCGCCGAAGCCCGTGTCGCCCGACCGATGAGATCAGGCCGATTTCATCATAGTAGCGCAGGGTCGACGCCGGAATTCCGACGGTTTGCGACACCTCGCCGATATCGAGCATTTTCATACTTGACCTCAAGTTGGCTTGAATTCGTAGGATGGCTTCCCACACCATTTTTGGCAAGCGGAGACGCAAATTGAAGGTCATGAAATCATCCGAACCGACGGCTGCAAGGCTTGGCGCATTGCTGTGCCTGTCGCTGTCGATGCTGCTGGCTTCGCTGGGCACCAGCATTGCCAATATCGCGCTGCCGACCCTTGCGGTGGCTTTTGAGGCGCCGTTCCATGAGGTGCAGTGGATCGTGATCGCCTATCTTGTGGCACTCACGCTCTTTGTTGTGCTCGCCGGGCGGCTTGGGGATCTGTTTGGCCGCGCGCGGATGCTGCTGCTGGGGCTGATTGTTTTCTCGCTGGCATCCGCCCTGTGTGGCTGGGCACCCAGCCTTTGGGCTCTGGTTGCGGCCCGCGCCGCGCAGGGCATCGGCGCGGCTTTCCTGATGACATTGACCATCGCCCTGGTCAGGGAGACGGTTGGCGGCGAAAGTGTCGGGCGCATCATGGGGCTACTTGCGACCATGTCTGCGGTTGGAACGGCTTTGGGGCCATCGCTGGGCGGGTTGTTGATCGGGTTGGCCGGGTGGCCGTTTGTCTTCTTTATCCTGGTCCCGATCGGCCTGGGCGCGGCAGGTCTGGCGTGGCGGTTCCTGCCGTCGGCTGCGCCGGGCATCACGTCGCCACGGACGGGGCTTTCCGCGCTGCGCGAAAAAGGTGTCATCCCCGGCATGGCTGCCAATCTTCTGGTGGCAAACCTGATGATGGCCACGCTGATCGTGGGGCCATTCTATCTTGGCCTTGGGCTTGGGTTCAGCCCTGTAACTGTCGGTCTGGTCATGTCGCTTGGGCCGGTGATTTCGATCTGCGTCGGTGTGCCTTCCGGCTATCTCGTCGATTTCTGGGGCGCGTCGCGCGTGCTGCTGATCGGGCTTGCGGGGCTGGCTGCCGGTGCATTTGCCCTGTCGGCCCTGCCGACAGTGTTCGGTGTTTACGGCTATATTGCCGCCATCATGATCCTGACACCGGGATATCAGATGTTCCAATCTGCCAACAACACGATGGTCATGGCAAATGTCGCTGACGGCGCGCGCGGCGCGGTGTCGGGCCTGCTTGGTCTGTCGCGCAACCTCGGGCTTGTCTGTGGCGCCTCGGTCATGGGTGCCGTTTTCTCCTTCGGTGCGGGGACAAGCATCATCGAAGCCGCGGCACCCGGTGCGATCGGCAACGGCATGCAGCTGACATTTGCCCTTGCCGGAGCATCGATGGTCGCAGCCCTATGGGTGACGCGGCGCTGACAGGCCCTAACCTTGGGTTCGCACCCCCTTGAGGATGCTTGTCAGCAGAAAGATGATGGCCGCAACACAAACAATGGAAGGGCCCGCGGGTGTGTCCAGGGCATAGGCGGCACGCAAGCCGGCTATGGCCGATCCGCCGCCGATCACGGCGGCGATCAGGGCCATTTCTTCCGGCGTGCGCGACAGCGCGCGCGCGGCGGCGGCGGGGATGATCAGCATCGCCGCGATCAGCAGGACGCCGACAACCTTGATCGCAACGGCGACGGTGACGGCCAGCGCCAGGGTCAGAACCAGTTGTTCGCGCTTGGGGTCGATACCCCCGGCATAGGCAAGCTCTTCGCTCAGGGTTGCGGTCAGCAGCGCGGACCAGCGCCAGCCGATCAGCCCGACGACCAGAACGGCACCGCCCCAGATCACCGCCAGATCGCCGCGCGACACCGCCAGAATGTCGCCGAACAGATAGGCCATCAAGTCGATGCGGATGCCGGACAGGAACGAGACGGCGACCAGCCCGAAGGCCAGGGCGGAATGAGCCAGGACACCCAGAAGCGTGTCCATTGCGTAACCGCGACCGGTCAGCAGCGTGACGGTCAGGGCCATGGCCAGGGCCACAGCCACGGCGCCCGCAAAGATCGATACCTGGAGCGCCAGGGACAATGCCACGCCAAGGATCGCGGCATGGGCCGTTGCATCGCCGAAATAGGCCATGCGGCGCCAGACGACGAAACTGCCCAGAGGGGCGGCGGCACAGGCCACACCGATACCGGCCAGTGTTGCGCGGGTCATGAAATCGTCCAGCATTATTCAGCGGCCTCGGTCTTGGTCTGTGGTGGATGGTCGTGCCCGTGGTCGTGGTCGTGGTCGTGGTTGCAGGCTTCATCATGCGCGTGATCATGGTCGTGGCGGTACAGCGCAAGTGCTCCGCCGGTGCCGGAGCCGAAAAGGGCACGGTATTCCGGCGCGGCCGATACGATTTCCGGCGTGCCCTCGCAGCAGACATGTCCGTTCAGGCAGATGACCCGGTCTGATGCGCTCATCACCACGTGCAATTCGTGGCTGATCATCAGGACGGCGCATCCGGTGTCTTTGCGCACCTCCTCGATTTGGCGGTAGAATGCGGCGGAACCGGGTTGATCAAGACCCTGCGTTGCCTCGTCCAGCAGCAGGATTTCGGGCTCATTGATCAACGCGCGGGCCAAGAGAACGCGCTGCATCTGGCCGCCGGACAAGGCTGACATCTGGCGCCGCGACAGATCCGGGACACCGGCCCGGGCCAGCGCCCGAGCACAGGCGTCGCGCGCGATCCCGCCCGGAAGCCGCAGGAATCTCTCAACCGTGATGGGCAGGGTCGGGTCGATGTGCAGTTTCTGCGGCACGTAGCCGATGCGCAGCGCAGGCTTGTGCGTGATCCGCCCCGATGCGGGGCGCACCGCGCCGATCAGCGCCCGCAGGAGCGTGGTCTTGCCGGAGCCGTTCGGGCCGACAATGGTCACGATTTCACCGGGTTCGATGGCGAGCGATACATGGGCCAGTACCGTTTCGGCCCCGTAGCCGACGCTGATGTCTTCAACGGTGACAAGGCTCATGGTGCGGCATTCTCCGCACAGGCGGGGCAGAGGCCGACGGCCTCGACCACGGTCCGTTCGATCTGAAACCCCGTTGCGCGCGCTGCCTCTCCGAGGGAGCCGCGTGCGGGTGCCGATTGTGCTTCGGCAACCGAATCGCAGACTCTGCAGATCATGAAGGCAGGCGAATGGTTGGCACCGGGATGTGCACAGGCAACAAAGGCGTTCAGCCGCTCGATCTTATGCGCGAAACCATTGGCAACAAGGAATTCAAGCGCACGATAGGCGACAGGAGGCTGTGACCCGAAACCGGCGTCACGCAGCCGGTCCAGTGTTTCATAGGCACCTAGGGCGCGATGTTCTTGCAGCAGAATCTCCAGCGCCTTGCGCCGGACCGGGGTAAAGCGCAGCCCGTTGTTGGCGCAATGCGCCTCGGCAGCGGCCACTGCGGTATTGATGCAATCGGCATGGTCGTGCTTGTCGAAACCGACCGGATCTGACGGTGTTTCATGATCTGTCTGCGACCTACTTGTCATGTTATTACATTTCCTGTATCCGACCCGTAACGTTATAAAATCACATGGAGTTGGAGATGTCCAGAAACCTCGCGCCCTGGTCCCTGGCGGCTGTGCTGCTGGCCGGAACGGCCCTCGCGGATGTGCCGAATGTGGCCGTCGATATCGCACCGGTGCATGCGCTGGTCGCCCGCGTAATGGAAGGGGTGGGGGAGCCGTCGCTGATCGTGGCACCCGGTGCCAGCCCGCATGAATACAGCCTGCGCCCCTCCGAGGCGAAGGCCCTGCAGGATGCGGAGCTGGTGTTCTGGGTCGGTCCCGAACTGACCCCCTGGCTGGACGATGCAATCGACACGCTGGCGGACGATGCCACAATTGTGGCGCTGATGGAGTCCGAGGGCACCACGGAGCTGCCTTTGCGCGAGAATGCATTGTTCGAGGCGCATCACCATGGCGATGAAGAACATGCCGAAGATCATGAAGGGCATGATCATGCAGAACATGAAAATCACGATGACCACGCGGATCATGCCGAAGAACACGACGGCCACGATCATGCCGGTCACGAACATGGGGAGCACGATCATGGAGAGCAAGAACATGCAGGCCACGACCACGGCGATCACGACCCGCATGTCTGGCTGTCCCCGGACAATGGTTCGGCCTGGCTGAACACGATTGCTGCCGCGCTTTCAGCGGCTGATCCGGACAATGCCGGAGCGTATTATGCAAATGCCGCTGCGGGACGCGAGGAACTGGCGGATCTGCGCATTGAAATCAACAGCATCCTGGAACCCCTGCGCGGTGCCAACTTCATCGTTTTCCACGATGCCTACCAGTATTTCGAAGCGGCCTTCGATTTTCCGGCATCAGGCGCAATTTCCGTTTCTGATGCCACAGATCCGAGCCCGGCGCGCATTGCCGAGATTCAGGAGCGTGTCGCGGACCAGAAGGTGACCTGCATCATGTCCGAGCCGCAATTCAATCCAGGCATTGTCGCCTCGGTCATGGAAGGCACGGCGGCGCGCACGGGGGTTATGGACCCATTGGGGTCTGACCTTGAACTGGGTGCGGAGCTTTATCCGCAACTCTTGCGCAACCTGGCGAACGCGCTGGCGGAGTGTCTCTGACGCATCAGGCGTTTCCTGCTGCGGACACCCTGTGCCGCAGCAGGAGGCTCGCGGATTTTCGGGCCTCCAAGATGTGATGTAATTACATAATGAATGGGGCGCGCGGAGACGTCCCCCAAACAATCAGATGTGGCTTTGGCCGCAGGATCCATGACGAAAGGTAACAGATGTACGATGTAATCGTTATTGGCGGAAGTTTCGCGGGCCTCACCGCCGCCCTTCAGCTTGGGCGGGCCAGCCGGTCGGTTCTGGTGATAGATGCCGGTTTGCCGCGCAACCGAACTTCGGCGGGGGCGCATGGGGTCGCGGGATGGGACGGCATTGCGCCCGCTGAAATCCTTGGCCGGTTCCGAGATGATCTGAAGGCATATCCCCATTTAAGCCAGCGCGGGGGCAAGGTGACGGCCATCGGCGGCCAGATGGGTGCCTTCTCCGTGACGCTGGAAAACGGTGAGGATTTCGCCGCAAAGCGCCTCATCCTGGCCCATGGCGTGCGTGACATCCTGCCGGATGTTCCCGGACTTGCAGAGGGCTGGGGCCGTCAGGTGCTGCATTGTCCCTATTGTCACGGTTACGAGGTGAAAGGCGAACCGCTGGCCGTCCTTGCCACCTCTCACATGGGTGCCCATCAGGCGCTGATGCTGCGCGCCGACTGGAGCGACCGCGTTACGCTGATCACGGGCGGGATGGACGGTCTTGACCACGCAGCACTTGAACTGGCCGGTGTCCAGATGGACAGCAGGGCATTGGAAGCCGCGCAGATTGACGAGAGCGGCATTACCCTGAGCCTGTCCGGCGGCGACAGTCAGAGGTTTGCCGCCCTGTTCCTGGGACCCCGGACCACCCTGGCGGAAAGTCCGGCGGCGCATCTGGGATGTGCCCTGTCCGACGGGCCGATGGGGCCTTTCGTGAAAGTGGGGCCGATGGCGCAGACCAGTATTCCGGGCGTCTTCGCCGCAGGAGATGTCGCACGTCCGATGCCCAACATAAACTTCGCTCTTGCCGACGGGGCGCAGGCCGGAAGCGGTTGCCACGCCTCGCTGCTGTTTCCCGAAATCGTCACGCCCGTGGAGGCCGCCCAATGACTGACCCGCGTCTGCCCGTAACTGTCCTGTCCGGCTTTCTGGGGGCCGGAAAGACCACCTTGCTCAATCGCGTGCTGAACAACCGCGAGGGGCGGCGTGTGGCCGTCGTCGTCAACGACATGTCCGAGGTGAACATCGACGCCGATCTTGTCCGCGAGGGTGGTGCAAACCTGAGCCATACCGACGAAACCCTGGTCGAGATGTCGAACGGCTGTATCTGCTGCACGCTGCGTGACGATCTTCTGCAGGAGGTCCGGCGCCTGGCCGAGGATGGTCGCTTTGACTATCTGCTGATTGAATCCACCGGCATTTCCGAGCCGCTGCCCGTGGCGGCGACTTTCGATTTCCGGGACGAGGCGGGGAACAGCCTCTCGGATGTGTCGCGCCTCGACACGATGGTGACTGTGGTTGATGCGGTGAACCTGCTGCGCGACTACGGCAGCCACGATTTCCTGCGTGACCGTGGCGAGACGCTGGGCGCAGACGACGAGCGCACGCTGGTCAACCTGTTGGTCGAGCAGATCGAGTTCGCCGATGTGGTGATCCTGAACAAGGTCGCGGATGCCGCGCCGCATCAGGTTGACGCGGCGCGCAAGATCATCCGCAGTCTGAACGCCGATGCGCGCATCATCGAGACCAGCCATTCCGACGTGCCTGCCAGCGCCATCCTCAATACGGGGCTGTTCGACTTTGAAAAGGCACATCAACATCCGATGTGGGCGCGCGAACTTTACGGCTTTGCCGACCATGTGCCGGAGACCGAAGAATATGGCGTGGCCAGTTTTGTCTACCGCGCAAGGGCACCCTTCGAGCCAGAGAAGATCCTGTCGGTCCTGAACGGTGCGCTGCCCGGTGTGATCCGCGCCAAGGGGCACTTCTGGATCGCCACCCGTCCCGATTGGGTGGCTGAATTCAGCCTTGCCGGGGCATTGTCCTCGGTCAAGCCTCTGGGCACCTGGTGGGCCTCCGTTCCGCGTGACCGCTGGCCGGACCACGAAGGCGCGCGCCAGTACATGGCTTCGCATTGGTCGGAACCCTGGGGCGACCGGAGGCAGGAACTGGTGTTCATTGGTGCCGGTATCGACTGGCCGGTGATCAAGGCGCGGCTTGATGCATGTCTCGTGCCCGAAGACCTTGCACCCGGTCCCGACGCCTTGCCCGACCTGCCTGATCCGTTTCCCGTCTGGCGATCCGCGGAGACAGGGTAATGGCCCCCACGAACCGGGGCGCAACCAGCCTCAGGATCAGACGCCGCGCCGAAGATCCGATGCAGGCCTTTGACGCGTTGCCAGCCCCGATCCGATGCTGGCTTTCCCAGGCGGCACTGCCGTGGTCCCCGGCGTCCTGCCGGAAGATCCTGCGGCGGGCGCGGGCCTGTGGCGAAGGCATTGAAGGCGCCATCGCGCGGCTGAATCGCGCCCAACAGAAAACCCTTTCCCGCGACCGCCACGTCGCAATACCACGCTCTTTCTTCAAACAGGATACCAACAGATGACCAGAACTTTCCTCAAGACTGCTGCAACTCTCGCGTGTTTCGCGTTGCCGGTGCTGGCGCAGGCGGACAACAGGCTTGATGTCGTCGCTCAATTCGAGATCAAGGCGCCGGAGCCCGCGACCAGCGGTTATATCTTTACGCGGATGGGGGTGGCCGAAACGCTGGTGAATGCAAATGCCACTGGTGAACTGACCCCCGGTCTCGCCACCTCCTGGGAGGTTTCGCAGGACGGGCTGACCTGGGTCTTTGCCCTGCGCGAAGGTGTGGTTTTCCACGACGGCAGCGCGATGACCGCAGACGCCGTGGTCAATGCGCTTGAGATTGCGCGTGCCAAACCCGGCCCGTTGCAGGACTTGCCGATTACAGGCATCGCGGCGGGTGACGGCGAAATCACTGTCACCCTGTCGGAGCCAATGGCGGCTTTGCCCGCGTTCCTTGCGGAATACCGGTCACAGATCCTGTCGCCCGCATCATATGCTGCGGATGGCACGGGGGTCGCGATCATCGGCACCGGCCCCTACCGGATCACCGCGATGGAACCGCCGCTGAGCCTGGATGCGACGGCCTTTGCCGAATATTGGGGGAATGCGCCGCATATCGCGGATGTCAGCTATTCCGGTGTCAGCCGGGTCGAAACACGGGCGCTGATGGCAGAATCCGGCGAAGCCGAATTCGTTTTTGGCCTTGATCCTGCCAGCGTCTCCCGGCTGGGCATGCTGGATGATGTCGAGGTGCTCTCGGTTGCCATTCCCCGCACGCTTCTGATCAAGGTCAATGCGGGTCACCCGTTTCTGGCCGAACCCGATGCCCGCCGCGCGCTGAGCCTTGCGATTGACCGTGCCGGTATCGCACAGGCGGTGCTGCGCTATCCCGAAGGGGCCGATCAGTTGTTCCCGCCTTCCACCGCAGACTGGCACAACGATGCGCTTGCCCCGCTCTCTTATGAGGTGGAGGAGGCCAAGAAGTTGCTTGCCGGCCTGGGATGGGAAGCGGGCAGTGACGGTATCCTCACACGGGACGGGGCGCGTTTCGCGGTCACCCTGACAACTTATCCCGACCGGCCGGAACTGCCGCTGGTTGCCGCGGTGCTGGAACAGCAGTTCCGCACGATCGGTATTGACCTGACCGTCAACACGACCAACTCCTCAGAAATTCCCGCAGGGCATCAGGATGGCTCGCTGGAGCTTGGCCTGATCGCGCGCAACTTTTCTCTTGTCCCCGATCCGATTGGCACAATCCTGTCCGACTACGTTGGCAATGGCGACTGGGGGGCGATGAACTGGCGGAACGAAGAATTCGCAACGCTCCTGCGCGGTCTGGCGCGGGGTGACGGCGGAAACGCGGAACGTGCCAGGGCATCTGAAATCCTGCAAGCGGAACTGCCGATCATCCCGATTGCCTGGTATCGGCAGACGCTGGCCGTATCAGACAGGGTAACAGGCGCGGAAATCGACCCGTTCGAGCGCAGCTTCGGCCTGGAGAACATCCGGTGGGCGGAATGAAGGTGCTTGTTTCGCGCCTGGTGCAGGCGGTGATGGTCGCGATCCTGATCGGCACCGCCACATTCATCATGATGCGCAGCCTGCCCGGCGATGCGGCCTGGCGCATTGCTGCGGGCCGCTACGGCTATGACAACGTCGATGCCGCTGCCGCCGATGCGGTGCGTGGGGAACTGGGCATTGACGGCCCGGCGCTGCCTGCCCTGCTGCAATGGCTGAGCGATCTGGCGCGGTTCGATTTTGGAAATTCGCTTGTCAGCGGCCAGCCCGTGATGGACGAGATTGTGCATCAGCTGGGCGCGTCGGCCTCCCTCGCGCTGGTGGCGCTTCTGCTGTCGCTGGTCATCGGGCCACCCCTTGGCATTCTCGCGGGGCTCAGGCCGGGCGGGATGCTGGACCGTGTGCTGCTGGTCGCTTCGACCGGGGTAAAGGCCGTTCCGCAGTTTCTCATGGCGCTGGTCCTGATCGTGCTGCTTGCCGTGCACCTGCGATGGCTGCCCGCGGCGGGGCACGGTGAGCTGCGCCATTTCATCCTGCCGGGACTGACACTTGCCCTTGGACTGGCGGCGGTCAATGCGCGCATCACGCGGGACGCCATGGCACGTATCGCGGAAATGCCGTTCTGGCGGTTCGCCCAATGGAAGGGGCTGTCCGAACGGCAAACCCTGCTGCGGCACGGGCTGCGCAACGTCTCTGTGCCGCTGATCACCTATCTTGGCCTGCAATTCGTGACACTTGTCGAAGGGGTGATCATCGTTGAATCGATCTTTGGCTGGCCCGGCATCGGGCACGCACTGGTGCACGCCATATTCTCGCGGGATGTGCCGATGGTGCAGGGCACGGCGCTGGTGCTGGGGCTCAGCTTTGTCATCGTCAACAGCGCCATCGACCTTGCCGTGCGGCGTCTTGATCCGAGGGTTGCGGGATGAGCAGTATTGATTCCCAAACAACGCGCCGCCTGCCGCTGTCGCCAATGCGCACAGTCGGCATCGGCCTGATTGCGCTGGTGGCTGCCATTGCATTGCTTGGCCCCGTGATCGTTCCGGGCAATCCCCTTGCGCAGTCCCTGATCAAGGCATTGGCCGGGCCGGAAACTGGCGCGCCGCTGGGCTATGACCACCTTGGCCGGTCGGTTTTTCACCGTCTGGCAGATGCGCTGCGTCTGTCACCTGTCATCGCCCTGGCCGCGGTGGTGACGGCCGGTGCTGCGGGGCTGGTCCTGGGCACGCTTTCGGCGGCCAAAGGGGGCTGGATCGACCGGATTTTCGTCATGCTGGCGGATGCGCTGCTGGCGCTTCCGGGCCTGTTGCTGGTTCTCATTGTGCTGGCCATGGTGCCGGGGACGGCGCTTGGGTTCTGGGCGGGGCTGTCGCTGGTGCTTTGGGTCGAGTTCTTTCGCCTGACCCGTGCGGCCACGCGCGAAACCCTGGCCTCGCCCGCCGTGCAGGCGTCCAGGCTTCTCGGGTTCGGTCCGGCCTATCTTTTCCGCGTCCATATCTGGCCCGAAATCGCACCGATGATGCTGACCGCCGCTGCCTTCGGAACCGCCACTGCGATCATGGCCATTGCGGCGCTCGGGTTTGTGCATGTGGGCATGCGTGCGCCCACACCTGAACTGGGCCTGATGATGGTTGAACTGCTGCCCTACTGGCGCGAGGCGCCGTTGGCGCTCCTGTCGCCGGTCGTGGCCACATTTGCCCTGCTGCTGGGCCTTACCCTTCTGGCCGGGAGCCGTGAAACATGAGCCTGTTGATTGCCGAAGACATCACGGTCCGGGACGGGGCCACATCCCTTTTGTCGCCGATATCGCTGCACCTCGATCCGGGAGAACCACTGGTCATCCTGGGTGAAACCGGATCGGGCAAGAGCCTGCTGGCGCAGGCCCTGATGGGCACGCTGCCCGAGGGGTTGGAGGCAAAGGGCCGTGTCGCCATCGGCGACCGTGTCCTGAATGCCGGAACCCCGGATCGGTTCCGGGGGCTTTGGGGCCGTGAAATAGGCGTTCTGCCGCAAGAACCGTGGCTGTCGCTTGATCCCCTGATGCGGGCTGAAACGCAGATTGCCGAAGCACATCGTCTGGTGCGCGGCCTGTCGCCCCGGGTCGCACGGGCCCGCGCCGCTTCCGACCTGTCGGAGCTTGGACTTGCCGAGGCCGGATCACGGTTTCCGCATCAACTGTCCGGCGGCATGGCGCAGCGGGTGGCCATCGCCGCCGCCCGGGCCGGGGGTGCCCGCATCGTGATTGCGGATGAACCGACCAAGGGGCTGGATGCCGCGCGCCGGGACGAGGTCGCCGATCTTCTGTTGTCCGAACTGGGGCAGGCGGGCGGATTGCTGATCATCACCCACGATCTGTCACTGGCCCGCCGGATCGGCGGCAGGCTCATTGTCCTGCGCGCCGGTCAGGTGGTCGAAAGCGGCACGACCCGAGACATTTTTGCCGCGCCGGGTCAGGCCTACACACGGGAACTTTTCGCCGCCGATCCGGAAAGCTGGAGCCCCCGGCCGTCAGCGGCGCATCCCGGCCCTGCGGTGGTCAGCGCCGAAGACCTCGCGCTGGTCCGGGGTCAGCGGACCTTGTTCCAAGGTGTTTCGCTTGAGATCGCGGCAGGGCAGGTATTTGGTGTCACCGGCCCCTCCGGATGCGGCAAATCCTCGCTTGGTGATGCCATTCTTGGGCTGATGCCGACCGCCCATGGGCAGATCAGGCGGCGAGGTGGCGCGCATCCCTTTGCCTTCCAGAAACTCTATCAGGATCCCGTCGCGGCCTTTCCGCGCAAGCGCAGGATTGGCGAGGCTCTGGCGGATGTGGTGACAATGGCGGGCTGTGCTGCGCGCGAGGTTGATGTGCTGATGGAGAGCCTTGGCCTTGACCCCAAGTTGCTGCAACGCAGGCCCGGTGCCGTGTCGGGCGGGGAATTGCAGCGTTTGTCCTTGCTGCGCGTCTTGCTGCGCAAACCCGCCTTCATATTCGCAGATGAACCGACCTCGCGGCTCGACCCCATCACGCAGGCCAGTGTGATAAGGCTTGTGACGGGCGCTGCGGATACCGACGGTATCGCCGTGATGATTGTCAGTCACGATCAGGCCCTGATCCGCAATACCGCAGACAGCGTGCTGTCACTGTCCGAGCCTGGCAACGAGGAGACCGCCCTGCGCCACCGGCGCTACGCATCATCGCTGTCGTGAGGTTCTGGCACCCTGCGCGGTCAGGCGATAATCCAGCTTCGCCCGGGTCAGGCCAAGGCGACGGGCGGCGGCTGACACGTTGCCGCCCGCTTCCTGCAGCGCAAGCTGTTCAAACTGCGCGACGACGCCATCTATGGACATATCCTGATCCAACAGCGCCTTGAGGGAGGTCCAGACCGCTTCGATTTCGTCCTCGGTTGGCAATCTGTCGGCCCCGGTCTTCGCCAGCGGGGACGGGTCAACCGCCAGGGACCGGGCGATATCTTCGGCTGTGATCGCCGTGGGGGTCGCCGATTGAAGGGCCGCCCTCAGGATTGTGCTTCTCAGCTCGGGCAGGTTACCGGGCCAGCTCTGGGCCCGGATGAAAGCACGCGCATCCGGGGTAAGGTGACCTTCGAACCCGGATTTCTGCGTGCTGAGGTGAGACAGGTAAATGTCGCCGAACAGCGCAATGTCATCCTCCCGCGCAGCCAGCGCCGGCAGTGTGACGGGCAGAATGGACAGCGCATGAAGGAATTCTGCCCGCAAATTGCTGCTGCGCTGTAACCGGGGCAAGGACAGATGCGATATCCCGATCAGCATGAAGTTCTCGGGCGCCGCGCCGTCGGTATGCACCAGATCCACCAGCTCAAGCTGCGTGTCGAGGGGCAGATCCTCCAGCGTTTCGATCACCAGGGTCTGTTCCCGCGCCCCCTTTTTGGTCAGCGTATGGCGAATGTTCTGTATCAGCGCCGGCAGGGTATCGGATGCGCCATGCACACGGTGCAACTGGCCGGATGGAAAACGCCTTGTGTGAAGCCAGGCCGCAGCCTTGAAACACCCTGCGCCATCGGGCCCGGTGATCAACGTGCTTAATCCCGCCCTCGCCAGCTGCTCAAGCTCCCGGTGTACCGGGGCCACGATCATGTCTTCCAGAATGCCCGCTGCCTTGCTGCCCTGTGCCACGCCTTCCTTGCGCATGCGCGGCGAAGTCTCGGGCCGTGTGACCAGCACTTCGTCCAGAAAAATGCGCACGAACGGGTCGTCCTTGCCCCAATCGTCGACGGTCTTGCCCACGACACGGCAGGATTTGTCGCCCATCGCCGCGCAGCTTACCTCTTTGTAAAGGATCAGTTTGCTGAAGAAGACACTGGCGTATCCGGCGGCATATCCCGTCTGCGCCCAGCACACCGGTTTGGTCGCGCGCCCGTGACGCCGCGCGTATTCCATCGCCTCGACGGAATCGTGCCAGAGAAAATCGCCGGAAAACCGGTTGTTCTTGAAGTCGAAATCATTGTGAAGCGTTTCAACGCGCACGGTGCCTGTCACCATGTGAATGCGCGTGCCCGCCGTGAATGCATCTCCGATGTCGAGGTTGGGCCAGGCGCGCCGGATGAACTCCGCATCCTCGCGGCCGTTGCGATAGCCAAGGCGCAACAGCAGCACCATTGCCTCATGTTCGCCGAAGCGCCGGATGAGCTCGTCCTGCAGGTCCGCGCCAAAGGTCGCCCGGGAAAGCACCATGCGCGCGCCGTTCAGCTCGATGCTGCCGCGCGAAGGCCGGAACGTCATCCGGTCCAGCATGTCAGCCAGGGTCGGACGCCCGCCGCGGTCCAGAAATTCCACTTCGTCACGATGTGTCTTCATCGGAGTATTTAACCATATCATCAGATGATTTCATCATATAATTAAGCCGCGATGCAGAAATGTGGCGCTGCATCCATTCTCTGTCCCGGCCCGGCCAACAAATCTTTCCCTGTATTCCTTACGAAAGGCCGCTCAAAACGCGGTTGCTGCGTTGCGGCATGAAAAAAGATTTTGACGCCGTGACGGACTCGACTGTCTCCTGTGTGTCGCTCCTGAAATCGGGGCCATAGGGAGGAAGACATGAACGATCAAAAGTTGATTACAAAACTGCCGGATGAACCCCACGAAGCGATGATCCATCGTTTTGGCAAAGAGGGTGCTTTCATCCCCGGCGATGACGAGAACAACCCCTGGGTGCCTTTCGGTGAGCAAGCTGCGATCAAGCATCTGGCATTCGACGTCCGGCAAAACTCCGCGGCGAATATCCTTTGGGTCAAGGGCGGCGGACGCATTGGAACACACCGTCACCGCGGCGTCGTATCCGCCGTCACGCTTGAGGGCTCCTGGGGCTATCACGAATATGACTGGGTCGCGCGCCCGGGTGATTTCGTCTACGAGCTGCCAGGCACGGCACATACGCTCTACTCGGACGATCCGAACGGCATGAAGGCACTTTTCTGGCTGAGCGGCGCGATCGAGTTCTTTGACGATCAGGCAAATTTCGAATTCACGGCGGACGTGTTCTGGTTCATCGACCATTATGTCACCTACTGTGAAGCCAACAACATCCCCGTCAACAAAGACATGTTCATCTGATCCGGAACGCGATCAGTGAGGGAGGAATGCATGTCGCTTGAGACGATGTTTGATGTGGCGGGAAAATCCGTCATCGTGACCGGCGCCGCCTTTGGTCTGGGCCGGGCCTATGCCGAGATCATGGCCGAGCGTGGGGCCAATGTGACCTTGTTCGACCTGAACAAGGATCAGTTGGACCGCACTGTCGCCGAGATCCGCGAACTTGCCCCGAGGGGCAGAGTGACCGGTGCCGTGGTGGACGTGACGGACCGCGCGACGCTGAGCGCGGCCTTCGACGACGCGGCCAGGGCGCAATCGGGCATTGATGTCGTCTTTGCCAACGCCGGGGTGGACGCGGGTCCGGGGTTCCTGACCCCGGAGGGCAGGCGCAATCCGGAGGGCCAGATCGACACGCTGGACGACGCCCATTGGGACAAGGTGATCGGGGTCAACCTGACCTCCGTCTACAACACGATGAAACTGGCGGCGCGCCATATGAAGCAGCAGAACCGTGGCGGTGCGATCATCGCAACATCGTCCATCGCGGCATTCTACGTCGACGGGATCGTGGGCACACCCTATATGCCGGCGAAGGCGGGGCTCAGCCATCTGGTCAAGCAACTGGCGATGGAACTGGGGCGCTACCAGATCCGCGTGAACGCCATCTGTCCGGGGCCCTTCATCACCAACATTGCGGGCGGGCGCATGGCCAATGTCGAGGACCGGCAGGCGTTTATCCGTTGGTCCTGTCTTGGACGCGTCGCGGAGGCGGATGAGATCAAGCCGCTGGCGCTGTATCTTGCGTCCAACGCATCGGCTTATGTCACCGGATCGCAGATGGTGATCGACGGTGGCCTGATCCTGCGACCGGCCCAGGAAATAGAATGAATTTCGGACAGGCGGCCTGCAGCCGCCTGCCGCCACTCGTCACCAACCGGGAAGGAGGAGCCCGGCGTGACGTCATCAAGGAGGATTACCATGACACTCGAAATCAATCCAAAGACCTATATGGACCGGCGTTCGCTGCTCAAGGGGCTGGGGGCAGTGACCGCTGCAACCATCGCACTGCCACATGCGGCACGTGCGCAAGATTCCAAGACGATCAAGATCGGCGTCATCAGCCCGTTGACCGGGCCGTTGTCCCTGTTCGGGGAGACCGACGAATATACGGTGACCAAGATCATGGCCCTGGTTGCCGACGGGATCAGCGTCAACGGCGAGACCTACAATATCGAGATCCTTATACGGGATGCACAATCCAACCCCAACCGGGCGGCGGAACTGGCCGGCGATCTGATCCTCAACGATGAGATCGCGCTGATGCTGCCGGCCTCGACCACCGACATCAACAACCCGACGGCCGATCAATGCGAGCTTTATGGCGTGCCCTGCATCTCGTCGAGCTCTCCCTGGCAAGCCTTTGTGATGCCCCGTGGAGGGGCAGACAGCCCTTTCACCTGGACCTACCATTTCTTCTGGGGTCTCGAAGACGTGCTTGGCACCTTTACCGGCATGTGGCGGTCGATCGAAACCAATGGCAAGGTGGGGATGCTGTTCCCGCGCAATGCCGATGGCGAGACCTGGGGCAACGAAGAATACGGTCTGCCCAATGCCGTGCGCGAAGCCGGGTTCGAAGCATTTGCCCCATCCATGTTCGAACCGCGGACCAACGATTTCTCGGCTCAGATTGCCGAGTTCAAGGCGAACAATTGTGATATCGTCGGCGGCATCACCTATGTGGCGGACCTCAAGACCTTCATCACGCAATGCAGCCAGCAAAATTACAAGCCCAAGGTGGTGACCGTGGCCGCGGCGCTGCTTTTCCCGTCCGGCATCGAAGCCATGGGGGATCTGGGCGAAGGCATGTCATCCGAAGTCTGGTGGACCCCGGCATTCCCCTACAAATCGTCTCTTACCGGTCAAACCAGCAGCGAAATCGCGGAGGTCTGGGAAACAGAAACCGGCAAGCAATGGACCCAGCCGCTGGGCTATTCTCACGCCCTGTGGGAGGTCATTCTCGACACGCTCAAGCGCTCCGCCGATCCGCTGGACCGCGACGCCAACCGCGCAGCGCTGGCGGCCACCAATCTGGACACCCTCGTCGGCAACATCAACTTCACCGAAGGGCCGCACCCGAACATCTGCAAGACGCCGATCTTTGGCGGCCAGTGGGTCAAAGGTGAAAAGTGGCCCTTCGATCTGGAGATCGTGGACAATACGCTTTATCCCGACGTGCTGGACCCCGATACTGTGATGAAACCTCTCGACTGGTCCTGAGGGGGATCACATGACTGATCAGATGCTCTTGTCAGCGCGCGGTCTGACCAAGCGTTTCGGCGCCGTCACCGTGGTGGACGACGTGACCTTTGACGTGCCACGCGGGACGGTGCTTGGCATCCTTGGTCCCAATGGTGCAGGCAAGACGACGCTGTTCAATCTGATCAGTGGTGATCTTGCTGCAAATGCGGGGGAGCTGTCTCTGGACGGCTCCCAGCTCTCCGCCGAACCGCCCTACGAACGGTGCAAACGTGGGATTGGCCGCACCTATCAGGTGCCCCAGCCTTTCGGGAACATGACGGCCTTCGAGAACCTTATGGTTCCCGCGATGCTGAGTGCCCGGATGAGCGAGGCGGAGGCAAGCGCACATGCCGCCGAGGTCTTGCGCGATTGCGGGTTGCTTGCGCAGGCCAACAAGCTTGCGGGGGGGCTGACACTGCTGGACCGCAAACGCCTCGAACTGGCGCGCGCGCTTGCGGGCAAGCCAAAGCTCCTGTTGCTGGACGAAATTGCCGGCGGCCTGACGGAGGCGGAGGGTGCTGCGCTTGTGACCCTAGTCCGGCGGGTGCGCGACCGGGGCGTTACCATCATCTGGATTGAACATGTGCTGCACGCACTGATGGCGGTCGCGGATCAGGTTCTGGTGTTGAACTTTGGCAGGAAGATCGCCGAGGGCAGCCCGGATACGGTGATGCAGGATGCCGAGGTGCAGCGCGTTTACATGGGGATCGAAGCATGACCGGCACAGCCATTCTTTCGACGCATGGCCTGGTTGGCGGATACGGCGACTTTCAGGCCCTGTTCGGGATCGACCTGCATCTGCTGCAGGGGGAGGTCATTGCGCTGATCGGCGCAAATGGCGCGGGCAAATCCACATTTCTCAAATCGGTCTTCGGGCTTTTGCCGGTTGGCCGCGACATGGTCCGCTACGAGGGGGTGCCCGTTGGCGGCACGCCGGCGCACAAGATGGTCGGGCGCGGTCTGGCCATGGTGCCGGAAGGTCGCAGACTGTTTGCCGGCATGACCGTCGAAGAGAACATGCGTGTCGCCATCGACCACGCGCGCCTTCCCGAAAGCGAGGGGCAATGGACCCGGGACCGCTTGTTCGAGCTGTTTCCCATCCTGCGCGAGAAACGCAACCAGCCAATCGAGGACCTGTCGGGCGGTCAGCAGCAGATGGTCGCCATTTCGCGCGCGCTGCTCTGCCAACCCAGGGTGCTTTTGTGCGATGAGCTGAGCCTTGGTCTGGCACCCAGGGTAATCCGGGAAATCTATGCGGTCTTGCCGGAAATCATCTCGGGGGGCACATCCATCGTTCTTGTGGAGCAGGACGTGACGCTGGCGCGGGAGGCGTCAAACCGCCTGTATTGCATGCTGGAAGGACGGATCACGCTGACCGGCAATTCTAACGAAATCTCCCGCGATCAAATCGCCGCGGCCTACTTCGGAGCGTCCAATGCAGTGGCTTGATGCAATTGTCCAAGGGGTGCTTCTGGGGGGCATGTACGCCCAATACGCGCTTGGCATGGCGTTGATGTTCGGTGTGATGCGGATCGTGAACATCGCCCATGGCGACGTGATGATCCTGCTGTCGCTCATCGCGGTGTCATTGGCCGGGGTGCTTCCGTTCGGCAACATCGGTCTGGTCCTCGTGATCGTGCCCATTGCCGTGGCCATCGGCTGGATCTTGCAAAAGGTTATCCTGAACCGGGTGGTCGGGGCCGATCCGCTGCCGTCACTAATCGCGACCTTCGGCCTGTCGATCGCGCTGCAGAACCTGATGCTGGAAATCTGGTCGGCCGATACGCGCAGTTTGCCGAATTCCGATATCGCCAGCGCAAGTTTCCAGATTGGTCCGATTTACCTGGGTCTGCTGCCGGTGATCGTTCTGGTCTGTGCATTTGTCATTGCCGGCGGTCTGGACGCCGTGCTGCGTTACACAAGGTTCGGGCGCGGCCTGCGGGCGGCGGCCGCCGATACCGAAGCGGCGGCAATGACCGGCGTCGATCCCAAACGTATCTATGCGACGGCAACGGCGATTGCCGTGGGCATCCTGGGCCTTGCGGCGATCTTTGCAGCGCTCCGGGCGACGGTGTCCCCGTCTGACGGGCCTGCGCAGCTGATCTATGCCTTCGAGGCGGTCATCATCGGGGGCATGGGCTCAATCTGGGGCGCGTTCCTTGGGGCAATGGTGCTGGGGATCGCGCAGGCCGTTGGTTTGCGGGTCGATCCAGGGCTTGGAATTCTCTTCGGCCATCTTGTGTTCCTTCTGGTGCTCGCAACGCGCCCCGAAGGCATCATGGCGCGTAAGAAGTAGGGGCGGAAAATGAACACGATCAAACAGATGCGCGTCCAGCGCGCGACCACCTCCAGCCGGATTGCCATGACCATCGGCCTCTTCCTGCTTCTGGCGCTGGTGGCCATGCCCTGGTGGGCGACATCGGGCAACATCCGCTGGGCGATCGAGCTGTGCTGCTATATCGCCATCGCCCAGATGTGGAACCTTCTTGCCGGATACGCCGGGCTTGTCTCGGTCGGGCAACAGGCCTTTATCGGTGTGGCGGGCTACATGCTGTTTGTTCTGGCACAGAACTTTGGCATCAACCCGTTTGTCGCGGTGATCCTGTCCCTGATCGCACCGGCGGTTCTGGCGGTGCCGACCTATTTCCTGCTCAGGCGTCTGGACGGTCCCTATTTCGCCATCGGCACCTGGGTTGTCGCAGAGGCCGTGCGATTGGCGACCTCAAACATCGACTATGTGAATGCGGGGGCCGGCATGACCCTGCGCGTCATGACGCAATACAGCCAGCACGAACGCGAGGTCGCCTTTGTGATCTTATGTGCAATCCTGCTGATCGTGACCATCGGGGGCAGCTACTGGCTGCTCAGGTCGCGACACGGTCTGGCGCTGACCGCGATGCGGGACAATCCCGTTGCCGCTGCCAGCCAGGGCGTCAATGTCGGCAAGCTGCGGCTCTATATATTTGTCGCCGCAGCCGTGGGAACGGGGTTCGCGGGGGCGATCTATTACATGGCGCAGTTGCGGATCACCCCCTCTGCCGGTTTCGATCCGTTCTGGGCCTCGATGGCGATCTTCATCGTGATGGTCGGCGGCATCGGTTCCATCGAAGGGGCCCTCATCGGCGCGCTGATCTATTTCTTCGCGGACCGGTTGTTCGGTGAGTTCGGCTCTGCCTACCTGATCGTGCTCGGCATCCTCACCCTCATCATCGCGCTCTATGCCCGGGGTGGCGTCTGGGGGCTGCTGCAGAAACTCGGGGATCATCCCTGGTTCCCGGTGCGTCGCAAACTGATCCTGGAGGAGTGATCATGAAAGCCGCTATCTTCGACGCCCTGGGCAAACCGCTCCGGATCGGCGACGTGAAACTGCCCGAGGCCGGGCGGGGACAGGTGCTGCTCAAAGTGTGCCGCTGTGGCATCTGCGGCTCCGACCTGCACATGACCGAAGACCCGACATTCGGGCTGGAAGGCGGCGAGGTGATCGGCCACGAGTTCTCCGGGGAAGTGATCGACGTGGGCTCTGGCGTCACGGGCCTCAAACCCGGCGATCACGTTTCGGCTGCTCCCCTGCGGGGCTGCGGCACCTGTGCGTCCTGCAAACGGGGCGAGCCTGCGTGGTGCGCGAACTTCGATCTGATCGGCGGCGGGTTTGCCGAATTTGCGGCGCTCGACGCGGTGCAATGCCGAAAGCTCCCCTGGGGCATTTCCGCCATCGACGGCGCGCTCGCAGAACCGCTGAGCGTGGCGCTTCACGGCATCCGGCGTGCGCGTATGCAACCGGGTGCCCGGGTGCTTATCGTCGGCGCCGGTGCCATCGGGCTTGCCGTCGCCTTCTGGGCGCGACGCATGGGGGCGGCGCATGTCGTGGTCGCTGACCTTCACGACCATCAACGCGACCGCGCCATGGAACTGGGCGCCACGGATTTCATCCTGTCCGGCAAAGACATGGCCCGACGCCTGGCCGAAAGCTGCGGCGGGAGCGCGCCGGAGATCGTCTTTGAATGCGTTGGCAAACCGGGGCTGATTGATCATTGTGTCGATCTTGTTGCGCCGCGCGGCAAGGTGCTTGTCCTCGGGCTTTGCACCGCGCCCGATCACATGAACAGCTTTCGCGCAATCTCCAAGGAGGTCGACATCGTAATGTCGGTGTTCTTCTCGATGCCCGAATTCGAAATGGCCATCCGCGCCCTGGACGGCGGCACCCATACGCCGCACCATCTGATTTCCGACCATGTGAGTCTGCTGTCAATGCCAGAGGCTTTTGAGGCATTGAGAAGCCGCACAACCCAATGCAAGGTACTTGTCGATCCAAGTGGCTTTGTAGCGCAAAACTGAACAAGGCTGGGCAATGCCCCTTGCACCGGAGGATCGGCAGATCATGGAGGAGAAAATGACATGGTAGATGTTCTTGAAGGAGCCGAAGCATTCGAGTTCGAGGGAAACGACATCGGCGTGCTTGTAATTCATGGCTTTACCGGCAGCACCCAAAGCATGCGTTACCTTGGCGAGCAATTGCACAAGAAATTCGGCTTTACCGTCGTGGGTCCGCGTCTGCCCGGTCATGGCACATCGGTTGCCGATATGGCGACGACCGGTGCCACCGATTGGGTCGGAGAGGCAGAGCGGGCGCTGAAGGCGCTTGCCGCGCGCAAGTCAAAGGTCTTTGTGACGGGTCTTTCCATGGGTGGCACGATTACCCTCAACCTGGCCTGGCGGCACAAGGAGATTGTCCAGGGCATCGCGCCGATTGCCGGCGCGGTCGGCATCCTCAACGACCCGATGTCAGGTGCCATGTTCCTTGACCCGATGCCGGAGCTGTTGCCGGGCGTGGGATCGGACATCAAGGCGCCGGATGTGAAAGAGTTGGCCTATACCGAAGTACCGACCGTCTGCCTTGGGGAACTTACCAAGTTGATCATGGCGACCGGCACCATGCTGCGGGAAATCACCTGTCCGACGCTGGTGATCCAGGGCCGCGAAGATCATGTGGTTCCGGCTGCGAATGCGAATTTGATCGTCAACGGCGTATCGTCGGATGAGGTGCGTCTGCTTTGGCTGAATGAATCATATCACGTCGCCACGCTCGACAACGACAAGGATTTGATCGTGGATTCCGTGGGGGCCTTCTTTGAATATCTGGCCGGTAAATAGCAGGGTTTTGCGGTGCCGTCTCGCAACCGCTGGAGGCCCGGGCGCTGCGCCGGAAAGGCGCTTTTGTCATTCTGACTTCAGGTCAAACGCCAATGTTCTGCCCGGCAGCGATTGCCGAGCGAAAGGCAGGTTGCGGGTCTCTTCCCCCGCTCAGCTGCTGACCTGAGGCGGCGGCAAGGGCGCTTGCCGCCGTGACACCGGGAACAATCTCGACGCGGATATTGGCGGCGGTAGCGGCGTCCAATGTTTCTTTGGCACGACCGGAAATGCCCGCGTCGCCGGATTCCAGACGGACGACGCGGCGGCCCTTGGCGGCTTCGGCCAGGACCAATCTGCTGATGCGTTCCCCTGGCCAGATATGCGTGCCAGGGACATTTCCCACAAAGACACGCTCTGCATCCCGGCGGGCGAGTTCCAGCACATCAGGATCGACACGCCCGTCGTAAAAGATCACATCGGCCTCTTGCAGACGCTCGACAGCGCGCAGGGTCAGCAGATCGCGCGCACCGGGGCCAGCGCCCACAATTGCAATCTGACCCTGACGGTCAGGCACGTCTTTTGTTGCAATTGTGCGCTTCAGCAGATCGGCGGCGGCGCGTTCCTGTCCGGTCTTGTGTAACTGCCAGGGGGCATCGGCGAACGCCCACCGCCAGAACGCCCGACGGTCCGGTTTTGGGATATGTGCCGCAACCGCGCCGCGCAGCCGCCCGGCAAGGGCTGCAAAGCTGCCAAGCCGGGGGTCCAGCATCTGCTCGACCTCTGTCTTGATCCGACGGGCAAGCACCGGGGCGGTTCCTTCGGTGCCGATGGCCACGACCACCGGATCGCGGTCCACCAGTGACGGCGTGGTCATGTCGCAAAGCGAGGGCTGGTCCACCACATTGACCTGCGCCCCCGCCGCTTTTGCGAGCGCATGCAGCGCCGCATCGAGGCCGGGGCAACCGCTCGCGATAAAGACAAGCGCCGCATCGGCAAAATGTTCCGGTGTGAAGGGCCCGGCATCCTGTGTCGCACGCCCCGTCGCCACCAGATCCGCCAGTTCAACGTCAAGGACCGGTGCCAGCAGCACCAGCTTCGCATCGGTCTTGAGCATCAGGCGCGCTTTTTGCGCTGCCTGCTCCCCACCGCCCGCAATCACAACGCGGCGGTTGGTGGTGCGGATGAACATGGGAAAGCTGTGCATGATGGTCCCTTCAGGCGGCTTTGGCGTCGTGGCGGCGCAGCCACAGGTCGCGTGCCAGCCGGGCCGGGTCGGCAACGCCGCAGGCCTCCAGCGCAAGGGCTGCAGTGCTGATGATGATGGCCATGGCGAACGGGTCCTGAATGCGGCCCTGCCAGACATCGGCCAATGTACTGTCGGTTTCGGACAGGCGCTGGTGGCCGCTCAACACCGTGCCGGTCTGCCCTTCCCAGATGGCGCCGTCCTGCAGTCCGTGCAGGGTGATGTCCTTGGTCGGGTGATGTTCGAACTCGCCGCCACCGCCCTTGAGCACGCGCAGGCCGGGCTGGTTCAGCAGCAGTGCCGCATCGCGCTGCAGTTCGCGGTAGGAGGGATGAAAGACCCCCTGCAAGGCGATCGGCGCAGCGGCCGGGTTCAACATGCGCAGCACCGTGTTGATGCAGGACCGCAGGCCCAGAACGTCACGCAGGCGCAACAGGTCCAGCAGGGCAGGGCAAAGCGCTTCCAGCGGGACATAGGCAATACCGGTTTGCGCCAGTGTTCCGGGGGCGTCGGCCCATGGTACTTGCGGGATACCAACATCGGCGAGCGCGGCACGTACGCTTGCCCCCGTCGCCTGATGTGAATTCCAGCCGTGCATCAGCACCGGATAGCCCGCCTGGGCCACCAGTTTCGCCGCGGCCAGAAACCACGGCTGCCCACGGGTGCGCCCGGCGGCATAAGACGGCCAGTCAATAGCGGGGGCGGGCCCTGTCCAGAGCGCAAGTGCGGCCCGCGCCCCGTCGGTCAGCCCGGCAATTTCTTCGGCGACCTCGCCCTTCATCCGCATCAGCATCAGCATCGCGCCGATGGCTTCGGGGGCGGCATTCCCCGACAGGATCACCGACATTGCCGCCCGCGCCTCGGGCATCGTCAGCGACCGCGCGCGGCCCTGTCCGCGACCAAGGATGGCAACATAGGGTGCCAGTGCGGTGGGTTCGGTCATTCTGCGGCCTCCACCTGTCTGGCACCGGCCAGCAGAGCGGCGATTTCCGGGCGGCAGGAGCCGCAGGTCATCCCCGCGCCGGTACATTCGCCCACCTGCGCGACGGTTGTTGCCTGTCCGCTGGCGATGGCGGCACCGATGGTGTTCAACCCGACACCCAGACAGGCACAGACAACGGGGCCGGGGTCCGGCATATCGGCACCGGGGCGCCCCGACAGCGGGGTTCCTGCGACTTGTCCCAGCTGCGCGGCCAGAAAGTCGCGCGACAGTGTCACTGGCTTGGGCGAAACGAACAATGCGGCCAGCAGGCGGTTGTCGGGGTCCAGAAAGGCCAGGCGCGCGGTGCCGGTCGCGGGGTCCGCGACGGATTGACAGCGGGCATGGGGCAGGTCGAACAGGCGGCGCGCCTCGGCCTCCCAGTCCTGCGTTGCGATGTCGCCCGCCAGTTCCGCCCGCCAGCCGCCGGTCACGCGGCTGCGCGCCCAATAGCTGCAGTCGGGGGTCAGGGTGCCGGTGCTGACGGCAAAGCCGAACCAGGCGGCATCATGGGGGGCAAGCGCCACCACGGCGGCCTTGCTTTCGGGCTGGCCCGACAACGGGTCCACGACGCCGGGGACCAATGCGTCGATGCGCCCGGTGGGGGCGGTTTCGCCGGTCCAGTGCATCGGGGCAAAGACCTGCCCACGCTGCACCCGGTCTGTAATGAGCGCCCGCAAGATGCAGCGGCCTGTCGGGCTGGTGGCTGCGACCAGTGAAGCAGGCGCGATGCCAAGCGCCCGAGCGTCCAGCGGATGAATTTCCAGGAAGGGCTCGCCCAGGTGCTGGTTCAGGCGCGGAGCTTTGGCAGTGCGGGTCATCGTGTGCCACTGGTCGCGGATGCGGCCGGTGTTCAGCACGAAAGGGTATCGCGGGCCGGTACGGGCCATGGGCGCACGGGCGGTCACGGGAATCATCCGGGCCCGGCCCTGCGGGGTAAAGAACCGGCCATCGGCAAAGAACCGTTCGGTGCTGCCCTGCTTGGTCACGGGCCAGCGGGTGGGTGCCAGATCGGCATAGCCGTCGGCCCCCAGCCCGGTCAGCCCGGATATGTCAAAATCGCGCCCCGCCGTGGCGGCGGCCAGACCCGACAGTCTGGCATGTTCGTCAAAGATCTGGGCCGGGGTGGCATAGTCAAACGCCTCGGGCCAGCCCATGCGACGGCCCACGTCGCAGATGATGGCCCAATCGGGCCGGGCCGCGCCGGGGGCGGGCAGCACAGCGCGCTGGCGGCTGATCGTGCGGTCGGAATTGGTGACGGTGCCGTCTTTCTCCCCCCAACCGGTTGCCGGCAGCAGCACATGGGCCAGCCGCGCCGTATCGGTCCGGGCTGTCACATCGCTGACCACGACGAAATCGCAGCCCGCAATCGCCTCGCGCACCGCATCGGCATCCGGCATGGAGACGGCGGGGTTGGTACACATGATCCACAGCGCCTTGATCCGGCCGGCCCGTACCTGCCTGAAGAGGTCAACCGCCTTCAGCCCTGCGCCCTCGGCCATGGCAGGGGCTTTCCAGAACTCGCCAACCAGCGCGCGGTGACCCGCGTCTTCGAGGTCAAGGTGACAGGCCAGCGCATTGGACAGGCCACCGACCTCGCGACCACCCATGGCATTGGGCTGGCCAGTGACGGAGAACGGCCCCATCCCCGGTTTACCAATGCGGCCCGTGGCCAGGTGGCAGTTGATGATCGCATTGACCTTGTCAGTGCCGGAGGAGGATTGGTTCACGCCCTGGCTGAACACGGTCACGACCTTCTCGGTGCGCAGCCACATCGCGCAGAAGGCGGCCAGTTGCTCTGCGGGCAGGCCGGTCACCTCCGCGCGCTGTGCCTGTGCCGCCTGCAAGGTCTCCTCAAAGCCGTCGACATGGTTCAGATAGGTCGGGTCCAGCGCGCCGCCCTCATGGATCGCGGCCAGCAGACGGTTGAACAGGGCAACGTCACTGCCCGGCGCAAGGGCCAGATGCATATCCGCCAGATCGCAGGTGGCGGTGCGGCGCGGGTCGACCACCACGACCTTCATCGCGGGGCGCGCGGCCTTGGCCGCCGCAAGGCGCTGGTAAAGGACCGGATGGCACCAGGCCAGGTTGCTGCCCACAAGCACCACCAGATCGGCCAGTTCAAGGTCCTCGTATGTGCCGGGGACCGTATCTGTGCCAAAGGCGCGTTTTTGCCCCGCAACGGTCGAGGCCATGCAGAGGCGGGAATTGGTGTCGATATTGGCCGAGCCGATGAAGCCTTTCATCAGCTTGTTGGCGACATAATAATCCTCGGTCAACAATTGTCCCGAGACATAGAAGGCGACCGAATCCGGGCCATGCTCCGCGATGCTGCGCGAAAACCGGTCCGCGACCAGTGTAAGGGCGCTGTCCCAATCGGTATCTGCGCCAAAGGCGCGCGGTGACAGCAGCCGGTCGTCCAGCGACAGGGTATCCCCCAGCGCCGTGCCTTTGGAACACAGCCGTCCGAAGTTGGCCGGATGCTCCGGATCGCCGCGCACCGACAGGCCGCCCTTGCCATCGGGCCGCACCAGAACGCCACATCCGACGCCGCAATAGGCGCAGGTGGTGCGCAGCTCTTCGCGATGCGCCGATCCGTCCATCAGGCCACCCGCTCGCGGCGCAGTTGCGTGGTATCCAGCAGGATGCGCCCACCGTCGATCCGCGTGGCATAGGTATTGACCGCACCGCTGTCGGCGCCCTGCGCCAGCCCGGTGTCCAGCCGCAGCACCATGTTGTGCAGCGGACAGGTGACGGATCTGCCATGCACGATACCTTCGCTCAGCGGTCCGCCCTTGTGCGGGCAGGCGTCGTCGATGGCAAAGACTTCGTTCTCGGCGGTGCGAAAGATGGCAATGCAGCCGATGTGGGTCTTGATGATGCGCGCACCCCGTTCGGGGATGTCTTCCAGAGCGCCGATATCTGTCCAGTCGGTCATTCCGCAGCCTCCAGGGTAAGATCGGCCAGCGGCGCATAGAGCGCGCGATAGGCCGGTTTGGTACGCTCCGCCCAGGGGTCCTGCTGCATGAACTTTTGCGCGTAGTAAAAACGGTCGGCCAGTGCACGACGGCTGTCGGCATCGGTCACGACCCGTTCGACGATGTGGTCAAGGCCCACGTTGTCCATCCACTTGTACATCCGTTCCAGATAGGCGGCCTCTTCGCGGTAGAGCTGGACCACCGCGGCGGTGTATTCCAGAACCTCGTCCTCGGTCCTGACGGTGCACATCACCTCGGTGCCCTGAATGTGCAGCCCCGCAGCGCCGCCGATGTGCAGCACATAGCCGCTGTCGACGCAGATCACGCCCACGTCCTTGCAGGTGCTTTCGGCGCAGTTGCGCGGGCAGCCCGACACCGCCATCTTGACCTTGGCCGGTGTCCACGACCCCCAAAGCGCCTTTTCCATGCGGATGCCAAGCCCGGTGCTGTCCTGTGTGCCAAAGCGGCAATGATCGCTGCCGACGCAGGTTTTCACCGTGCGTAAGCCCTTGGCATAGGCCTGACCGCTGACCATGCCTGCGGCATTCAGGTCGGCCCAGATGTCGGGCAGGTCCTGTTTCTTGACGCCCAGCAGGTCGATGCGCTGGCCGCCTGTCACCTTGACGGTCTGCACCGCGTATTTATCCGCCGCATCCGCAATCGCGCGCAGCTCGTCCGGGGTGGTGATGCCTCCCCACATGCGCGGCACGACGGAATAGGTGCCGTCCTTTTGGATGTTCGAATGCATCCGCTCGTTCACGAAACGGCTTTGATCGTCGTCCTGATATTCGCCGGGCCAGTCGCACAGCAGGTAATAATTCAGCGCCGGACGGCAGGAGGCGCAGCCGCAGGAGGTGGTCCAGCCGCATTCCTGCATGACGGCGGCCATGGACTTCAGCGCGCGCGACTTGATCAGGCGACGCACGTCCATATGGGTCAGCGGCGTGCAGGGGCACATCGGCTTGACGGTCTGCGCCTCGAACCCGTCCCCAAGTGTCAGTGCCATGACCTGTTCGACCAGCCCGGTGCATGTCCCGCAGGAGGCGCTGGCCTTGGTCTGGGCGCGCACATCGGACAGGGTGGTGGCCCCGCCGTTGATCGCGTCGACTATGGTGGATTTGCAAATGCCGTTGCAGCCGCAGATTTCTGCGTCACCCGGTAAGGCTGCAACGGCTGCCAAAGGGTCCGAGGGGGCACCCCCCTGAAACGCCGGTCCGAATATCAAGGTGTCGCGCATGTCGGACACGTCGCTGTGGTCCTTGATCAGCCCGTGAAACCAGGCGCCGTCACCGGTGTCGCCATACATGACCGCACCGATCAGCCGGGACCCTTCCAGCACCAACCGTTTGTAGACGCCGCGGGCGGGATCGCGGAAAACGATGTCTTCGCGGCCCTCGCCTTCGGCAAAATCGCCCGCGCTGAACAGGTCGCAGCCGGTGACTTTCAGCTTGGTTGCCACCTCCTTCGGAGTGAAGGCCGCTGGCCTGCCGCCCAGGGTTTCGGCCGCGACCTTGGCCTGATCGTAAAGCGGGGCAACAAGGCCAAAGACCGCGCCCTGATGTTCCACACATTCGCCCAGGGCAAGGATATTGGCGTCGGAGGTGACCATGGCATCGTCCACATGGATGCCGCGCCCGACCGCAAGTCCGGCTTCCTGCGCAAGCGCCACGTTCGGACGGATGCCCACCGCCATGACCAGCAGGTCACAGGGAATTTCGGTGCCATCGTCCAGCCGCAACCCGCTGACGCGCCCGTCGGTGCCAAGGATTTCCTGCGAGTTGGCCGAGGTCAGGACATTGATGCCTTTCTCCTCCAGCGACTTTTTCAGCAGATAGCCTGCGGCCTCGTCCAGCTGGCGTTCCATCAGGTGACCCATGACGTGAATAACCGTCACATCGACGCCCTGCGCCTTCATGCCTGCGGCGGCTTCCAGCCCCAGCAGGCCGCCGCCGATGACGATGGCTCGCGCGCCGGGTCTGGCACCCAGGGCCATCATCGTTTCGGTGTCGTCCAGATCGCGGTAGGGGATCACGCCCTCCAGATCATGGCCGGGCAGTGGGATCATGAAGGGGTTCGATCCGGTGGCGATGACGACGCGGTCATAGGGCACAGCGCCGTTTTCACCGACAACGACCTGCGCCTCCCGGTCGATCCGCAGCACCTTTTCGCCAAAACGGCAGGTCACACCATGGCTTTCGTACCAATCGGCATCATGGGTGACGATCTCCGCATAGGTCTTGTCCCCCGCCAGCACGGGCGAGAGCATCAACCGGTTGTAGTTGCCGCGCGGTTCGGCATTGAACAGGGTGACGTTCCACACGCCGGGCTGGGTTTCGAACAGATGCTCCAGCATCCGCCCCGAGGCCATTCCGGCACCGATAACAATCAGATTTCTGGTCATGACTTACTCCGCCGCAAGGGGTTTTGGCTTGGGCGCGGGCTTCGCGCCGTGTTCGTATTCGGTCAGAAAGTCGAGGACCTCCTGCCGGTACGCATAGTAATCGGGGTGGGCCAGCAGCGCCTTGCGGGTGCGCGGGCGCGGCAGCTTTACATCGGTGATCTTGCCAATGGTGGCCTGCGGTCCGTTGGTCATCATCACGACGCGATCCGCCAGCAGGATCGCCTCGTCCACGTCATGGGTGACGCAGATCGCCGTCACCTTGGTGCGCGACCAGACCTCCATCAGGACCTCCTGCAACTCCCAGCGGGTGAGGGAATCCAGCATCCCGAATGGCTCATCCAGCAACAGCAGCTTGGGGCTGAGGGCAAAGGCCCGCGCGATGCCGACGCGTTGCTTCATCCCGTTCGACATGGAATGGGCGCCACGGTCCATCGCATCGGCCAGTCCCACGCGTTCAAGGTAGTATTCGACCACCTCCTGCCGCTCGGACTGGCTCGCCCGGGGATAGACCTTGTCCACACCAATCGCGACGTTTTCCTTGGCGGTCAGCCAGGGGAACAGATTGGGCGACTGGAACACGACGGCACGTTCCGGGTCGGCGCCCTCGACGTGGCGGCCGTCCAGCTTGATCGCGCCTTGGGAAATGTCATTCAGGCCGGCAGCCATGGTCAGCACGGTGGATTTGCCGCAGCCGGAATGGCCGATCAGGCTGATGAATTCGCCCTGATTTACCTTGAGGTCGAAATCCTCGACCACCGTCAGCGGCCCCTTGGGGGTCGGATACACCTTGTGCAGCTGAGAGAAGTCGAGGAACCGCTGCTCGATCATGCCTTCGCGGGCGCCCCGGACGGCAGCCGGGATCATCTGGTGAACCGGTTTCACGTCCGGCAGGTGGCGTGTTTCGGCAACCTTGGCGGCAATGCCCACGTCCATCAGGTATTGCGTGACCTCTGCGCGCAGCTTCTTGAAGCCCGCATCATGGTTCATCGCGTCACGGTTGCGCGGGCGCGGGATGGTCACCGGGATCGGCGCTGCCAGCGTGCCGTCGGGGTTCAGCACGATGATGCGGTCGGCCAGCAGGATCGCCTCGTCCACGTCGTTGGTGATCAGGACGCAGGTCTTCTTGTCGGCCTCCCAGATCTCCAGGATCTCATCGGCCAGATTGGCGCGGGTCAACGCATCCAGCGCCGACAGCGGCTCGTCCAGAAGCAGCAGGTCAGGCTCCATCGCCAGCGCCCGTGCCACGGCCACCCGCTGACGCATGCCCCCCGACAGTTCCGCCGGGCGGCGGTGCGCGGCATGGGCAAGGCCAACCATGGCGATGTAATGATCCGCCTTGGCAATCTTTTCGGGCTTGGACAGCTTGCCGTGCACCGCTTCGATGGCCAGCATGATGTTGCCGCGCACGGTCAGCCAGGGCATCAGGCTGTAGCTTTGAAAGACCAGACCCCGGTCCGGTCCCGGGCCTGTGACCGGCGCTTCCCGAAAGGTCAAGGTGCCGCTGTCGGGCATCTCAAGCCCTGCGATCAGGTTCATCAGGGTGGATTTTCCAGTGCCGGAGAACCCCAGGATGGCCAGGAACTCGCCCTCCTTCACGCTCAGGGTGATGTTTTTCAGAACCTCGGCGCGGTGCGTGCCTTCGCCAAAGCCCTTGTTCACGTTCCTGAATTCAAGAATACCCATGCCGCTCACCGCTGCGCCGAGAAGGTAAAGAACGACTGCATCGCGTACATCACCCGGTCCAGAAGGAAGCCGATGATGCCGATGGTCAGCACCGCCACGATGATGCGGGCCAGTGATTGCGATGATCCGTTCTGGAATTCATCCCAGACGAATTTGCCAAGGCCGGGGTTCTGCGCCAGCATTTCCGCCGCGATCAGCACCATCCAGCCCACGCCAAGGCTCAGCCGCAGGCCGGTAAAGATCAGCGGCAGCGCCGAGGGCAGAACCAGCTTGGTGATCTTGGCGTAGGGGCCCATCTTCAGCACCCGGCTTACGCTGATCAGGTCGCGGTCGATGGAGGCGACGCCAAGGGCGGTGTTGATCAGCGTGGGCCAGAGGGAACACAACGTCACGGTGATCGCGGAGACCAGGAAGGATTTGGAGAACATCCCGTCGTTGGTGGCATAGACTGCCGAAACCACCATCGTGACAATCGGCAGCCATGCCAATGGCGACACCGGTTTGAAAATCTGGATCAACGGGTTCAGGGCCGCATTGGCCGTGGGCGACAGGCCCGCAGCAATGCCCAGCGGGATCGCAACCACCGAGGCCACCAGAAAGCCGAAGAACACGGTCTTGATCGAGGTCCAGATCTGGTCGTAATAGCTGGGCGCGCCGGTATAGGCGATCTGCTTGACCTCATCCGCGCGCCCGGCTTCGATCAGCCGCGCGTTGCGCTGGTCCAGCCGCTCGTGGAACATTGCTGCCTTGGCGCGTTTGTCGATGGCATCCGCGTTCAGCTCCATGGCCTGTTCCCAGACCGCAACGGGGCCGGGGATCGCGCCCAGTGACGTGACGACACGCGGGGCGAGGGTGGCCCAGAGCATCAGGAAGACGATGATGGACAACAGCGGCACACCCAGCAGCCGCCAGACATCGCGCATCTGTCCGCGCGGATTGTCGCCCGCCGCGGCCTTGAGCAGGGGGGTCAGCCAGGCAAGACCAAGAACGGAAAACCAGGCGTCTGCCTTGTTGATGCGGGTGAACCAGACGGCGCGGCGCGCCTCTTTGTGCTTGGTATCCAGGTGATCGGGATCGACGACTGTCATTGCGGTCTCCGGTACGTAAAAGGGAAAGATGCACCGCCCCGCAGGCAGGGCGGTGCGGAAAGGTCAGCCGCCGGCAACTTCACCGGACTTCAGTCCGATGGGCAGGCTGTCGATATAGGCATTGGGCGCTTTGCCATCGAAAGGAATGCCGTCGATGACATCTGCGGCGGGTGTCGGCGCCTTGTAGCCATCGCTGTCCCAGGGGAAATCGGCCTCGGCGGCATTGCCTTCGTCCACCAGCAGGCGTGCGGCGTCCAGATAGATGTCGGGGCGGTAAACCGAACGCGCGGTTTCATCGAACCATGTGTCGTCCTTGGTTTCGGCGATCTGGCCCCAGCGGCGCATCTGCGTCAGATACCACACCGCGTCCGAATAGAACGGGTAGGTGGCGTTGTAGCGGAAGAAGACGTTGAAATCGGGCACTTCGCGCACATCGCCTGGTTCATATTCGAAGGTTCCGGTCATCGAGGCGGCGATCACCTCGGCATCGGCGCCCACGTATTCCGGGCGGCTCAGGATTTCGACCGCGGCCTCGCGGTTTGCATTCTCGTTCTCGTCCAGCCAGATGGCGGCGCGGATCAGCGCCTTGGTCAGGGCCAGCGTGGTGTTTGGATTTTGCTCGGCAAATTCGGCGGTGATGCCGAATACCTTTTCCGGGTTGTTCTTCCACAGCTCATAGTCGGTGATCACCGGCACGCCGATGCCCTTGACCACCGCTTGCTGGTTCCACGGCTCGCCCACGCAATAGCCGTCGATCGTGCCGGCCTCCAGCGTGGCGGGCATCTGCGGCGGCGGGGTGACGGACAGGAATACGTCCGCGCCAATCTGCCCCGAGGTGTCATCGGGGCTGTAAAGACCCGGGTTCAGCCCGCCGGCAGCCAGCCAGTAGCGCAGCTCGTAATTGTGGGTCGAGACCGGAAAGACCATGCCCATGTTGAAGGGTTTGCCATCGGCCTTGTAGCGTTCCACCACCGGAGCCAGCGCCTGTGCCGAGATCGGATGCTGCGGCAACCCGTCGGCATTGGTGGGGATATTCGGTTTCATCTCTTCCCAGACCGCATTGGATACGGTGATGCCGTTACCATTCAGATCCATCGAGAAGGGGGTGATGATATGGGCCTGCGTGCCATAGCCGATGGTCGCTGCCAGCGGTTGACCGGCCAGCATATGCGCCCCGTCCAGCTGACCGCCGATCACCCCGTCCAGAAGCACTTTCCAGTTTGCCTGTGCTTCAAGCGTGACGAAGAGCCCCTCATCCAGGAAATAGCCGTTCTCATAGGCCACCGCGAGCGGGGCCATATCGGTCAGCTTGATAAAGCCGAGTGTCAGTTCATCCTTTTCAAGCGCCAGCATCTCGGCAAAGGCCGGGCCGGTCAGCAGGGTGGAGGCGAGTAGGCAGGTCGCAAGTCTGTTCATGTACTTTGTCCCTTGTGTGATCCGGAAGGCAGGCGCCCCGGACAAACGAAAATAACCGCTGACCAGCCCCATGCGCATGCACGAGGGGTCGAGCGGCTGTGCTCGGATTACCCGGACTTTGGGAATTGGATTTCGGAAGACGCCATTGTCTTCCTGAGCTTCAGGTTGGGAAAAGCAGAGGGTTAAATCAATACCGAAGGGGAATTTGCGGCCGCAGAAAGGCAGTTTTCTGCGTTGCAGCGGAAATCTGCTGCATTTTCGGTCACTCCTGCAGGGAGGGGCTGAATTCTTGACCATCAAATGAATGGGTCATCGCATCCGGACGCGGGCTGTAACCGGGAATCGCCCGCAGCGCCGTGTCGTGCAGATCGGTGCGCCAGGTGGCAATTGCGGCCTGTCGCGCGGTAGCCCGGTCCAGCCCCAGCCGCGCGGCCAGACGTCCGGCGATCCAGGCGGCATGGTCTTGCTGCGGGGTGTTCTGGGCAAAACCGACAAAGTCGGGCACGATCCGGCTGTCACCGCGTGACGTGAGGGTCAGATGACCGGACAGGGCGCGGTCGATCATCTCGGCGGGAACATCGACATAGTCGCGCCGGGACAGAAACGCGCAGGCGGTCGTGCGGCTTTGCGGATCGCTCAGCCATTCGCCTGCGCGCCACAGGGCGCGGATCATCGCGCGCAGCGGCTCGGGGCTGGCGTCGGCCAGGTCCGCCCGCACGCCCAGCACCTTCTCCGGCGCGCCGGGCCAGATCGCGCTGCCGGGCAGCAACAGGGCCCCCGCATTGGTTTCAACCGCCATCGACCCCCAGGGTTCGCCCACGCAAAAGGCGTCCAGTTCACCCGCCGCAAGGGCACTGGCCATCAGCGGTGGCGGCACTGTGCGGATGTCGACGGCGGCGGGGGCGGGCAGGCCCAGGGCGGTCAGCCAGTGGTACAAAAGCTCTGCATGCATCGAAAAAGGAAAGGGCACGCCGATCCGGAGCGGCCCGTCCGCCGCAGCGATCAGCGCCTGTCCGGCGGCGCGGGCATCGCCAAATCCTGTGGCAAAGCTGTATCCGGTGTCGCGGATGCGCTGCGCCATGGCGTTGCTGACACCGATGACCTCGCCATTGGTGGACAGCACCGCAACGCTGGCAAGCGCCGCACCGGTGCCAACAAGCCCCAGCGCCGTTGCCACCGGCATCGGTGCCAGCATCTGCGCTGCCGTGACCTGACCAAAGGACACCATGTCGCGCAGGCTGGACCAAGAATGCGCCCGCCTCAGGTCCAGGGCGATCCCTTCGTCCCTGTCAAAGCCCAGCTCGACCGCAACGATCAGCGGCGCGGCGTCGATCAGCGGCAAGAATGCGACGGGCAGCTTCGCGGTCATGACAAAAGCCCGGCAGTGGTCACCAGCGCCTCGGCAACGTCATAGACCTTGCGGCCCTGATCCATCGCCGCGCGCCGCAACAGGTCGTAGGCGGCTTGTTCGTCAATGCCCCGGGCCTTCATCAGCAAGCCCTTGGCCCGGTCGATCACCTTGCGTTCTTCCAGGGCGCGTTTGGTGGTCGCCAATTCGTTGCGCATCTGGCGGAACATGGTGAAGCGGGCCACAGCGGCATCAATGATCGGTTTCAACCGATCCGCCCGCAACCCGTCGACGACATAGGCGGAAACACCAGCCTCTATCGCAAGCTTGGTCAGGTTTGCGTCGCTCTGATCAACGAACAATGCCACCGGGCGCTCCAGCGGGGCCGAGGCGAGCCTCAGTTCCTCAAGCGAGTCGCGGGAGGGATTGTCCAAGTCGATCAGGATGATATCCGGATTATGATCCGCAATCGCCGCCGTCAGCCGGGACATATCGGTGATCGTTAGCAATTCGTACTGCCCCGCATGCGCGAGGCTTTCCTCGATCAACGCGGCGCGCGAGGGGTCTGTTTCAACGATGATGATCTTGAGAATCCGCTGCATGGGCCGGACGTCATCACGCAGAGGAATGCGACGCAATTTGAATTCAACCGATCCGGGCCGCTTTTCAGCACTCTGCCTATGGATTGGGCGTTATGCATTTCACATGTGCATATCCAACGCGTCAGCAATAAACCAACTTTCAGCCAACTCCGCCCGGAAGCGGTGTGGCGCGCTGGTTCAGCCTGTGGAAATGGAGGGGGCAGGGCGCCGGGCGGGCTGCCGGTCAGTCCCGTCCCGACGCGTCAAATGTATCCTGGGCAGCATTGATCGCCTCCTTGTGTTGCCGGCTCCACTCCACCAGCGTCGCGACCTGCGCCGCAAAGGCATGGCCCAGTTCCGTCAGTTCATAGGTGACCTTGGGCGGCACGGTCGGCTCGACATGCCGCAGCAGATGGCCGTCACGTTCCAGGCGCCGCAGGGTCAGGGTCAGCATCCGCTGGGAAATGCCGTCCAGCGCCCGTTCAAGCACCCGGTAGCGCAGCGGTCCGCCTGCCAGTTCCGCCAGGACCCTGACCGTCCATTGCTCGCCCAACCGGACCAGGATCAGCTCCAGCCCGCAATCTTCGTGGTCGTCCGACCCGCAGGATTCCAACGATGCCCTGCGCACAACCGTGTTCGTAACCGACATCCAAGTGCCTCCTTACGTGCCCCTGATGGCCTCCCTAGGTTAGCCGGGAACCAACACGGAAAGGAAGCATCATGATATTGATTACCGGCAGCTCGGGGCAACTCGCCTCGCAAATTGCACACCAGGCCAGACATGCAGGTTTGGACCTGCGGACAGCAAGCCGCGCGCCGGAGGCCGACAGGCAAATGGATTTCGACCACCCCGAAACATTGGATTTTTCCGGCGTCGACACGCTTTTCCTGACCTCGGCCGGCTATGCCGAGGACGATGTCGTCATGCGCCGCCACGGCGCCGTGGTGGAAGCGGCGCGTGCGCAGGGTGTCGGCCATGTCATCTACAGCAGTCTGCACGTCAGTGGCGTGCATCTCGGCTTTGCACTTGCGCACCGCTGGACTGAGCGCGCGCTGCAGGCCAGCGGGATGAAATGGACCATTCTGCGCAACGGACTTTACGCCGAACTGGTCGGTGCGCTTGTGGCTCCGCGCGGCGGGAAGATCACCACGCCATTCGGGAACGGGGGCATCTCTGCCGTTGCGCGCAACGATCTGGCCGCCGCTGCGGTGAGCGTGCTCAAGGCGCCGGATGCCCATGTCGGCCGCAGCTACGAGCTTGCCGGGACATCAGCGATTTCGGCGGCGGACATCGCCGGGACCCTCGGCGTTCCATATGTCCCGAATACCTTCGAGGCAGAGCGGGAACTGCTTGGGCAGATGCCGTTGCTCCCCTTCCAGTCCCCGATGCTGATGTCCATCGCTTCCGCCGCTACCGCCGGATACCTTGCGGTCGAAAACACCGATCTTGTTAAACTGGTGGCAGAGCCGCAGGACGCTTTGACAATTGCCAGTGCGGTGGCGCAGGCGATGGCCCAGCCCTGAGCGAAACAGCCGTGTTCCGGGTGCGCCCGTTCATGCCCGGCGCGCGCGCCCGGAACCGGCAGGCAACATGCCATTGTCCCGGTACCAGGCGACTTCGTCGGCAATGGTCTGCGCCATCGGGCGGAACGACAGCCCCAGTTCCGAGCGCGACTTGGCCGGATCAAAACGGCTGTGGTCAAATTCCTTGCGCATGTTGCGCACCGCAGCGAGGCTCAGCAGCGCGGGGCGACCGGTCAGGCGGGCCACACCCTCTTGAAGCCCCGCGATCAGCCAGAGGGCGGCTGCCGGAATCCGCCGCTTTGGCGCGGCGACGCCGGTGGTCTTTTCGTAAAGCTGCATCAGCTCTGCCATCGCCACATGTCGCCCGGCGGCCAGATAATGCTCGCCCCTGCGGCCTTGCCGCAGCGCGCGGATCTCGGCCTGGGCCACGTCGCGCGCATCGACAAAGGCAAAGGTGGCAGGCGGGATGCCGGGCAGCTTGCCCTGCATGAAGTCCAGGGTGAATTGCCCTGCTGCAGTTGGCCCCCGGTCACCCGGTCCGTGCATCCAGCCGGGCATGACGAAAACGCCGAAAGTGTCGGCATGTTTCTCCAGATGTTCCATGACAATCTGGTCCGACAGTATCTTGGACCGGTAATAATCATCCGCACCCTTGGCGGGCCGTTTCATGGTTTCGTCCACCACCTGTCCCTTTTTGCCGTCCACCACAGCAATGGAACTGGTATGCACGATCTGGCGGATACCGGCCTCATGCGCCGCCGTCAGAAGCTGGCCGGTTGCATCGACGTTGATCGCCTTCAGCATCTCCCAGTGCCTGCCCCCGTAGTAGCTGTCGCGGAAATAGGCCGCGGTGTGGAACAGCGTGTCGCAGCCTGCCAGGGCCCCGGCGAACCCCGGTATGTCCTGCATGTCGCCTTCGACGATGTCGAGCCCCTCCAACGCCCCGAATTGCTGCCGCGCCTTCCCGGCCGAGCGGGCCAGACCCCGCACCTGAACCCCCTCTGCCAGCAGCGCGCGGACCAGATTGTTGCCCAAGAGACCGGTCGCCCCGGTGACGAAGGCAACTTTTGTGTCGCGTCCCACCATCTCAGCCCAGGTCCTGGCCAAGGGCCTGCATCAGGGCAATACGGTCGTAAAACACCTCTTCGTGGGTCGCATGTTCCTCGTTGAAGGTGAAGAACCCGGCAAAGCGGAACCGGAAGGGCTTTCCGCTTGGCTGGATCATGTGACCCCCCATGGCGAAAGGCCCTGTGAAGGTGCCGGTGAACTCGGCGGTCATTGCCAGATGCCGGTTGTTCCAGACAACGGGTGACATCTGGACCTTCACATCGGGAAAGGCATCGAACAAGGCCTGTTCGCGTATGCGGGTCTCCTCGCGGCCACGGGTTTCGGTCATCGGATCGACGAAGTGGAAATCTTCCGACATCAAGGCAAGCAGCGCGTCAAGGTCACGTGTGTTGAATGCCTTGGTGGCGCGGTCGGTAAAGTTGAATGGGATTTGCATCTGTGTCTCCTTTGCCGGTCCAATCTACGACGGGCAGCGCATTCCAAGAACACACAGCAATGGACAATCGTTTTGCGTGCATGCAAAATGAACCATGACCGATTGGGATGATCTTCGCGTACTTCTGGCCATCTCGCGGCGGGGCAGTTTCCTGCAGGCCGGCCAGGTTCTGGGCATGGCGGCCTCGACCCTGTCGCGGCGCATCACCCGGCTGGAGGAAGAGATCGGCGAACCCGTGGTCGAGCGCAGCGTCGAGGGCCTGCGCCTGACTGCAAGGGGGGCCGCTTTGACCGCCACTGCAGAGCGGCTTGAACGCGATCTGCAGCAACAGACCGTCAGCAGCAACGGCGAATTGTCCGGCGGTGTGACGGTCACAGCAGGCGACGGCTTCGTGCCCGTGCTGACGCAGGCAATTGACCGCTATATCGATCTGCATCCGCGATGCAGTGTCGATCTTTTGGTGGATGCGACCCTGACAAAGGTCGCGCGCGGCAGTGTCGATATCGCGGTCCGCACCATTCACCTGGGCGAACCATCGCTGATTTACAACAAGGTCGCGTCGCTTTCCTATGGCGTCTATTGCGCGCCCGAATATGCCAGCCGCCTGCCTGCCAATGCCGGGCCGGGCGATGCCGCGATGATCGACCTTTCGCCGCCCTTTGATCAGACCCCCCATCTGCGCGCGGCACGGGCAGCAGGCTTCGTATCCTCGCGTTTCCGGGTCTCCTCCTTCTCGGCCCAGCTTCAGGCCTGCGCCAGCGGATACGGTGTGGCGGTTCTGCCTGATCTGTTGGCGGCGGGTCTGGTGCAGCCTTTCGGCGCGGCAGACCTGCCGCCGATGGATGTGTTTCTGGTCACCCGCCCCCAGACCCTGCGCCAGCCCCACCTGCGCGCGTTTTTCGATGTGCTGCGCGATACGTTGCTTCGGGCCGGTGCGCGCGGGCGCTGAGGTGCCGTGCGCGGCAATCTGAGGGGCCGGAAAATCGGCTGTTGAAGTTCGCGATATCCTGTCCTACCCATGTCACAGAATTGCATTGCTTCGCCCGTCAGCGACGACGAAGCGATAACGAAATCATCCGTCGGGGGGCCCATCCGGGCTGAGAGGTGCATGCACCGACCCGTCGAACCTGATCCGGGTCATACCGGCGTAGGGAACGGGTAGATTGTGCGAAACAGATCGCACAAAACTCATTCTTGCGTTGGCACGCCCGTACCCTGGAGACGTGCCCGTGACGAACCACACACCGATTGTCCTGACCATTGCCGGCTCTGACAGTGGCGGCGGGGCCGGCATTCAGGCGGACATCAAGGCGATCTCGGCAACCGGGGCCTATGGCGCGAGTGTCATCACCGCGGTGACCGCCCAGAACACAACAGGCGTGACAGCGGTGCATGAGATCCCCGCCGATGTTGTTGCCGCGCAGATCGACGCGGTCCTGTCGGATCTGGATGTCGATGTGATCAAACTGGGGATGTTGTTCTCCGTACCGATCGTTGCGGCCACCGCGGAACGCCTGGCTGTGTTCGACGGGTTGAGTGTCGTTGATCCGGTGATGATCGCGAAATCGGGTGATGCGCTGTTGCAGGATGCCGCCGTGACGGCCCTGATCACGCAGATCCTGCCGCAGGCTGGCCTGCTCACCCCGAATTTGCCGGAGGCCGCGCGGTTGCTGGGCACAACCGCCGCCACAACGCTCGAAGAGATGGTGCAACAAGGGCAACGGCTGGTCGGGTTGGGGCCAAGGAACGTATTGATGAAAGGCGGGCATAGCGTTGGCGGCACCTGCACCGATGTGCTGGTCAATGAAAGCGGCCTGGTCGCGACGTTTGCCGCGCCCCGGATCGACACGCGCAACACCCATGGCACGGGATGCACCTATTCCGCCGCGATTGCAGCCTATCTTGCACAGGGGCGCGACCTTGAGGATGCCGTGAAAGCGGCGCACGGATATCTTCAGGCGGCGATCATGGCCGCCGATACCCTGCACATCGGAAAGGGTCATGGCCCCGTTCATCACTTCCATGGTCAATGGAAATGACCGAAGTCACGATCATAGGGGGCGGCGTTGCCGGTCTTTGCGTCGCGCGGACACTGCTGGATTGCGGGGTCGGTGTGGTCTTGGTGGACCGGCACAAGGATATTGGCCCCCATGCCTGTTCCTGGTGGGCGGGCGGCATGCTTGCCCCGTTCTGCGAAGGCGAAAGCGCCGAGGAACCCGTTGTCAGGCTGGGACGCGAAGCCGCAGACTGGTGGGAGGCCAAGACCGGCGCGGTCCACCGGTGCGGCTCGCTTGTTGTATCGTCGATGCGCGACACAGCCGATCTTGCCCGCTTTGCCCGGCGCACCACCGGATTTCGCCAGGTGAGCGGAGCAGAGATTTCAGACCTGGAACCCGATCTGGGTGGAAGATTTACCAAGGGATTGTTCTTTGAGAGCGAAGCCCACCTTGCCCCCCGCCGCGCACTTGCCCGATTACGCGCCAGTCTCCTGGCGGATGGTGCGGTATTTGTTCAGGAAGATGCCGACCCCGACAGATATGCACAACGCGGCCTGACCATCGATTGCCGGGGATATCAGGCCAGGGACAGACTGTGTGACCTGCGCGGTGTCAAAGGCGAAATGCTGGTTCTTTCCTGCCCCGATGTCAGCATATCGCGCCCGATCCGCCTGCTGCATCCCCGGGTTCCGCTGTATCTGGTGCCCCGTGGCGACGGTGTTTTCATGCTGGGTGCGACGATGATCGAAGGGCATGCAGGCAAGCATGTTACCGCGCGTGCCCTGCTGGAACTGCTCAGCGCCGCCTATGCGCTGAACCCCGCCTTCGGGGAGGCCGAGGTGCTGGAAATCGGCGTTGATAGCCGTCCTGCCTTTCCCGACAACCTGCCGCGCATCCGGCGCAACGGAAACCTGATCCGGGCCAACGGCCTGTTCCGGCACGGCTTTCTTCTGGCTCCGGCGCTGGCGCGGATGGTGGCCGATCTGATCATTGACAACAAAACGCCTGAGGTGATGGATGAAACTGCTGCTTAACGGAGCCCCGATCGACGCGCAGGTTGCGACCCTGGCCGATCTGCTTTTGGCCGAAGGCTTTGGCGATGCCAAAGTTGCCACTGCCGTAAACGGCGAATTTGTGCCCGCACCGGCCCGCCCGGATCATGCGCTTTCTCCGGGGGATGCGGTTGAGGTCCTTGCCCCGATGCAGGGGGGCTAGGCCATGTCGGAATTTTACGGCACGACATTGCCCAATGGCCTGATGCTGGGGACCGCACAATATCCGTCCCCTGCAATCCTGGCGGATGCCTTCAAACGCAGCGGCGCCGGCGTGGCAACCGTGTCCTTGCGCCGTGAAACCGGTCAGGACCGCGCCGGTCAGGACTTCTGGCAGCTCATTCGCCAACTTGGTGTGCACATCCTGCCCAATACCGCCGGGTGCCACAGTGTCAAAGAGGCGGTGACAACTGCACATATGGCGCGTGAAGTGTTTGATACCAGGTGGATCAAGCTGGAAGTCATTGGCGAAGAAGACACCTTGCAGCCCGATGTCTTTGGCCTTGTCGAAGCCGCGCGCATTCTGTCCGAGGACGGGTTTCAGGTGTTTCCCTATACCACGGAGGATCTGGTCGTGGCCGACAGGTTGCTGCACGCGGGTTGCGAGGTGCTGATGCCTTGGGGTGCGCCGATCGGGTCGGGGCTCGGGCTGAACAATGTCTTTGGCCTGCGCGCCATGCGCGCCCATTTCCCGGATGTGCCATTGGTCATTGATGCGGGCCTTGGCTTGCCGTCCCATGCCGCCGCCGCGATGGAGATGGGCTTTGACGCTGTCCTGCTGAACACAGCCGTGGCCAAGGCAGGTGACCCCGCCGCCATGGCAGAGGCTTTTGCAAGTGCGATCCGGGCCGGACAGCTGGCCCATGCCGCCGACCCGATGGGCCCGCGTGACATGGCGGCCCCGTCGACCCCGGTGATCGGAAAGGCGTTCCTCGAATGACATTGGATCGCTTTTATCCGATTTTCGACAGTGCGGATTGGATCGAACGGCTTGTTCCGCTTGGCATCAAACTGGTGCAATTGCGGATCAAGGACGCAGCGCCGGATGTGATAGGCGACCATATCCAGCGTGCGAAACGGATCTGCGTGGCGCATGGCTGCACCTTGATCGTCAACGATTACTGGCAGGCCGCAATTGATGCCGGTTGCGATTACATCCACCTGGGGCAGGAAGACCTGGATGACGCAGACATGGCTGCCATCCGCGCCGCAAAGCTGCGGCTGGGGATCAGCACCCATGACAGGGCAGAACTGGCGCGCGCGATGGCGCTGACCCCTGATTACATCGCCCTGGGTCCGATCTATCCGACGATCCTGAAGAAAATGAAATGGCATGAACAGGGTCTCGCAAAGCTGACCACCTGGCGCGGGCTGATCGGGAAGACACCCTTGATCGCAATCGGCGGCATGTCGGTCGACCGCGCGCCGGGGGCATTCGAGGCAGGCGCCGATGTGGTCGCTGCTGTCACCGACATCACCTTGAACGAATACCCCGAGGAGCGTGTCCGCGCCTGGTTGAGGGCGACAAGATGAGCCGATATGCGCGTCAGATCTGCCTGCCCGAAGTGGGTCTTGCAGGGCAGGGGGCAATCCAGGCTGCACATGTCCTTGTGGTGGGTGTCGGCGGCCTGGGGGCACCGGTATTGCAATATCTGGCTGGCGCCGGGGTGGGGCGGCTGACCCTGGTGGATGGTGACCTGGTTTCGCTGTCCAACCTCCACCGGCAGACCCTGTTCCGCGAGGCGGATGTCGGTCGGGCCAAGGTCTCTGTCGCCGCCGAAACCCTGCGGGCTTTGAACGGGGCCTGCGCAATCGACACTGTCGAGACCCCGCTGGACCCCGCGAATGCGGCTTCACTGGTGTCCCGGGCCACGCTTGTTCTGGATTGCGCCGACAGTTTTGCCACCAGTTATATCCTGTCCGATACCTGCAAGGCACTGGGCGTCCCCCTGATCAGCGCATCTGTCTTGCGACTGGGCGGCTATGTGGGCGGCTTTTGCCAGACGGCACCCTCCTTGCGCGCCGTGTTTCCTGACCTGCCTGACCGCGCGGAAAGTTGTGCCACTGCCGGGGTCATGGGCCCCGTTGTCGGCATGATCGGGGCCGCTCAGGCACAGATGGCCCTGGCATATCTGATCGGCCAGAAACCATCCCCATTGGGCCAGCTGATCCGCTTTGACATGCAGAATTTCCGATCCAGCGGGTTCCGGTTTGACACCGCACCGGACCCTGCAGCGGATTTCACCTTCGTCGCCGCCTCCGAGGTGACCGGCGGCGACTTTGTTGTCGAACTGCGCGGCAAGGATGAAGCCGTGATCGCGGTCACCACAGATGCGCGGCGCCTCACCGTGGCGCAATTCGCCGATCAACGGCCAACGCCGACCGCCGGTCAGCGCGCGGTCTTTGCCTGCCGAACCGGTTTGCGCGCCTGGCAGGCCGCCCGTCATCTTCGCTCCTATTGGGGCGGCGACATCACCTTAATCGCAATGGGCGACAGCCCGCCAACAGGAAGATAACCGATATGAAACTGACCCATTTGACTGCCGCACTTTCCTTTGCGGCCTCTCCCCTGATGGCCGCCGATGAGATGAGTGTGCTGCTCGATTGGTTCATCAATCCAGATCACGGACCGATCATTCTGGCGCAGGAACTGGGGTATTTCGCGGAACAGGATCTAGAAGTTGCAATCATCGCCCCAGCCGATCCGTCCGATCCGCCAAAGTTGGTGGCGGCCGGACAGGCCGATCTGGCGGTGTCCTATCAACCGCAGCTTCACCTGCAGATACATGAAGGCCTGCCGTTGCAACGGGTCGGCACCCTGGTCGCCACACCGCTGAACTGCCTTCTGACCCTCGCGGACGGACCGATCCGGACCCCTGCTGACCTGGCAGGCAAAAAGGTTGGTTATTCCGTCGGCGGGGTCGAAGAGGCGGTGCTGGGGACAATCCTGCGCCACCATGGGCTGTCCCTGGAAGATGTGGAAATGGTCAATGTAAACTGGTCGATGTCCCCCTCCCTGATGTCTGGTCAGGTCGATGCGGTCATCGGTGCCTATCGCAACTTTGAACTCAATCAGATGGAAATCGAAGGCGTCGGGGGCAATTGCTTTTTCGTCGAGGAAGAAGGCCTTCCTTCCTACGATGAGCTTATCTACGTCGCCAATTCCGAGACGATGGACAAAGACAGGATTGCCCGCTTTCTGGCCGCGACCGAAAAGGCGACGCAGTACATGGTGAACAATCCCGAGAAGAGCTGGGAAATCTTTTCCGGCACCTCGGCCGAGTTGCAGGACGAGCTGAACGCCAGGGCCTGGGTTGATACATTGCCACGTTTTGCCCTGCGCCCAACAGCCATGGATGAGGGTCGGTATGCCAGGTTCGAGGCCTTCTTGCATGAGGCCGGGCTGATCCCGTCGCAAAACCCCGTGTCCAGCATCGCCATCGACGTGACGGCGAACTGATGGCACCGGATTATGGCAAGACATTCGCGCATTGGCGCGCGGGGAGCGCTGCTGCGTGGCAGGCGTACATGCATCACGCATTCGTCGAGGGCCTGGGCGATGGCACCCTGCCGCGTACCGCGTTCCTCCATTACCTGATCCAGGATTATGTGTATCTGGTCCATTATGCCCGCGCGTGGTCGCTGGCTGTGGTCAAAGCGGAAACGCTTGAGGAAATGAAAATCTGCGCCCGCACGGTTGACGCATTGGTCAATCACGAGATGTCGCTGCATGTTGAGACTTGCGCGGCCGAAGGGATTGACGAGGCCACCTTGTTTGCCGCGCCGGAAGCTGTCGAGAACCTAGCCTACACCCGCTTTGTGATGGATGCCGGCGTTCAGGGCGACTTTCTGGATCTCATGGCGGCATTGGCCCCTTGTGTCATGGGCTACGGTGAAATCGGCTTGCGCTTGGCGGGCAGCAAAGCCCCGGACACACCCTATGCCGCATGGATCGCAACCTATGCGGACCCCGAGTATCAGGCGGTATGCGCAAGGGTTGGCGCGATGATCGACGCTGCCGTGGCGCGCCGGGTCGGTGATCTGCCCCAATCGCCGCGGGCCGCGGCGCTGCAGGACCGGTTTACCAAGGCGACAAAACTGGAGGTCGGGTTCTGGCAAATGGGTCTGGACGGCGCATGACCAAGGCACCGGGGATCATGTTGAAGGGCCAGCACCGGATCGGTGACCGGGTTCTGTTTGACACCGACCTGCAGATCCCCGGTGCACAATGGACCTGTCTTTTGGGTCGGTCGGGTGTTGGCAAATCGACGATCCTGCGGCTGATCCTCGATCTTGAGACGGGCGGCACATTCAACGGCTCAATTGCGGCCACGGATGGCATGCCATTGGCAGGTCGTATCAGCTATATGGCGCAGTCGGATCTGTTGCTGCCCTGGCTCTCGGTGCTGGACAATGTCTGTATCGGTGCGCGATTGCGGGGCACGGCCCCGAACATCGGGCGTGCCCGCGATCTTCTGCACCGGGTCGGGTTGTCAGACCATGCAGGCCAGAAACCCGCCTCCCTGTCCGGCGGGATGCGGCAACGCGCCGCCCTCGCGCGCAGCTTGTTCGAGGATCGGCCCATCGTCTTTCTGGACGAGCCGTTTTCGGCGCTTGATGCCGGCACACGCGCCGACATGCAGGAACTGGCGGCCGAGGTTCTCAGGGGCCGCACCGTTTTGCTGATCACCCATGATCCCGCCGAGGCCGCCCGTCTGGCGGATCAGATTACCGTCATGTCGGCGCAAGGGACGCAAAACTGGCCACCCCCTGCAACTGCCGCATTGAGAGAGATCAACGCCGCCGAAACGCTCGCCTGTCAGGCCCGGTTGCTTGCCCATTTGCGGGGTATGGCCGCATGAAGCTGCGCGATACCCTTCTGGCCCTGGTGATCGGGCTGGGCCTGTGGCAGGTGCTGGTCGTTGCCACCGGCGCCCCCCATTTCATCCTGCCGTCGCCCTGGCGGGTCGCACAGGCCGCATACAAGAGCCGTGTGATTATCGCCGAAAATGCATGGATCACGGCAATCGAGGTCATGCTTGGGTTGCTGATCGGCACGGTACTTGGTGTTGCAACAGCCATTCAGCTGGCGATCTCAAAGACCGCCGAACGGCTGATGCTGCCCATTCTTGTCTTCACCCAGGCCGTGCCGGTTTTTGCACTGGCCCCCTTGCTGACGCTCTGGTTCGGTTATGGCATGGGATCGAAAATCGTCATGGCGGTGCTGATCATCTATTTTCCTGTCACCTCCGCCTTCCATGACGGGCTGACGCGCATAGATGCCGGATACCGCGATCTGTCGGTTTCGATGCGCGCCGGCACCTGGCAATTCATGCGGCACATTCAGATTCCCCAAGCACTTCCCAGCCTTGGCACCGGTCTGCGGCTTGCCGCGGTCTATGCGCCGATCGGGGCGGTGATCGGCGAATGGGTCGGGGCCTCCCGGGGGCTTGGCTATTTGATGCTGCTCGCCAATGGCCGGGCGAAGATTGACCTGATGTTTGCCAGTCTCATCGTGCTCGCATGTCTGACCGTGATCCTGCATGTCTCGGTTGGCATCCTGGCCAACAGATTGACCTGGTATGCTCAGGGCAGGTCGCGGTCATGAAAGCATCCGGAGGCGGGCCGGGGTCAACGGCCCGGCCCTGCGACATCGAACTCAGAACTGTCGGCTGATTGAAACCTTGATCGCCCGGCCCTCACCTTTGGCACAGCCATAGCCATCGTAGCAGACGCCAAAGTAGTCACGGTCAAACAGGTTGCTGACGTTCAAGTTGATGTCAAAGTTTCTTGTGGCATAGGTCACCGCCATGTCCGCCACGGTGTGGCTGGGTGTGATCCGCAGGTTGTTCTGTGTCGAGTAGGACTCCGAAACATAGCGGATACCTGCGCCAAGGCTCAGACCCTGAACAAGCGCCGAAGCATCGTAATCCAGCCAGAGCGACAGCTGATGCATCGGGGCCATCGCATTGGCATTACCGAGCTTGGACGGGTCCGAAGACCTGGTGATTTCCGAGTCGAGGTAGCTATAGCTCAGAATGCCCTGGGTATGGGCGGCCAGCCGGCCCCGCGCTTCAAGCTCAAGCCCTTTGGAGCGCACTTCACCCACCTGCGTAAAGCTTGAGAAGGTCGGGTCTGAAAGGTCGTAATCTTTCACATTTGTCTTGCGCAGATCAAAGACAGAGGCGCTGAACATAAGATCGTTCGTCGGTTGATAGCGCAGACCTGCTTCCCACTGCCGGCTTTTCGACGGATCCAGGGTCTGGCCGGTGATCGTTGTGCCGACGTTCTGGATAAAGCCTTCGGAATAGCCGAGATAGGGCGTCAACCCGTTGGCGAATTCGTGGGTGATGCCGATCATGCCTGTTGCCGCGCTGTCGCTTTGGCTGCTGGTGGTGCCGGACAACAGGTCGGTGGCTTCGTTTTCGAACCGGCTGTAGCGCAGCCCGGCGGTAAGCGCGGTGCCATTGGCAAACTTCATGTGGTCCTGAAGGTAGACGCCGGTTTCTTCGTAAACACTGCGGTCGCGCGACGACAATGCCGGATCGGCCACGGGAAAGTCAAAGACCGGATTGACGTAGGGCAGGGTATAGATGGTGCCGTCGTAGAATTGTGTGACATTGGCACGGCTGTATTGATAGTCGACGCCGGCAATCAGGCTGTTGTCCGCCCCGAACAGCTGGCTGTCCCATTTCACGTTGTTGTCGATGCCAAAGGTCCTGGCGTCTTCGTCGTTCCGGAACGCGTAATAGTGCAGGCCCGAGGCATCCGCATAGCTGTAATCAAGATGTGCGTAATCGGTGGTCTGATGGGCGAAACGGACGCGTTGGTTAAAGAGGAAGCCTTCTCCAAACTGATGGCTCAGCTCCCAGCCAAGTGATTCCTGGGTGGTCTCGAAGTGGTTGTAGTCCGATTGCCGATAGGCAAAATCAGCGGGCAGTGACCCAAAGGCGGGGTCAAAGTCTTCTCCTGCGATTGGCGAGAAGATCAGCGGTGTCCTGGCGTCCTGCTGTACGTGGCCCAGCAGGGTAAGGGTGGTGTTATCCGACGGCGCCCAGGTGAACCCGCCCGCCAGGAACGCGCGGTCATTGTCCGAACCGTCGATCTCGGTTTCGCCGTTGCGCAGCAGGCCGGTGACGCGCGCGGCCATGGTGCCATCGGCGCTGATTGTATCGGACCAGTCGAAACCGGCCTCGGCGGTGTTATTGCTGCCATAGCTCAGCCGCCCTTCCGCCAGACGGTCAAAGACCGGCCGTTTGGTCACCAGATTGACCATGCCGCCGGCATCGTTCGACCCGTACAGAACACCCGCCGGGCCACGCAGCACGTCGACCCGGTCGATCATGAAGGGATCGGTCGTAAAGCCCGAAAAGCTCAGCGCCTTCTGCGGCAGCCCGTCGCGGTAGAGTGCATTTGTGCCCATGTCGAAGCCACGGATCGAAAACTGATCGAACCGGTCGTCGGTGCCCCAGGTCGAGGGGTTGATCCCCGGCACATAGGCAATTGCGTCTTCGACCTCGTCGGGTGCGCGGGCCTCAAGCTCGGTCGAGGTGACAACGGATATCGACTGGGGAACTTCGCTGAGCGGCACGCCGGATTTCACCCCGGTTTCGGTGGCAGGCGCCAGATATCCGTCTACCCGGCCCGAGTAATCCAGTTCGTAACGTAACAGGATCGAGGGCAATTTCACCGCATCGCCATCCTGCGCCTGCGCGGTCTGCGCCGCCAATGCAATGCAGGTCAGCGCCGTGCAGCCTGCCAGAATGCCATTCAGCGATATGCGGGGGAAACGGGGGGCGGGGAAATCTGTCATCTCGGGTCCTGTCAAGCGGCGCATGCAAGATGCGCAATATGCTGATGAAGAGATCAGCACTCACCTGGGAGCGACCTGGGTGGGCGCAACCTACGGCTCTGATTGCGGGTGTCAATCCGCTTTTTCCCCTTGCAGCGCGCGTTGAAATTTCGGGGCAAGGCGCTGTGCGGCCCAGGGGATCGACAGCGGTGTCTGAAAGCTCATCGCGCCGGTTTCGTCTTCATCGGCCCAGACCGACCGGCCCGATTGCGCAAGGGCGCTGGCCTGATAGGCGGGCAGCGCCTCGATCAGTTCTCGCCCCGCTGTATCGCCCAGCCACAGGGCCAGATCGCGCTCAAACAGGTCGATCCGTTCCAGGCTGACCGAAAAATTGCCTGCCGCACTTGCCAGGGTTTCGAATTCCGCAGGGATCTCAAACCCCAGGTCGGCCACGAAGCGGTTGGCGCCGTCTGCAGGGCCATATCCCACCAGCTTGGTGCCCGCGACATGGGCCACCGCCACGCTGGCCCCGTCAAAGGCCGGGTATTGGGCGCGGGTGTCGGCCAGCACGGTGGCGACATCGGCAATCACCGTTTCGGCGCGGTCATCCCGGCCCGTGGCGCGGGCAATCAGGCGCAGTTCTTCCTGCCAGGGCGCGCCCCAGTCGGGGAAACCTTCCGGCGGGCCGACCACGGGCGCGATGCGCGACAGTTGCGCATAGGTGGCGGCGTCCATGGGCGCAAAGCTGGCGACGATCAGATCGGGCTGCAATTTCCAGACCCATTCCAGATCAATCTCGAACCCGCGCTGCACCTGCGGCTCTGCACCGACAGCCTTGCGCGCGGCATCCGCCCAGACCCATGTGGCAAAGGGGCGCGCGCCGAACCATTCGTGCACCCCCACGGGCGCAAGGCCCAGAGCATAGAGAAAATCCTGCTCGTGATAGCCAACCGAGACGATCCGCTGCGGCGGCGCGTCAATGCGGGTGGTGCCGAAACGGTGGGTGATCTCGACCGGCTCTGCCACGGCAGGCAGGGTGATCATGAACAGGCAAAACAGCAGTACGGCGCGCATCAAACTCTCCTTGGTGAGGGGAAAACCTGGCGTCTGCTGGGTGCGCGGACATTCCATGGGCGCCGTTGCGCTGTCAAGCCATTGGCAGGGGTTGCAGGCGCAGGGTTTCCGGGGCTATCTGCAGCACAGCCAGCCCTGCGCCCGCCAACACCCTCTGATGTTGATGGAAAACCATGGCCCCGCTGCGCCCCCTGTATATGAACCTGCTGTTGTGGAGTGTTTTTGCGCTGGCGCTTATCTGCGCCTTGCGGTTCGGCACGGCGCAGATGTCGGCCGAGGCGCTGTTGCACGGCGATGCAGGATTGCTGTCGGGGCGCGGATTTCGCGCGGTCTGTGCCATGACAGTGGGCGCGGCACTGGCGGTGTCGGGGCTGATGCTGCAAAGCCTGACGGGCAATCCGCTGGCCGATCCGGGCATCACCGGCATCAATGCCGGGGCGGCGCTGATGGCCGTGGCTACAGCGCAGTTCGTGCCGTCGGCCAGTGCGGGGGTGGTGATGGTATCGGCCATAGCCGGGGCCGGTCTGGCGGGGCTGGCGTTGTGGCTGCTGGCCGGTGGCGACGCCGGGCTGGGCGGCGAAGGCATCGCGTTGCGCCTGCCTTTGGCGGGGCTTGCCATCGAAGCATTGTGCCTGTCGCTAGCGATGATGCTGATCCTGACCGATGCGCAATCGCAGGCGCGCTATCTGCACTGGGTTTCAGGGGCGATACCGCCTGTGTCACGGGGCGAAGCTGTGCCCCTGCTGACCATCTGCGGCGCTTTGGGTGCAGGCATCTTCCTGTGCAACAGGCTGGCGCTGCTGACGCTGGGCGCGGATCAAAGCCACAGTCTGGGGCGTAATCCACGGGTTACCATCTCGCTGACGCTGGCACTGGTCACGGTTTTGTCCGGCGCATCGGTGGCCATCGTCGGGCCGATCGCCTTTCTGGGCCTGCTGGTGCCCTTTGTCGCGCGCGGGTTGGCGGGGCCCGCGTTGCGGCGGGCCTATGGCTATTGCGTTCCACTGGGCGCGGCGGTGTTGATGGCCAGCGATGTGGCGGGGCGGGTGATCGTGCGCCCGGGCGAGATTGATGCCGGTCTGATCCTGGCCATGTTCGGCGGCGTCGGGCTGGTTATGGTGCTGACCCGGCTGCTGCCGCGCGGCGCCGGAGTGCGGACATGAGGCGGGCCGTTTTTTTGCCCGCCTTGCTGCTCGTGCTGGTCTGGCTGGCACTGGCAGGCGGGCGCAACTGGCTTGGCCCCTCGGCGCTGGTGCAGGGGCTGTTGGACCGGCAGGATTTCCTGATCTACGGGTTGCGCCTGCCGCGCCTGCTGATTGCGGTGGGGGCCGGCATGGCGCTGGGAATGGCGGGTGCGCTGATGCAGGGGCTGACGCGCAATCCGCTGGCCACGCCTGATATCATCGGGCTGACGCAGGGGGCGGGGCTTGGTTTTGCCATTGCGCTGTTGCTGGACCTGCCGCTGCTGGCGGGGGCGGCCTGTGGGGCGGGGATTGCGGTGGTTTGCGTGGCGCTGCTGGCACAGGGGCGCGGGGCGCTGGCCTTTGTGCTCTTCGGCATCGGGATCGGGGCCACGGCGGCGGCGGCCACGACGGTTCTTTTGGTGCTGGCACCGGATGCCAAGGCCGCCCGCGCGATGATCTGGCTTTCGGGGTCTCTGACGCGTGCCGATCTGGCAACGGCGGGTTGGGTCTGGCTGGTGTTGCTGGCGGGTGGGGCGCTGGTTGCCCTGCGCGCGCACCGGCTGGGATTGCTGTGGCTGGGCGATGACGTGATGGCGTCACTCGGGGTTGATCTGTCACGGATGCGGGTTCTGGTGCTGGGCCTTGTCACCGCCTTGACAGCGGCCAGCACATTGGCCGTTGGCCCCATCGGTTTCGTGGCCTTTGTCGCAGCCCCATTGGCGCGCGCAATCAGCGGCGCCGAAGCACCGGCCACATGGCCCGCCGCGCTGACCGGCGCCTGTTTGCTGGTGGCGGCGGATCTGATGGCGCGCCTGATTACCCCCTTTGCCGTCTTTCCGACGGGTCTGGTCATGGGCGTGATCGGTGCCCCCTATCTGATCTTCTTTCTGTGGCGCGACCGGCAGGAGACCCGGGCATGAATGATCCTCTTTTCAACGTCGAAGACCTTTCGCTGCGTCTTGGGAACCGCCCTGTCTATGACAGTTTTTCCGTCGCTTTGCCCAAGGGCGGGCTGACCGGGATTGTCGGCCCGAATGGCTGTGGCAAATCCACCCTGCTGCGGTGTCTTGCGGGCATACAGCACCCTGATGCGGGGCAGATTGAATTTCAGGGCCATCCGCTGACAGACCAGGGTGCGCGCGAACGCGCGCAAAGCATCGCCTATCTGCCCCAGAACCCGCCGCTGGTGCCGGATATGAGCGTGGCCGGGCTGGTCGCCAAGGGGCGCACACCCTGGCGCAAGGCGTTCCGGCCGCTGTCGGGCACCGATCATGACGCCATCGAAAGCGCCCTGTCGGCGACGGGCCTGTCCGATCTGCGCGCCACCCGCCTGAGCGCCCTGTCGGGCGGGCAGCGGCAGCGGGTCTGGCTGGCCCTGGCCTTGGCGCAGGACACGCCGGTGATCCTGCTGGACGAACCCACCGCCTTTCTGGACTTGCAGCATCAGTTGTCGCTGTTGCGCCTGCTGCGCCAGCTTGCGGACGAACGCCAGCGCAGCATTGTCATGGCGCTGCACGAGCTGACCCTTGCGGGGCGGTTCTGCGATCATCTGCTGGGGCTGCGCGACGGCCAGCTGGTCTGCGCGGGCCCGGCAGAGCAGGTGATCACACCGGATACGGTTGCAGCCCTCTATGATTTGCAGGCGGAAGTGGCCCGCGATCCCGTCTTTCAAAAACCCGTTGTTTATCCACGCGAATAGCAGGGGTCTGGCCGGGCATACCGTTGCGCCGCCGGACCCCCCTTCAACCTCAGGAGCTTTAGCATGATGCAGAATGTAGTGGCAGAAGGTCTGGCCATATCAGGCGGGACACGATGGTTTGATCTGAGGGACCGCGTGACAGGCGAAATCCGTCGCGTGTTCCTTTGGGTGCCACCCGGCAAAGCACCCGCCTCGGGCTGGCCGGCGCTATGGCTGCTGGATGGCAATGCCGTGATTGGCACAGCCGTAGATGCGATGCGCGCGCAGGCCTTCTGGCCCACTGGCACCAACCTTGGCTGGGGCGTGTTGATTGCCGTGGGTTATCCGACCGACGACGCTTACGATTCCTTTCGCCGCAGCTGGGACCTCGGGCCGCCACCGGGGCAGGTCTATCCGCCCTTCACCCCCGATGGCCCCAAGGTCAGGACCGGCGGCGGCGCCGAGATGGCGCGGTTCTTGCTGGAAGACGTGCGCAGCTTTGTCGAGCGCCGGACCCCGCTCGATCCCCAGCGGCAATCGCTCTTTGGCCATTCCTTTGGCGGGTTGTTCGCGCTCTGGCTGATGTTTACCCGCCCCGATGCCTTTGCCAACTGGATTGCGGCAAGCCCGGCAATCACCTGGGAAGACAGCTTTCTCCTCGATCATCTGAACCGCTTTGATGCCGATGGTCGGCCACTGCGGGTGCATCTTTCGGCTGGCGAATGGGAAGGTGATGTGCTGGCACCGTTTCAGGCCAATGGACCCGAAGCCGAAACGCGCATGGCGGAAAAGGCCAGGACCCGCACCGTCGCCGCTGCGGAAGAGATGGCAGCAGCGCTCTCGGCGCGGGGGGTCACGACCCGGTTCGAGATATATGCAGGCGAGACCCATATGTCCGTATTGCCCGTGGCGGTGAACCGCGCGCTAAGCTGGGCCTTTGCCCTTTCAGTCGATTAAAGCGCCCGACCTTGCATCTGAATGACCCTGTATCACGAATGTCCCCGCAGCGCCGCAGGCGCGGCAGGGTATTCGTGTTTCAAGTTTAAGGTCGGGCGCTCTAACCCGCCGCTGAGGCTGCTACCGGTCCAGCGTGCGTGACAGCCCGGCTTTGACACGCCGCAGGGGAATCGAGCTTTCGATGGAGGCGACGCCGGGAACCTTGGTGAATTTGCCAGTCAGAAACCGCTCGAAATCAGCCGGGCCGCGTGTCGAGACGCGCAGGAGGTAGTCGCGATTGCCTGTCATCAGCCAACAGTCAACGACTTCGGGAAAGCCGCGCACAGCGGTTTCGAACCGGGCCAGGGCATCATCGACCTGACGGTCCAGCTTGACCGAGACAAAAACTGAAAATTCGAAACCCAGCGCCGCCTCGTCGATCAGGGCGGCATAGCCGGAAATCACCCCCGCCTTTTCAAGGTTTCGCAACCGCCGCGCGACGGGCGAGGGGCTGAGACCGATCTTTTCCGCAAGATCGTTTATCGTGGCACGCCCGTTGCGCTGCAGCTCGTGCAGGATTTCGATGTCGAAACTGTCCAGGTTGGTGGATAACATCGGAGAATAGCCAAATATTGGTGATAATGATCAACCTAGCATATAATCGAATGAATAATAGGTGAGAAACGGCATATCCGTGGTGCTAATATCGCGTGGATACGCAACCTGAACTGTCGCCCCGGAGCAAGCACAATGTTACAACAAGCCACCGCGTTGAAAATACTGGAGGATCGTCTCCTGTGGCTGTCGCATTGGATGATCCATCACGCCAATCACATCCGCCCGAAACAGGACGGGATCAAGGTGGGCGGGCATCAGGCAAGCTCGGCTTCGATGGTGTCGATCATGACCGCGCTCTACTTTTCCGCGCTCAGGCCCGAGGACCGGGTGGCGGTCAAACCGCATGCCTCGCCGGTCTTTCATGCGATGCAATATCTGATGGGCAACCAGACGCTGGAAAAGATGCAGAACTTTCGCGGCTTTCAGGGTGTGCAAAGCTATCCCAGTCGCACCAAGGACGTGGATGATGTGGATTATTCCACCGGTTCTGTCGGGCTGGGTGTGGCGATCACGGCCTTTGGCGCGCTGGTTCAGGATTACATCACCGCCAAGTCCTGGGGTGGTGAGCTGACCCAGGGTCGGCATGTGGCGCTTGTGGGCGATGCCGAACTTGACGAAGGCAACATCTACGAGGCCTTGCAGGAAGGCTGGAAGAACGACCTGCGCAATTGCTGGTGGATCATCGACTATAACCGCCAGTCGCTGGACGGCGTGGTTCGCGAGGGCCTGTTCGAACGGATCGAAAAGATTTTCGAGGCATTCGGCTGGAACGTCATCCGCGTGAAATACGGCGCCCTGCAGCGCGCGGCATTTGCCGAGGAGGGTGGCGATGCGCTGCGCGCCTGGATCGACGCCTGCCCGAACCAGCAATATTCGGCGCTGACCTATCAGGGCGGCGCGGTCTGGCGCAAACGGCTGATGGAGGACCTTGGCGATCAGGGGCCTGTGTCCCGCCTGCTCGACAAGCGTGACGACGAGGCGCTTGCCGCGCTGATGGAGAACCTTGGCGGCAATTGCGTGACCACCATGGCAGAGGTTTTTGCAAGCGTCACCGATGACCGGCCCACCTGTTTTCTGGCCTATACGATCAAGGGCTGGGGGACACCGATTGCCGGACACAAGGACAACCATGGCGGTCTGATGACGAAGGCCCAGATGGCAGGTTGGCAGGCACATATGGGCGTGCCGCAAGGACAGGAGTGGGAGAAGTTTGCCGCAGTGGAAGATGTGGCAGCCCTGCAATCCTTCCTCGACACGGTGCCGTTCTTTGCCCGGGGGCGCAGGCGCTATGACGACGCGGTGCTGCCTGTCCCGGAGATACAGTTTTCTTCCGAGCGGGAGATTTCGACGCAGATGGCCTTTGGCAAGATTCTGGATGATCTGTCCAAGGGTGACAGCAAGCTGGCCGAGCGTATCGTGACCATGTCGCCGGATGTGACCGGCACCACCAATCTGGGCCCCTGGGTGAACCGCCGCAAGCTTTTTGCCCGCACCGCACAGACCGATGCCTTTATCGAACATCGCATCCCCTCCACCGCGAAATGGGAGTTCACTCCGGAAGGGCAGCACATCGAACTGGGCATCGCAGAGAACAATCTGTTCCTGCTGCTGGGGGCTGCGGGCCTGTCCCATTCGCTGTTTGGCAAACGCCTGATCCCGATTGGCACGCTTTATGATCCCTTTGTGGCCCGCGGCCTCGATGCGCTGAACTATGCCTGCTACCAGGACGCGCGGTTCATGGTGGTTGGCACCCCCTCCGGCGTGACGCTGGCACCGGAAGGCGGCGCGCATCAGTCCATCGGCACCCCGCTGATCGGGATGAGCCAGGATGGTCTGGCCGCCTTTGAACCCGCCTTTGCCGATGAGCTGGCCGAGATCATGGCCTGGGCCTTTGGCTATTTGCAAAAGGACGGATCAGGCGACCCCGACGAACGTACCTGGCTGCGCGATGAGACCGGCGGCTCGGTCTATCTGCGGCTCTCGACGAACCCTATCGAGCAGCCGGGCAAACGCGCCGATGACCTTTGGCAGCAGGGCGCGGTCGACGGGGCCTATTGGTTGCGGCCTCCGGGGCCAAACTGCGAGGTGGTGATCGCCTATCAGGGGGTCATTGCATCAGAGGCGATCAAGGCGGCGGGCGAATTGGCCGAACACCGGCGCGATGTCGGCGTTCTTGCAGTCACCTCGGCGGATCGGCTGAATGCCGGCTGGACCGCTGCGCAGCGCGCGCGGGCACGCGGGCAGGCAAATGCGCAAAGCCATGTGGAGCGGTTGCTGGGTGAACTCTCTCCCCATTGCAGTCTGGTGACTGTAATCGACGGGCATCCGGCCACGCTGTCCTGGCTTGGCGCTGTCGGGGGTCACAAGACGATCCCTCTGGGGGTCGAACACTTTGGCCAGACAGGTGCGATTGCCGACCTTTACAGGCACTATGGCATCGACAGCGACGGGATCGTTGAAAAGATCAGCGGGTTGACCCATGGCCGCAGGATCAATGCTGCCTGACGGCTAGGTGCCGGAGGCGGTTCACGCCCGACATCTCACGCCAGTGTTTGCGCGATATGCCAGGCCGCCGCGAGGTCCTGAACGATCAATCCATGGGACTTGTAGCCGGTGATCTGGGTGGCGGATGTTCTGCCGGTCGCAGCACCGGCCAGCACAGCGCCAAGCTCAGTCACTTGATAGGCCGCGCCGATGGCACCGGCGGCCCGTGCCTCCATGATTTCACCGGATTCCCGTGAAGAGCTGTCGAGCGAATCCGTGAACATCAGCATCCGGGCGACGGCAGTGTCATCGACTTCGCGCATGTCGGCGAGGCTCGCCCCGACAAGGTTCAGGTGCTGGCCCGGCTCAAGGTCAGCGCCCGCAAGAAAGGCCGAGCGGGCGGCTGTCGCAGTGGTGATCACATCGGCGCCGGTGATCGCCTCGACAAGCGAGGTGCAGACCCGGACGGGAACGGGCGCGTCAGGGAAACGGGCGGCAAAATCCCGGGCGGCCTCCGGACGGCGGGCCCAGATGCGGATTTCCGACGGATCGAAACATTCCAGGGCCCCGCGCAAGTGGTACTCTGCCTGTTCGCCTGCGCCGCAGATCGTGAAAATGCGCGGATCGGCACGGCCCAGCCTGCGCGTGGCAAGCATCGACACGGCGGCAGTCCGCAGCGCGGTCAGCGCGTCCGCCTCGATGGCGGCAACCGGACGGCCATGTTCGCTTTCGAACAGCAGCACAAAGCCCTGATGACTGGACAAACCGTGGCGCGGCGCATCCGGGTAAAGGCTGAGCACCTTCGCGCCGTGCAGCGGGGGATTGTGCAATGCGCCATACATCATGCCCATGCGTCCGGCCTCGTTGATCGGCACGACGAAGCGGGGCGGGTGCAGCGCTTCGCCCGCGGAGATGTCCTTCATCGCGGCTTCCATCACCGGGACAAGCTCGGCCACCGTGATCCGGCCCAGAACGTCCTTTGCCGTAATGACCCTCATGTCGCGTCGCCTCTTGGTGCCGGGAACGGGCTCACGACCCGGGCGGCGCAATGGATCAGGAGAATGACGCAGGTGATCGGGATGACTGAACCCAGCAGCGCCATGTTGAGGCCCAGACCCGGTGAACTGCGCCCCATGCCGCGCCAGACAAAGCCCCGCTCGATGTTCAGATTGGGGCCGAAGAAGGAATAATGCAGCACCGGCACAAGGAAGATCGCCAGGGCCGCCACCAGGGCCACCCGGGCCAGAAGCTGGTGCCGCGCGGAGGAGGCGCTGGTCACGGATACGATAACGGGGTCCAGACCGCGCCGGAATGCGCAGGTTGCACCCAACAGACCGCCCCATACCATCAGGTAGCGGGCCAGTTCCTCGGTCCAGGCATAGGGGCTGCGCATGCCATACCGCGCTGTCACCTGCAGCAGAATGACCAGGGCGATCCCGACCAGGGCCGCCTTGGCCAGCGCGAGGCAGAAGCGATCCAGCCCCGCGCTCAGTTTCACGATTTGCCTCATTCGCGCGATGCGTCTGCCAGGGTCTGCATCTCGGCGACCGAGCCTTCCGGCATCAGTTCATCCCAGACGGCCTGGCTCCGGTTCTTGAACTCTTCCAGTGCCTCGTCCGAAGGCGTCGTCACGGTCACGCCTGCAGCTTCCAACATCTCGATCTCTTTCTTTTCGGCGGCAAAGGTCCATTCCTTGTTGTTGGCGTTCGCCTTCTCGATTGCGGCATCGACGGTGGCCTTGCTCGCCTCATCCAGCCCCTCGTACCAATCCGCCGACATCAGCGCGGCGCGGAAAGGCGTGCCGGCCTTGAGATTGGTAAAATGTGTCAGGAACTCGGTATGTTTGAAGATCAGCGGGACGGCGGGCGGGTTGAAATAACCGTCCACGATGCCCTGCTGCACGGCACCTGCGAATTCCGGCATGTCCACCACAACACCCTGCGCGCCCCAGGCTTCGAACAGCTTGACCTGCGTGGCGTCAATGGCCCGAAGGCGCAGCCCTTCGACATCCGCGACGGAGGCCACATCCTTTTTCGTGTTGAACAGACCCATCTGACCGCCAAGGCCCGGCAAGCCCGCGATCATCACGCCCTGACCTTTCATGTTTTCGCGAATCCCGTCCAGAAGCGGGCTGTCGGTGCCCTGCGTCGCCCGGAAGAACTGGGCTGAATCGTCAAAGACGTAAGGGGCCAGGAACCCCAGGATGCGCGGATCGACCTGCGCGATCATCACGAAATTGGTCACGCCGAACTGGAGCAGACCCTGCGACAGCTGGTCGACGATCTCGGGGTCCTTGCCCAGGCTCGCGCCGACAAAGACGGTTGCTTCCATCCCGCCTTCACGCAGAGATGCGGCAAAGTCTTCGGCGTAAACCCAGTCAGAGCACGCAGGTACGGCGGGGCATTGCACCGCGATCCGGACCTCCTGTGCCAGCGCCGGTAGGGTGAGAACGGCGCCAAGCGCCAGACCCGAGAATGTCTTGCGGAACATGTTCTTCATTGTGGTTCTCCTTGGTTTAAGGGTGCGGATTCAGTTGATAAGCCCGAGCAGTCGCGGCAGTGCGAGGGTCAGTTCGGGGACGAGAATGAGAAGGATCAGCAGCGCGACCTGGACTGCGAGAAAGGGGAGAATGGCCAGCGACAGCCGCAGGTAGGAAACGCCGCTGGCGGCTGAGACAACCATGAGTATTCCGCCGAACGGCGGTGAGATCAGGCCAAGCGTCAGGTTGAGGCAGCTGACCACGCCCACATGCACCGGATCGGCCCCGGCGAGGATGGCAGCCGGGATCAGGACAGGCACCATCAGAACAAGCGCCATGGTCACATCCATCACCATGCCTGCGGCGAACATCACCAGGCTGGCGATCAGGAAATACCCGGTCGGTCCCAGATCAAGGCTGGTGACCGTGGCTGCGATTGTCTCGGGCAGGCGCATGATGCCGATGAGATAGCCAAAGACCGCCGCGGCGAAGAGGATCATGAAGATCGACCCCGTGAGCATCGCCGCCGTCTCGACCGCTTTTGATCCTTCCGCGAGGGTGTGGCGCAATGCCGCGCGGGGGCGGTCCCGGTCAAGCAGCCGGTAGACGAAGACCAGCATGACGGTGATTGCCACGGCCAATGCGGCGGCCTCTGTCGGGGTGACCACGCCAAAGACGATGCCGCCGACAATCACGATGGGGATCAGCAGGGCGGGGACCGCGCGAATGACCGTGTCCCGGAACGGCGGCAGCTCTGTTTGCGCACCGCCGGGGTGATCGTCGCGCCGGGCGACGAACCCGTTGTAGGCGAACAGGAAAGCCGCCATCAGCAGACCCGGCACGATGCCGCCCGCGAACATCGCCGCGACCGAGACGTTCATCAGTGCGCCGTAGAAGATCATGACGATAGAGGGGGGTATGATCGGCCCGATGACACTGCTGGCCGCCGTGAGGGCCGCCGCGAAATCAACCCGATAGCCGCGGTCCACCATCGCCGGAACCAGAGTCTTGGTCGTTGCCGCGGCATCGGCCACGGCGGAGCCCGAAATGCCCGCGAGAAAGACGCTGGCCGCGATGTTCACATAGCCCAGCCCGCCCTTGAAACGCCCGACGATCAGCATTGCGAGATCAATCAGCACCCGGGTCACGCCGCCCCGTGTCATCAGCTCTCCGGCAAGGATGAAAAGCGGCATCGACAGGAAGGTGAACACGTCAATCTGGCTGAAGATCCGTTGCGGCATGATTGCCAGATAGTTGCCATACCCCGTCGCGATGAAGGCAAGGACGGCCGCCGATCCGGCGACATAGCTGATCGCCACGCCACCCATGATCGCGAACCCGATAAAGGCAATGATGAGCAGGGCTGCCAAAGTGATACTCCTTGCGCCCATCCTCACTTTCGTATACGAAATATGTCAAGGAAAAACATTCCGAAAGGAAATATTGATGCCAGAGAAGGCAGCTCCGGTCGAGACTCAAGAGGCGCTGAGCGCTTTCGGCAGAAAGGTCCGCAGGTTGCGGCAGGGCAAGGGGATGACCCTGCAACAGGTTGCCGACCGTGCGGGCATGGCGGGATCGACCATTTCCAAGATCGAGAATTCCAACTTGTCGCCGACCTTCGACGGGCTGCTCAAGCTCGCGCGCGGGCTGGATGTTGACCTCACGACCTTGCTGGCGGGAGAGAACGCAACACAAGAGCCGCCGGTCCCGTCCATGGGCCGCCTGAATGTGACACGGGCGGCGGAACGTGTGGGCCACGACGCGGCGACCTATGTTTACGAACCCCTTGCCATGGGGCTGAAGCAAAAGCAGATGGACGCGACCTTTGTCGTGGTCAAGGCGCGGGCGGTGGAAGAATTCGACCACCTTGTGTCCCATCCCGGGGAAGAGATGATCTTTGTGCTGACCGGCGAAGTCGAACTGCATTCGAACCTCTATGCCCCGATCCGGCTCGCTGCCGGGGACAGCGCCTATTACGACGCCAGCATGGGCCATGCGCTGATCTCGGTCAGTGCGGAGGATGCGACGCTTTTGAACATTGTGACCGGCGGCGATGGCCGGTTGCCAGGACAGGGATGAAATCATGCTGACACGTGACGAATGGATGAGCCACGATCTGGTCGGGCTCGCGGGGCTTGTCGCAGAGGGTCAGATCGCACCGCGCGCGGTTCTGGAAACCGCGATCAGGGAGATCGAGGCGCAAAATCCCCGGGTGAATGCCGTTGTTGTGACAGCGTTTGAAGAGACGCTTGACGCGCTGGATGCGCGTGTCGAAGCGGGCGATACGCCCCGGTTCCTTGGCATGCCCTATCTGATCAAGGACCTGCATGCCCCGGTGCGTGGATTGCCATTGTCCAACGGGTCGGAGCGTTTCAAGGGCACCGTCTTTGACTTTGATTCAACGCTGGTGTCCCGCCTGCGCGCCGCCGGGTTCGGTTTGCTCGGCCGCAGTGCCTCGCCGGAATTTGGCCTGACGCTGGAAACCGACAGTGCCGCCTGGGGCACAACGCGCAATCCCTGGGATCTCGAACGGGGGGCGGGCGGGTCCAGCGGGGGGGCAGGTGCCGCGGTTGCAAGTGGGATGATGCCCGCCGCCCATGCGACGGACAGTGCAGGTTCGATCCGCATCCCGGCGGCGTTTAACGGATTGGTGGGCTTCAAGCCGAGCCGCGCATTGAACCCTTTCGGGCCGCATCGGGGCGATCCGAACCACGGCATCAGCCATGAACATGCGGTGGCTGTCAGCCTGCGCGACACCGCCGCAATCCTCGACGTGACCGCAGGGCCCGACACCGGCGCACCCTATTTTACCGCCAAACCCTCAACACCTTTCGAGGCTTTGATCGAACAGGCGCCCCGCCGCCTGCGCATCGGTCTGGTCACCACGCGGCTGGACGGAAAACCCATAGATCCCGTCTGCGCCGCCGCCGCGGAAAAGACCGGTCGGCTGTTGTCCGGACTTGGCCATGAGGTGGAGGAGGCGCTGCCCGATTTCGATGTTCAGGGGCTGACCGATGCGATGATCCGCGTGCTTCTGGCCTCGCTTGCCGGGCTGTTCCCCGGTGCCGGTGAACTGGGAGAAGAGGAACTGGCAGGCCTTGAACCCATGACCCGCGCCGCCCTGCGGTATTCGCGACAGGTGTCGCTCTCCGATCACCTGCAGCGCACCGCCGTGATCAACCGCGAAGTCCGCCGCCTTGCCGCCTATTTCGACCGGTTTGACCTGATGGTCACCCCGGCAACGGCAACGCCGCCATTGCCCCACAAGTCACTTCCCATGACGGCGACCGATCTTGACGGTTTTCTGGACCGTCTCTTCGAGTTGAGCCCGTTCACCGCACCTTTCAATGCCAGCGGGATGCCTGCCATTGTATTGCCCGTTCATCAGACACCCGAGGGTTTGCCGATCGCGTCGCAGCTGATCGGCAAGATGGCAGATGATGCCCTTGTCCTGAAAGTTGCCCGGCAGATCGAAGTTGCCTCGCCCTGGCGGGCCCGCCCCGCATAGACAGGGCAGGTACGCAGCCTGACCATGGTCTCAATCGGGGTTATTTCAGGCCCTGGTTCCTGGCATCTGCGACCTTTGCCAGTGCCCGGTCAACCGCAGCAAGGAACAGGTCGACATGTTCGGCCTCGCAGATGAGCGGCGGGCGCACCTTCAGCGCATCTTCGTTCTCGCCGGTCGTGCTGACCAGCACACCGTCGTCACGCAGGGTGTTCACCACATCCAGGGCAAAAGCCCGCTGCGCGTGTAGCGCCATATCTTCACCGCCCATATCCACGCCAAAGAACAGGCCGGCGTTGCGGATGGCGCGAATGCCCGGTTGCTGCTGCGCGATCTTTTCCAGACCGGCGCGCAGGCGCTGGCCCATGGCAAGGGCGTTCTGCTGGATCCGGTCCCGTTGCAAAATCGTCATCACGGCATTGGCCGTCGCGATGCCCACCGTGTTGCCGGCAAAGGTGTTCGAATAGCGCGCGGTGTTGCCGAAGCGGTCCAAGGGTTCCCGCTGCCCCACAACGGCACCGATGGGAAAGCCGTTGCCCATCGGTTTGCCAAGGGTCACCAGATCCGGCACAACCTTGTGTCGTTCGAACCCCCACATATGGCTGCCGGTCCGGCCAAAGCCCGGCTGGACCTCATCCGCGATCAACAGGCCTCCGGCCTCTCGTACCGCTGCCACGCCCCCTGCAATGAACCCCGGGGGGTCCACACAGACGCCATCGCTGGAAAAGATGCTGTCGATCAACAGGGCGGCCACGCCAATACCGCGGCGGTTCAGGTCTTCGACGGCGGCGCGCACCTGCGCCTCGAAAAATGCAGCGGCCTGCGCCTCCGGCACACCGGCGGGGCCGGGCAGCGACACCATGCGCACATTCGGGCTCAACACGACCGCATCGCCCAGGTTCGGCGAGACCGCGGCCACCGCTGCGCTGGTACCATGATAGGCATAATCAGAGACGATCACCCCCTCGTTGCCACTGCAAAGCCGTGCGATGCGCAGGGCCAGATCATTGGATTCGCTGCCCGTACAGGTGAATACCACCCGATCAATCCCGGTGGGGAAGGTGGCGACCAGCCGCTCGGCATAATCGACCAGCTGCGGCTCCAGATAGCGGGTGTTGGCGCTGATCCGGCCCGCTTGTTCCGCCATCGCGGTGTTCACTTCCGGATTGCAGTGACCAAGCGACGGCACATTGTTGTAAAAATCCAGATAGGGCCGGTCGTCCGGATCATAGAGCCACATGCCCTCGCCACGGACAAAATGCACCGGTTGGCGATACTGAAGCCGGTAGGAAGCCCCCAGAACAGCATCGCGTCGCGCAATCAGAGCAGCCTCGCGCGGGGGAAGGGCGGATTGCCCGGGTCTGTAGCGGTTCGGCATAAGATCTCTGGTCATGACGGTTTCCTACTTTGCAGAGGGACGTGAGGGGTATTGTGATTGAAGCGTTGCGAGGGCTGTTTGCATGGCCGGCCGACAGGACGGGGCGGTCCGCGACGCAAGTATGGCAAGGCCATTCTCGGCACGCTGGACGTTTTTTTTGATGTATGCGGCGTCATCCGGAAACAGATGGGCCCGCCAGTAATTGATCAGGATCAATGCGCTTTGCCGTGCACGCATCAGCCCGATGATCAGGCTTTCCTCCAGCGCCGTCAGCGGAAGGACCGAGGCATAGCCGGCAATCAGATATTCAGCCCCACCCAACAGCAAGTCCGGGTCGGTGACGACATGACTTGCGGCAATGGCCAGATCCTGAAGGCGCGGGCTGTGGCAGCCGTCGCCGAAGTCGATAAAGCCCAGAGCCTGATCCGTGACCATCATGTTGAAAGGGCTGGGATCGTTGTGGGTGACCTGCCAGACCAGATCACCGGTCTGCGGTGCGATGGTTTCCACATAGTCTTTCATCGCATCGGCGACCTGCACGGCAACCGGCCCGGGGGGCAAATGTTTTGCGTAATTCATCAGCCGTGGCCAGCAACCGACATGCCACAGGATCGGGCGGTTGGTTGCGGGCAGGGGCAGGGGAGCGAGGGCCAGATCCAGCCGGGCCAGCGCGCTGCCGGTCCGGAACAACAGGTCGGGCGTTGCCTGCATCTGGTGCAGGGCAACACCGTCGAGCCGGGTTTGCAGATAGCCGCAAATGCCATCTTCGGCAAAGGTCAGGCTGCCGCCAAGTGTCGGCAATATGTCCGGAACGACAAAGCCCGCAGCCCCCCGCAGCCCTGCAATCGCTTCGGCCTGAAAGGCAAAGCTGTCCCGCGCCTCGGGTCTGGTTGATGTCTTCAGGATCAGGCGGCGCCCATCCGCCAGATCGACCGCCACCGTGCGTTCAACCTCTGAGGACAGGATTTCAAGCTTGCCACTCAACCCAAAGTGACGCTGCAACAGCTCTGCCGAGATGTCGGGTTCCATCGTGCCCGACGGCAGGGCAAGGATGGCAGAGGCGGCCTCGAAATAGGTCTGCGTCGTGGCAGGCTGTTGTGCTTGCCCCTGCCTGCCTGCCGCGTCTGGATCAGTGCAATTTTCCAATTCGAATAATCCTTGGACCCGTGGCATTTACGTCTGCCGTTCAGCAGGATGCGGCGCGCCAGGGAAGGCGCGACGCGGTCTTGGATCGCGCAGCCGGATCAGATGCCGAAAACGCCCGGCAGCTGCGAAATATCCCGGATTTCGGTGTATTCGTAGAAGGGGTTGGCAGGTTCGTGACCCCGGTTGACCCAGACCTTGCTCTTGATCCCCAGATCATAGGCCGACATCAGGTCATGGCGGAAGGACGAGGATACATGCGTGACGTCCTCGGGGCCGCAACCCAGCGTGTCGAACATGTACTCAAAGGCCTTGAAGTGCGGCTTGTAAGCGCCTGCTTCTTCAGCGGTCAGCACCGCATGAAACGGCGCGCCGAGTTTGGCGATATTATGGGTGATCTGCACCTTCATCGAGTTGGTGATGGTGACCAGTGGAATTTCCTTGGCCAGCTTTGCCAGCCCCGCCGGGACATCCGCATGCGGACCCCAGGTCGGGATCTTGTTGTAGACCTTAAGCGCGTCTTCGGAATTGAAGGCGACACCGTTGCGGCGGCAGGCACGTTCCAGCGCGTTGTGGACGACGTCGGCGTAGGGTTTCCAGTCCTGCATCACTTCGTCAAAGCGATAGCCCTGGAAGTTCTTGATGAATTCCTCCATGCGCGGCGCGTCCAGAAGGTGGCCGTACAGCTCTTGGGCGGCCTCTGCCATCTGGAAGTTGATGAGCGTGCCATGGGTGTCGAAAGTGACATATTTCGGGCGGAAGCGTTCCATGTTTCTGTGTCCTGTCAGTTGAACTCCTGCAACAGCATAAGATCATTCATTTGGCAGAATGTGCCGCAGTGGCACGACTTGCAGCACATGGTCACCAAAATTCACACCAATCCGGCACGGGCTTTTGCGGGAACGCGTTGTGAAACGTCAGGGTCACCCCGGCACAGGAGGCCGAATCGTCCACGCCGGTCTCTCCCCCTCCTCCTGCCGACAGGCAGAGGGAGGGGGCAGGAGCCGGACAGGTGACAACCGTCAGGCGACGGCAGCAAGGCCTGCGTCGAGCGATGCAAGGATCGTCTCGACATCGCGCTGGGTCAGGATCAGAGGCGGCGACAGGATGATGTTGTTTCCGGAAACCCGGATCATCGTGCCGTTTTCATAGGTGACGCGGTGCACCGTCCCGATGGTTTTCTTGTCCACCGGCGTCTTGGTCGCGCGATCCGAAACGAGTTCGAGCGCAGACATCAGGCCATGGCCACCGCGGATGTCGCCGATCATGTCGTACTTCTGTTGCAGCAGCTTCAGGCCATCCCACATCTGCGCCCCCCGTGCAGCCGCATTGTTCTTGACCTGAAGGCGTTCGGTTTCCTTCAGGCAGGCAATCGCAGCCGCCGCACCGACCGGATGGCCCGAATAGGTATAGCCCGAGGCGACGGCGCCCTTGCCGCTGGTGTCGGTCTCGAACACTTCGGCAACCCGGTCTGAAATCATCACCGCCCCAAAGGGGAAATAGCCGTTGGTGATCGCTTTGGCCGTGCACATCATATCCGGTTGCACGCCCCAATGACGCGAGCCGGACCAGCTGCCGGTCCGCCCGAAGGCCGTGATCACCTCATCTGCAATCAGCAGAATGCCATGTTTGTCGCAAAGCGAGCGCACGCCGGGCATGAAACTTTCATGGGGCGGGATCACGCCGCCGGCCCCCAGGATGGGCTCCATGATGAAACCGGCAATGGTTTCGGCCCCCTGAAACTTGATCTCATCCTCAAGTGCCGCAAGGCAGAGCTGCGAAAGCCTTTCGGGGTCCGTCTCATTGAAGGGGTTGCGATAGGTGTAGGGGGCCGGAATATGGAAGCACCCTGGCATCAAGGGTTCGTACTGGGTGCGGAAATTGGCGTTGCCATTGACCGACGCCCCGAAAGTATGCGTGCCGTGATAGCCCTTCTTCAGGCTGAGAAATTTCACCCGCCCGGCCTCGCCGCGGATCTTATGGTATTGCCGCGCCAGCCGCAGGGACACCTCGACGGAATCCGATCCGCCCGAGGTAAAAAAGGCGCGGGTCACCCCATCGGCAGCGAAGAACTCCTTGAGCATATAGCTCAACTCGATCGCGGCATCGTTGGAGGTGCCGCGAAAGATCGAGTAGTAGGGGAGCTTTTCAAGCTGGTCGGCAATTGCCTGTTTCACCGGAGCGCAGGAATAGCCGAGGTTCACGTTCCAAAGCCCGCCAACCGCATCGACCGTCTTGTGCCCGTCAACGTCGGTGATCTCCACGCCCGAACCGCCGACGATGATATCCGGCGGGTTGGCAAGACTGTCAGCGGGGTGGGTCATCGGATGCCACAGGTGGCGTGCGTTGTTTTCTTTCAGGAAGTTGGTCTTAATCATAGCGGGGCTCCATTATGGCAAGCGGAAGGGTCAACCAGTTCAAAGGGCCGGGCCGCAAGCCAGGCGCTGCTTCGCTGAGCGCATGTGTCTCAAAAAGCGTACCAGAGATGACATCGGCAAAATCCGGGACGGGTTTCTTGGGTTTCAAGATGCAACCTCCCTGGCCCTGGCAGCGGAAATTCTGGATGGATCGCCGCCCATGGCACTTGTTGCCCTGACCGAAGCGGCAAGGACACATTCGACGATCTGGGCCAGGTTCTCGTCCGTCATTCGGCTTGCGACGCAGGCGGCGGCCAGTGTTGCCGTGACATTGCCGTGCCAGTCAAAGATGGGGGCGGCGATACCAATGACATCGTCCTGATAGCTCCCGACCGCAATCGCATGGCCCTTTTCCCGGATCAGGCTCAGTTGGGATTCCAGCTGCGCCGCCGTGCTCAGCGTATTTGCAGTATAGCGGTGCAGGTCAATGCGACCGACGAAATCCTGAAAGGTCGCGGCATCCACATGTGCAAGATACACCAGACCCGAGGCCGTGGCATGAAGCGGAAGCGGCTGCGACGGGTCGACAAACGCGCGGGTCGCGATGCGCGGCTCTGCAATCGCGATGGTTGTCAGGGACGCGCCATGGGCGAGGGAGGCATGTGCCGTTTCCCCGGCCCGGTCTGAGAGTTCTTCAAGAATCGGCTGCAAGAGCGCGACAACCGGAAAAGAGGCTTCACGAATGCGCGCCAACCGCAGCACGGCGGTTCCCAACCGGTACTTGCGCGTCTGGGGGTGCTGTTCGACGATCCCCTTCGTCGCCAGAGAATTGAGAATGCGCATGGCGGTGACCTTGTCCATCCCGGCGGCGCGAGACAGGTCAGTCAATCCCCATTCGGGGGTGTCCGGGACAAAGAAATCAAGCAAATTCATCGCTTTGTCTATCGTCTTCATGGACGCGTTCCTGGTCTTCTCCGGGGGTGCAACAGCCATATTTTCCATCCTCATGCGTGGGTTTTGACAGAAAAGAAATGAAACTGCAACATCTTTTGAAACGCTGTAGAGAATAGTGAAACACCGCGAGAGCAACACGGCATGACGTGATGTGACGACCCTGACTTTGAAGGGAGCCGCGACCCTGACAGCGCAGCCGGTGATATACCGAAGGTATCTGATGCTGTTCAGCAGAGGCGTTACAACCAGCGGGCAGAAACACGCGCTTTGCCAGCGATTGGATCATCACAAAGGCAGACCATTCTGCCGGGCGTCCCGCTATCCTGCCTGGTCTGTATGTTCTGGCGCCTGGACAGAAGACGTGCCGGTCAGCGCGAACTCCAGCTTTCTGACAGCGATTTGCATGTTTTTTACAAGTGTCGCCCGGTGATCGGCAGTGAGGTTCATATCCGGGACCGCAATGGCGATTGTGCCGGCCGGATCCGTCGCATCGACAAAGAACGGCATCGCAACGCTTGCGACGCCCACTTCAACAGCATTTCGGGAATAGGCATAGCCGCGCGCCTTTGTTGCCGCGATCACCTTTAGAAGTTCATCGTGATCGGTCACCGTAAAACGCGTCAGCCTTTCGCGCGGAAGCGCAAGCAGACGTCTTTGCGTTTCCGCGGTGCAAAACGACATATAGGCCAGGCCGGATGCCGAGGAATGGAATGGATACCGGTCAGCAGGCCGCAAATTGATGACATTGCCGCGATACGGCAGGTTGTAGGCCACGGTCGACATACCGGAGGTACCGGGTATGCCGACATGAACCGTTTCACTGGTCTTCTTGCACAGCCACTCAGAGACGATCTGGGTGGCCTTGATCATCGGCACAGTGGCCTCGCGAAGACGCGCCAACGCGAGAAAACCCGAGCCGAGAAAGTACTTTCGATTTTCGGGATTCTGCTCAATGAAACCGCTGTTCGTCAATGATATCAGCAGCCTGCGGACGACAGCTTTGTCTTCGCCTGTCATCCGTGCAAGTTCATTCAAGCCGATCTCCAGCCGCTCCAGGGAAAACTGACGCAGGAGTTCCATTGCCTTGTCGACCGTTGACATTGCGCCTCCCAGAATTTGCTGACCAACCGGCATCTCCCTCGGAACCTAGCGCCTGCGCGCGGCAATAGGCCACCAAAATACCATGGTGGTGCGTTATTCGCACCAAAGGTGCTTTTCCTTTTGAGTAGGAAACCCATGGCGTCATGCTGTCGTGAAATTGCCCCGAGAGCCGATTCCGATCTTACCCGGGGTGGACATTGAAATTTCTGAACCTCGCGTCCGTACCGGGGTGGAAGGCCTGAATTGCATGACCAGTAACATCCCGGAAAACGCCCCGGTTGTTATCATAGGTGGCGGCATTATCGGTGTGTCGACGCTGTATCATCTGGCAAAGCGGGGCGTTCCGGCGGTGCTGATCGAGCGGCGCAAACTGGCCAGCGGCACAACATGGCACGCAGCGGGCATCGTCGGACAGCTGCGTGACAGCACCGCCCAGACCGAGCTGGGCAAATACACCGCCCGCCTGTTCCGCGAGCTGGAAGAAGAGACCGGCCAGGCGACCGGCTACAAGCCCAACGGCACCATCAATCTGGCCCTGGGGGCAGTGCGTCACGAACAATTGCTGCGCAGCCACGACCACGCGGCCCGTATGGGCATCGAATCCTATCTGCTGTCGGTCGAGGAACTGAACGAGAAATGGCCCCTGATCCGGACCGATGACGTGAAATCCTCCTTCTTCGTACCCTCCAACGGCCAGGTGAACCCGCTGGATGTGACCGTGGCGCTGAGCAAGGGCGCGCGGATGCACGGTGCGCAGATATTCGAGAGCACCAAGGTTACCGATCTGATCCTGCGCGACGGCAAGGTGATCGGGGTGGAAACAGACAAGGGCGCGATTGCAACGAACAAGGTGCTGCTGGCGGGCGGCATGTGGAGCCACCTTTTCGCCAAGGCCATGGGCGTGACCGTACCGCTGCACGCCGCCGAGCATTTCTACATCGTGACCGAGCCGGTCGCCGGGCTGCCAAAGACCCAGCCGATCCTGAACATCGCCGAAGAGCGCAGCTACTGGAAGGAAGACACCGGCAAACTGCTGATCGGCGCCTTTGAGCAGAAGGGCAAGCCCTACGGTGTGGACGGTATTCCGGAGGATTTCGAATTCGACGAGCTGCCCTTCGACATGGAGCATGTCGAGGCCAACCTTGAAAAGATGTTCGAGCGCATGCCGGCCCTGTCCGAAATGGGCATCCAGACCTTCTTTAACGGGCCGGAAAGCTTCACGCCGGACGGCCGCCCCTATCTGGGCCCGACCGCCGAGGTCAGGGGGCTTTATCTTGCAACCGGCATGAACTCCAACGGCATCCTGAATTCCGGTGGCGTCGGGCTGACCATGGCGGAATGGATGATTGACGGCGCGCCCTCGCGCGGCATGGGACCGATGCTGGCGCGGCGTGCCCATCCGTTCCAGTCGAACACCAGATACAACCGGGACCGGGCAGCAGAAGCGGTGGGCTTCCATTACGGCGTATCCTGGGCCGGTCGGCAGGTCCACTCGGCGCGCGGGATCCGGAAGGTTCCGCTGCATGATCGGCTGGCCAGTGCAGGTGCCACCTTTGCCGAGCGTATCGGCTGGGAAATACCCATGTATTTTGACCCCGAAAAGAAAGGCTGGAACGAAGAGCCGAACCTGTGGTGGAAGGACTGGTCCCCGCTGGTACAGGAAGAATGCCTGGCCGCGCGCGATGCGGCGGTGCTGATCGACCAGTCAATGTATGCCAAGATCCAGGTGCAGGGGCCGGATGCAGTGCATGCGCTGAACCGGGTCTGCGGTGCCCAGATGGACGTGCCCATTGGCAACTCGGTCTATACCCAGTTCCTGAACACCCGCGGCGGCATCGAGGCCGACGTCACCGTGACCCGGATTGCGCCTGAATGTTTCATGGTGATCACCGGCCATCCCGGCCAGACCCGTGATCCCGCCTGGATCCGCGATCATGCCGATCCGGCCTGGCGGTTCGAGATTTTCGACGCGACCTCGGCCTATGGTCTGATCACCCTGCACGGCCCGAAATCGCGCGAGATTCTTGCCTCCCTTACGGGGGACGACCTTTCAAACGAGGCTTTCCCCTTTGGCGCGGCCCGCGAGATTGACATCGCCTATGCCCGCGGCTGGGCGATCCGGCGCTCCTTCCTGGGCGAGCTGGGCTATGAGTTGCTGCTTCCGACCGAATTCACCCTCCATGTCTATGACGCTCTGATGGCGGCCGGCCGGCCGCTCGGGCTGCGCCATATGGGGATGTTCGCGATGAATTCCTGCCGTCTTGAGAAAGGGTTCCGCCACTTCGGCCAGGATATCGGCGAGGGGGGTACCCCTTATGAAGCGGGCCTTGGCTTTGCCGTCGACCTGAACAAGGACGATGCGTTTCTGGGCAAGGATGTCCTGGCCGAACAGCAGGCAAACGGGCCTGCGCAAAGGTCCCGCACCCTGTCATGCATCGTCGAGGGCGTCGATGCCACATCCGGTCCCTACCTGATCCACAATGAACCGATCTGGCGCGAAGGTCACCTCGTGGGCCATGTGACATCAGGGGATTGGGGGTTCCGGCTTGAGGCGATGGTGGGCCTGGCAAGCCTGCATCAAGACGACGGGGTGACAAAGGCCTGGATCGACGAGGGCGGTTTCGAGGTTCAGATCGCCGGGAAAATGTATCCATTGCGCGTGCAGCTCGCGCCTTACTACGATCGGACAGGCGCCATCATGCGCAGCTGAGGTCCGCCAGCAACAGGGAGAAACGATGTGACCGACAAAACAATACTGGTCATCGGAACATACGACACAAAGAACAGTGAGCTTGAGTTTATTGCGGAAAAGATTCGCAGTCTTGGCGGCGCCATCCTGACCATGGATGTCAGCGTGCTTGGCAATCCCGAGACGCCGACGGACATCTCCAAACACCAGGTTGCCGAGGCCGGGGACAGCTCCATCGAAGCCGCGATCGAAAGCGGCAATGAACATGTGGCGATGAACATCATGTCTGCCGGCGCGCAGGTTCTGGCCCGGCGGCTGGTCGATGCGGGTCAGATCGACGGCGTGATCATCCTGGGTGGCACGATGGGAACCGACCTTGCGCTGGATGTCTGTCAGGCACTCCCGCTCGGGATGCCAAAATACGTTGTCTCGACGGTCTCCTTCTCGGCGCTCATTCCGGCTGAACGCCTGTCACCGGACATCCAGATGATCCTCTGGGCTGGCGGGCTATACGGCATGAACGCGATCTGCCGCGCATCGCTGGCGCAGGCGGCGGGGGCGGTTCTCGGTGCGGCCCGCGCGGCGGAGCCGGTCCAGGTCGAACGCCCCCTGATCGGCGTCACCTCTCTTGGCACCTCCTGCCTGAAATACATCAAACAGCTGAAACCCGCACTGGAAGAGCGCGGCTATGAGGTCGCGGTCTTTCACGCCATGGGTATGGGCGGCATGGCATTTGAACAGCTCGCCGCACAAAAGGCCTTTGTCTGCGTCTTCGACTTCGCAGGGTCCGAGCTTGGCAACCTTCTTGCGGGATCGGTGGTGAATGCCGGGCGCGACAGGCACCGGGCTGCCGGCCGCGCAGGCATTCCGCAACTTGTCGCGCCCGGCTGCATGGACCTGATCGACTTTGCCGGTTGGCAGGACATTCCCGAACGTTTCGCGGACCGGCCAATTCATATGCACAACAAGCTGGTCAAGAATACCTTCTACAATCAGGAAGAGCGCCGCGAGATCGCGCGCGAGCTTAACAAGCGTCTGGGGGAAAGTGCCGCACCGACCCATCTGATCATTCCCCGTGGCGGGATCGAGGAATGGGACCGCCCCGGCGGTGACTGCCACGATCCCGAAGGATTGGCCGCCTTCGTGTCAGAGCTGCGCGAGACTGCAGCCGACTCTGTCGCGGTGACCGAAACCGAGGCCCACATCAACGACACGGAATTCTCGGCAATTGCCCTGAATATTTTCGATCAATGGGTCAGCGACGGCATCGTGCCGCGTGCACCTTAAAAAGCCCCGTTAAAAAGCCCCGGTCCAGCCAATTCCAGTCTGGACTGACAAAACTGAAGTCTAACACCAAGGAGAAAACCATGAACAAGATGATAACACATACCGCGCTGGCCCTTGTGCTGAGCGCAACCGCGGCTTTTGCCGAATATCCTGAAAAGCCGGTCGAATTCATTGTCCCGTTCCCTCCCGGAGATCTCGAAGACGTCCTGACCCGGATGATCGCCGACAAATTCCAGGAAATGTACGGCGTCCCCGCCGCGGTCGTGAACAAACCCGGCGGCGGTGGCGGCCCTTTCCCAGGTGCTGTTGAAGTGGCCGGTGCCAAACCGGACGGCTATACTGTCGGTTCCTTCGTCATCGACGTTCCTGTTGTTGGCCCCACCATTGGCATTCCGGAACTCGACCCGAACCCATTCGACCCGGTGGGCATTTTCCTGACCTATCCCTTTGTGGTCGCGACCCTGGCCAGCCAGCCCTACGACACCTGGGAAGAACTCTCGGAATATGCAAAAACAAACGATGTCTCTCTGGGACATTACGGCAGCTTTCTCGCACCAACTCAGGTGACCTTTGCCGGCGCTCAGAAAAGTGGCTGGGATTTCACTTCGGAAGCGGCTTTTGACCTGCTGGATTGCAACGTTCTTGCCTCCGGCGACGTCGATATCGTCAACGCGACACTTCAGACGCTGCTGCCGTGCATCGACGATCTCAAGATTCTGGCCAGCATCGGCGAAGCCCGCACACCCGTGACACCCGATACGCCGACAATTGCGGAACTGGTTCCTGGCCTGACCCTGTCACTGTGGAACGGTCTGTTCCTGCCCAAAGGCACCCCGCAAGAGGCCGCCGACAAGATCGAGGCCGCGGCAAAGGCTGCGCTGGAAACCGACGCCGCCAAGAAGCTGGCCCAGGACACCGGGGCGCTGATCTACTGGAAAGATGCGGCACAGGCCTCCGACCAGATTGCGCAGGACATCGAGGTCAACACCGAGATCCAGCAACTGCTCGACAACTAACCCGATGCGGCCGGGGGGCTCAGCCCCTCCCGGTCCGTCCGCTCCAAGCAAGAAAGCACTCTCATGGCCAAGCTGAAGATGTTCCAAGACTTGTTCCAACGGTATCGGCGCCCCGGAGACCTTGTCTTTGCGGTCCTGTTTCTGGCTTTTGCAGCTTTTCTGCTCTCGCAACTCGGAGAACAGACAGTCATCGCAAAACGGACAAAGTGGTATAGCCAGCCAGCACTCTGGCCGGGCATCGGGGTCGTGGGCATGTTTGTCTTTGGCGCGTTCCACCTGCTCGGCTCGCTCGTCTCGCCGCGCATTGCGGGGCGATGGACCGAAGTCCTGTTCTGGCTGCGGGCCGCAGAATATGTCCTGTATTTCTTCATCTACGTGGTGCTGGTGCCGCAGCTTGGTTACCTGCCATCGACGATTGTCTTCACCCTTTTCCTGACAATACGCGCGGGGTTCAGAGGGTGGAAATTCATCCTCTCCGCCGTCCTGTTCGGCGTTGTCACCGCGTTGATCTTCCGCGGCTTTCTGCAGGTAAAGATCCCGGCTGGTGAGATCTACCAATATCTCCCGGACGGCATCCGCTCCTTTGCAATGATCTATCTGTGAGGCCGATATGGACACCTTGATTTCAGGCCTCGCAATCCTCGCCCACTGGGACGTCATGGTCGCCCTGCTGATCGGCTCGATCGGCGGCGTTGTCATCGGCGCCCTGCCCGGGGTCGGCCCCGCGATTGCCATCGCCATCCTTCTGCCTGCCACCTTTTCCTTTGAACCCATCGTCGGTCTGACATTGTTGCTCGGCATCTATGGCAGTTCGATGTACGGGGGCGCCATTCCCGCGATCCTGATCAACACGCCCGGCACGCCCGTCAACGCGCTGACCACATATGACGGCTACCCGATGACCAAGCGCGGCGAAGGTCACCGGGCGGTTTCCCTCGCCTATACCGCGTCGTTCTTTGGCGGTGTCTTCTCCATCCTCTGTCTGATCGTCCTGTCACCGCTCCTGGCATGGATTGCCCCGCATTTCGGCAGCAGGGAGATCTTTCTGGCGGCGTTTCTCGGCATTTTGCTGGTCGTCGTGGCGCACCGGGGGCAGACCTTTGCCGCGGGGATGCTGGCCTTTCTGGGCATCTTTCTGAACACCGTCGGGCTGGAGCCGGTCAAATACACAAAGCGATATACCTTCGATCAGTCATGGCTGGCCTCCGGTTTCGATCTGATCGTGGTGGTGCTGGGCCTCTTTGCCATCAGTCAGGCCTTCCTGTTGCTGATCGAACGCGACCACACGCCGGAAAAAGCCGCCGTCAGCGGCAGCATGATGTCCGGTTTCAAGGAACTTCTGGGCATCAAGCGCATCGCGACGGTGTCGTCGTCCTTGGGCGTGCTGATGGGCATGATCCCCGGCGTCGGTGAATTCACGGCGCAATTCCTGTCCTACACCTATGCGCAGAAATCCTCGAAAACCCCTGAATTGTTCGGCAAGGGGTCGCCAGAGGGGCTCGTCGCCTCGGAAGCGGCCAACAACGCGGTGCCTGCGGCGGCGATGATCCCCCTGCTTGCCCTTGGCATTCCGGGTGAGGCACTGACCGCGATGATGCTGACGGTGTTCTATGTCCACAACGTCATCCCCGGGCCGCAATTGTTTGCCGATCAGCTCGATTTCGTCATGGCGCTTTATATGGCGCTGATCCTTCTGAACGTGATCGTCCTGGTCTTCCTGCTGTTCTCGACCAATCTGCTGTTGCGGATCATGCAGATTCCGACCCGGTTTCTGGGCATGATGATCCTGACGCTGTCCTTCATCGGGGTCTATTCGCTGCGCAACTCTGCCACCGATTGCGTCATCGCGATGGGGTTCGGCGTCTTCGGCCTGATCCTGAAGCGGCTCAACCTGCCGATTGTGCCGATCATCCTTGGCATCGTGCTGGGCGGCATCATGGAGGTCAAATTGCGCACCGCGATGGCCGCCGTGAAGACACCGCTGGATTTTGTCAGCCGGCCAATTGCGGCGATCCTCTTTGTCATGCTCCTCCTGGTGCTGATCCTGCACCTGCGCACATTGATCCGCGAGCACAAGGCAAAGCACGGCCCCGACCCGATCGGCCCTGATCACGAACACTCTAGCCAGCAAGGTTGAACCCGATGGATCAAGCGTCAATTGACAAACTCCGCGCAACAGATGTTCCCCTGCAGGGACATTTCATTGGCGGCCGCAGCGTGCCTGCTGCCGAGGGCGGGACATTGGAGGTCATCTCGCCGATCGACGGCAGCGTCCTGACGCAGATCGCCGACGGCAGCGCAGCGGATGTCGCGCGGGCCGTCAGCAGTGCCCGCGAGGCGTTCGAGGATGGCCGCTGGTCGCGGATGGCCCCTGCCGCACGCAAGAAGGTTCTGTTGCGCCTGGCAGACCTGATCGAGGCCCGCGCACTGGAGCTTGCGGTGCTGGGCGTGCGGGACAACGGGACAGAGATCGGCATGGCCTTCAAGGCCGAGGCGCTCTCGGCGGCCAACACCTTCCGCTACTATGGAGAGGCCATCGACAAGATCTATGGCCAGATCGCGCCCACAGCGGACAATGTCCTGGGGCTGGTTCATCACGGCCCGGTCGGGGTGGTCGGGGCGATTGTCCCCTGGAACTTTCCACTGATGATCGGCAGCTGGAAAATCGCCCCGGCGCTTGCTGCGGGCAATTCGCTGGTGCTGAAACCGGGGGAAACCGCGTCGTTGACCTTGCTCAGGATCGCCGAACTTGCCAGCGAGGCCGGCCTGCCCGACGGCGTGTTCAACGTCGTCACCGGCCGGGGTGCCACTGCCGGAGCGGCGCTAGCGCTGAGCATGGATGTCGACGTGCTTGTCTTCACCGGCTCCGGCGGCACAGGGCGGCGGTTGCTGGAATATTCGGCGCGCTCCAACCTCAAACGCTGCTACCTGGAACTGGGCGGCAAATCCCCCAACATCGTCTTCAATGACGCGCCCGATCTGGCCGCCGCTGCGGCAATCTCGGCAGGGGGCATCTTCCGGAACTCCGGCCAGGTCTGCGTGGCCGGGTCGCGGCTGCTGGTGCAGGAAGACATCGCGGAAGATTTCGTGCAAGCCCTGACACACCAAGCCGAGGCCTTCGTGGTGGGCGATCCGCTGGACCTCAACAGCCAGATCGGCGCGGTGCATTCGGATGTGCAGCTGCAGGCCAACCTCGGCTTTGTCGCCCGTGCCGAGGCCGAGGGCGCCGAGCGCCGCACCGGCGGCGCACAAATCCTGCAAGACACCGGCGGCTTCTACATGCAGCCGACGATCATCTCCGGCGTCAAACCGACGGACCACCTGTTTCGCAATGAGGTCTTCGGACCGGTGCTTGCCGTCACGACCTTCAGGGACGAGGACGAGGCGATCCGCCTCGCCAACGGCACCGACTTCGGCCTTGCCGCCGGGGTCTGGACATCAAACCTGTCGCGGGCGCACCGGATGATCGGCCGCATCCGCTCCGGCGTCATTCACGTGAACACCTACGGCGGTTCCGATCTGACCGTCCCGTTGGGCGGGCACAAGCAATCCGGCAACGGGCACGACAAGTCATTGCACGCGATGGAAAAATACATGGACCTCAAGACCGCATGGATTGCGCTATGACCGATACCACCGCAATCCGCGCGCGCATGCGGCCGGCCTGAACGCAGTACCGGCCGATATGCTGAACCCATCCGAAAGCCATGCGCGCACCCGGCGCGCTGCCCGTCCGTGACCGTCAGGAGAGGACCAGAATGAAACGTGATACCCCAAGGTTGCTTGCCGACCGGGCCCGCTTGCTTGGCCCCAATGTCTCGACCTTCTATGATGACCCGCTGCATCTGGTGAAAGGCGAAGGCGTCTGGCTCTGGGATGCCGAGGGCCGCAAGTATCTGGACTGCTACAACAACGTGCCGGTGGTGGGCCATTGCAACCCCCGCGTGGTCGAGGCGATCTGCGCGCAGGCGGGAACCCTGAACACACATACACGCTATCTGCATGACGGCATTCTCGATTACGTCGAGAAGCTGACCGGCACGATGGACGCCGCACTCGATAGCGCCATCCTGACCTGCACCGGGTCCGAGGCGAACGACATCGCCCTGCGCATGGCCGAGGGCATGACCGGCAAACGCGGCATCATCGCGACGGATGCCACCTATCACGGCAATACCGCGCTGGTCAGCCAGCTCAGCCAGTCGAACCGGCCCACGGTCGGCTTTGGCCTTGGCCAGTATTTCCGCTTTGTCGAGGCTCCTGACAGCTACCGCAATCCCGACCCTGACGGCACGATCTTTGCAAATTCTGTGGCGGAGCAGATCGCGGAACACGAGAAAAGCGGCATCGGCTTTGCCGCGCTGGTGATCTGCCCCTATTTCCTGAACGAAGGGTTCCCCGATCATCCCGATGGCTGGCTGAAACCGGTCGCCGACGTCGTGCGCAAGGCCGGCGGGCTGCTGATCTGCGACGAGGTGCAATCAGGTTTCGCGCGCACCGGCACCCATATGTGGGCGCATCAGAAGATGGGCGTGGTGCCTGACGTGATGACACTGGGCAAGCCGATGGGCAACGGCCACCCGGTCGGCGGTGTGGTGACGCGGGCAGAGATCCTGAAAACCTTCCGGGGCGGCTATCGCTACTTCAACACCTTTGGCGGCAACCCGGTATCCTGTGCTGCGGCCATGGCGGTGCTGGAAGAGATCGAGGACAAGCAATTGCTGGCCAATTCCAGAACGGTCGGAGCCTATGCCCGCGGTCGCCTTGAAGCCTTGCAAGACAAGCACCTTTGCATCGGTGACGTGCGCGGCTCGGGTCTGGTCTTTGGCGCAGAGATGGTGCTGGACCGCGAAACCAAGGCTCCGGCCAGCGCCTTTACCGATCAGGTGATCAACGCGCTGCGCCACCGTGGCATCATCCTGTCCAAGCTGGGGCGGCACAAGAATACGCTGAAGATCCGGCCGCCCCTGCCGTTTTCGACCGAACATGTCGATCTGCTGATCGAAACGCTGGATGAGGTCCTGTCCAGCACGCCATTGCAACCATGAACGCCATTGTCGAACAGGCGCTGGCGCTCTGGGAGTTCGCAGGGGCTTCCTGGTCGCTGGTCGCAGCACGCGAGAACCAGGTGTTCCGCGTCGATCACGCAGATCGCACCTATGCCCTGAGGCTGCGCCGCCCGGGCTACCGCACCGAGGCGGAATTGCGCTCTGAACTGATGTGGATGGCGGCGCTGGATCGCGGCGGGCTGCATGTGCCCAGGCCGGTGCCCTCGGCCTCCGGCGCGTTGCTGCACATGGTTGGCGCACATGCCGTTGACGTTCTGACATGGCTGCCCGGCGCCCCTGTCGGCAAGACCGGGGTTGCCCTTCAGGTCAAGGACAGCATCACGCTGTTTCGCAACATCGGCCGCGAAATGGCGCGCCTGCATGAGGTTTCTGACAGCTGGTCCCGGCCGGAAGGCTTCACCCGCCAAAGCTGGGACCGCGCGGGTCTGGTCGGAGAGACACCTGTCTGGGACAGGTTCTGGGACAATCCCACGCTCTCTGACGCGGACCGGTTGCTGTTCATGCGGCTGCGCGACACCGCCCGCGACCGGCTGGCACAGATTGGCGACAAGCTGGATTTCGGCCTGATCCATGCCGATCTCGTGCGGGAAAACATCATGGTCGATGGCGACAGGCTGCAGCTGATCGACTTTGACGACGGCGGTTTTGGCTACAGACTGTTCGACATCGCAACGACGCTGATCCGCAACCAGAACGAACCGAACTACGACGGTCTCAAGGCCGCGCTGATCGAAGGCTATCTGTCAGTGCGCGATCTCGATCTTGCGGCGCTGGATCTCTTCATTGTCCTGCGCGCCGCAACCTATGTCGGCTGGATCATCACCCGCATGAACGAAGACGGCTCCGGGGCGCGCAACACCCGGTTTGTCACCCATGCGCGGGCGCTGGCCCGGGCCTACCTGTCTGAAAAAGGAGCAACCAGATGAACCGTTACACCGGAAAGACCGTCATCGTGACCGGCGCTGGCACCGGCATCGGCGCGGCATCGGCCAGGCGGCTTGCTGCCGAAGGCGCCAATGTCATTCTGACCGGCCGCCGTGCCGAACCGATAGAGCGTGTCGCGGAAAGCTGCGGCGGCGTGGCCGTGGCGGGTGACGCCGCCTCGCGCGCGCATATGGAAAGCCTTGTGAGGCTCGCGCGCGACCGCTTTGGCGGGTTGCACGCGGTGGTCTGCAACGCCGGCGGTTTCGGCTACGGGACCTTGACAGAGATTTCGGACGAAGACTGGGGCGCTTCGGTCGAGGCCAATCTCAACACCGCCCTGGTCACAGCACGGGCCGCGATGCCTGCATTGATCGAAACCCGTGGTAACGTGCTGATGATGGCCTCGATTGCCGCGCTGGCAGCGGCACCCGAGTCCTGTGGCTATGTCACGATGAAACACGGACTGATTGGCCTGACCAGATCGATTGCGCGTGATTTCGGCGTGAAAGGCGTGCGCTGCAACGCGATCTGTCCGGGCTGGGTGCGCACCGAAATGGCCGACATGGAGATGCGCGAACTGGTCGAGCGTCGCGCCCTTGGCGGAATAGAGGAGGCCTATGCCCTGGTTACCCGCGACGTCCCGCTTGGCCGCCCCGCCACCGGCGAGGACATCGCCGCCGCCGTTGCCTTCCTTTGTTCGGAAGAGGCCGCGATGATCACCGGCGCGGTGCTGACCGTTGATGGCGGTGCCACAGCGGTGGACGTGCCGACGCTGTCTTTCTCCGACCCGGCGTAAGGTCTGCGGGCCAGGGGCCGCAAGCGCAAGATCGTCGCCGGTGGCATCACCCTTTACCGCGTCGCCCTCCTGCGTCAGCGCAGGGCTGTCGCAGGGGCGATGAGGCTCTGACCCCGGGTTGAGGCCCGTTTTGACGGGATGTCTCCGGCAGTCAGAACAGGGCGCACCCGGCAAGGGGTCCGCCCGCCGGCAGAGCGGCGTCAGTCTTCTCCGAGGAAGGAGGCAAGCGGCAGATGTTTCTTGACGATGGGCGATTTCAGGATGACGAAACTGAAATATTTGTCGATGCCGATGTCCCGTTCAACCAGGTTTTCCATGATCGTCTGATACTCGGTGATCCCGGCGGTGACGAACTTTACGAGGTAATCATACCCACCGGACACAAGGTGGCATTCGATCACCTGGTCAATCTTTTCCATCGCGGCAAGGAAGCGGGCAAAATCAATCTGACGGTGGTTTTTCAGCGTGATTTCCGTGAAAACCATCAGGCTTTGGCCAAGTTTCGATACGTCGATCTGTGCCGCGTAACCGGTGATGTACCCTTCGGCCTGCAGCTTCTTGACCCGCATCAGGCAGGGGCTGGGCGACAGGTAAACCAGTTCGGCAAGTTCGACATTTGTGATCCTGCCGTTCTTCTGGAGTTCAGAGAGAATCCTGATGTCGATCTTGTCGAGGGTCATGCAGGCGCTCCAATTCGTCCTGGGGAAGTAATACGTGGCATAGGGCGGGCCGTCATCTGTTTCGTGCGGGCGGGTGCCGAAGGATTTCTGTCCCACTTGCCGGAATGCCCATTTCCTGTGCAAGCTTCACAGCGGATGTTTTGACAAAACTTCAACATATCCTTCGGGCGCGGGCAATACACCGACCGGGCCAGGGGGATCCTTCGCCTCATCATGCACCGAAAAAGGTGCCATATGCGGCGCAGAATAATCTGCCAGACCCGGACATCAGATCAGTTTATCCTGCCGTCTGCACGTGGTGATTTGGTGACTCTGCCCCCCGATTGGGATCACAATACTTGGATTATCGGCGAGGACTACACAACGGTTCACACGCAAGGAAAGTGCAGCATGACAGCAAGCCCCCAGACAGACGACAGCCATGAACTGGCGCTATCGGTGCGCGGTCTGACCGTCAACCTGCCCCATGGCATGGAACGTGCCCATGCGGTCGAGGAAGTCTCTTTCGATCTCGAACGTGGCAAGATCCTCTGTGTGATCGGTGAATCGGGGTCGGGCAAATCGGTGACCGCAAATACCATCATGGGGCTTCTGCCCCGTGTGATCGGTGTCAGCGCCGGCTCCATCACGCTGAACGGGCTCGAAATTGTCGGCATGGATGCGGAATCTCTGCGCAGCCTGCGCGGACGGGTGGTGTCGATGATCTTTCAGGACCCGCTGTCGGCGCTGAACCCGCTGATGACGGTGGGCGCGCAGGTAGACGAGGCCATGCGGGCGCATGGGATCGGTACACAGGCCTCACGGCGCAAACGGGCGGTGGAACTGCTGGACGAAGTGGGGCTGCCGGACCCTGCGCTGATGTACAACCAATATCCATTCCGCCTGTCCGGCGGGCAACGCCAGCGGGTGATGATCGCCATGGCGCTGGCGCTTGAACCCTCGATCCTGATCGCGGATGAACCGACCACGGCGCTGGACGTGACCACCCAGGCGCAGATCCTCGAACTGATCCGCGACATCCAGCGCCGCAAGGGCATGAGCGTGCTGTTCATCACCCATGATTTTGGCGTCGTGGCCGAGATTGCCGACAATGTCGTGGTGATGGAAAAAGGCCATGTTGTCGAACGGGGCACCGCAGACCAGGTTCTGAAGGCGCCCGTACACCCCTATACCAAACGGTTGATCGCCGCCGTGCCGCATCTGACCGACAAGGACCGCCCGTCATTGCAATCCGCAGGCAGCGATACGGTGCTGAAGGTCGAAGGGCTGACCAAGACCTATCGCAGCGGCAGCGCCCTGCTGCGCACCCAGCGTGTGGTGCCTGCCGTACGTGACGTGTCCTTTGAACTGGCCAGCGGCCGGACGCTGGGCGTGGTGGGTGAAAGCGGATCGGGAAAATCCTCGCTGGGGCGGTTGCTGACCAAGCTGATGGACTGCGACGGGGGGCGCATCCTGTTCGAAGGCCGTGACATCGCCCCGATGGCAGAGACCGAGTTCCGCCCGCTGCGCCAGCGCATCCAGATGATCTTTCAGGATCCTTTTGCATCATTGAACCCGCGCGCGACGATCGGGCGGATCCTGACCGTGGGGCCAACCGCCCACGGGATGCCCTATGCCAAGGCCCGCGAAGATGCCCGCGCCCTGCTGGATCTGGTCGGGCTGGATACCGGGGCCTACGGGCGCTACCCGCATGAGTTTTCCGGCGGTCAACGGCAGCGGATCGGCATTGCACGCGCGCTGATGTTCAAGCCGACGCTGCTGGTTGCCGACGAAGCTGTTTCGGCGCTCGACGTGTCGATACAGGCGCAGATCCTGGAACTGCTGGACAAGGTCCAGCGGGAAACCGGGATCTCGATGGTCTTCATCACCCACGACCTGCGCGTCGCCAGCCAGATTTGCGACGATATCGCCGTCATGCAGCGCGGACGGATCGTCGAAATGGGCCCGCCGTCGCAGATCTTTCTCAACCCGAAATCCGATTACACCCGCGAGCTGGTGGCCGCCATTCCCGGCGAAAGCAGCAACCGCCCCGAATTGGCCGCAGCCGAGGGCTGAGCGCCGATATCCAAAGCCGTCACAAGAAACGTCACAAAACCAACCCGATAAATCCAACACATGGGAGACTACAATGACCAAGTTCAACAAAACCAGCGCAGGCTTCTCACGCCGCGACGCTCTGCGGGTTCTCGGCGCCGGGGGCGCTGCGGGCCTTTTCGCACCACATCTGCTGGGCAAGCCCGCTTTCGCCCAGACACCTCCGGCAGCGCCGACGGGTCGTATCGTTGTCGGCCTGTCGCAGGAACCGACCGTGTTCAATCCGCTGATGCCCCATATCGAAGTGGATGACGGCGTGAACTTCTCGATTTTCGACGCGCTGTTCCGCATCAGTGTCGATGGCGTCATCGGGCCGAACCTTGCCAGTGAAGTGCCCAGCCAGGACAATGGCGGCATTTCCGAGGACGGGCTGAACTGGCGCATCCGCCTGCGCGATGATGTCACCTGGCACGATGGCACGCCCTTCACCGCCGAGGACGTCAAATATACGCTCGAACTGATCGTGAACCCCGATTTCCGCGCCTGGCGGACCACCGGCCATGATCTGGTCCGCGACATCACCGTTGTCTCGCCGACCGAGATCACCTGGCGGATGGAAGAACCCTTTGCCCCCTATCTGTCGTTCCTGACCGAAACCTTCATGGTGCCCAAACATATTCTTGAGGCCGAGGCCAACCCCAATGAGGCCGCGTTCAATCAGGCGCCGGTCGGCACCGGGGCTTTCAAATGGGGACAGCGTCTTGCCGGGGACCGGCTCGAACTGGTGGCCAACGCGGATTACTTCGGCGAAGGCCCCTATGTCGAAGAGCTGATCTTCAAATACATCCCCGACATGACCGTGCTTTACGCCCAGTTCAAGAGCGGCGACATCGACCTCGTCGGCAACGCCTATATCACGCCCGACAACTACCAGGAGGCCAAGGATCTGGCGGACCGGGTAGTGACGGTTGAACCAAAGGGATCGGTTGAATCGATCTATCTCAACCAGGAGCTGCCTGTCTTCAAGGACCAGGCCGTGCGCGAGGCGCTGTATCTGGCGATGGACCGGACGGCGATCATCGACGCGCTGTACTATGGGGTGCCCACCCCGGCCGAAACCTTCATGCCGCCGCAGTCCTATTACTACAACCCAGATCTGCCGAAGCAGGAGTTCAACCTCGACCGCGCACGCCAGATCCTGGACGAGGCCGGCTGGGTGCCGGGCGCCGATGGCATCCGCGAAAAGGACGGGCTGCGCCTGTCATTCAACAACTCGACCACCGTCGGCAACCACCTGCGTGAACAGACCCAGCAGTTCCTGCAGCAGACCTTTGCCGAGATCGGCGCAGAGATGAAGATCGAGAACCTGCCCCCCGCCGTGATGTGGGGCGACTTCTGGGGCCAGTCGCAATTCGACTCGGCCATGGTCGGCATCACCTATCTGGTCGGCGGCGACCCGGATGTGACCTATCGCTTCCATACCGATGCCATCGCGGCCAAGGGCGGCAGCGGGTCGAACAACGCGCAGTATTCCAACTCCGAGGTCGATGCCCTGCTGGTGGAAGGCAGCCGCACGTTCGACCCCGAAAAGCGGCGGGAGATCTACTTCAAGGTGCAGGAGATCATCCGGCACGACCTCCCGTTCCTGCCGCTGTTTGCCTACACCAACCTCTATGGTCGCAAGGCAGGCATCGAGGGCTTCGAGGTCAATACCAACACGCGGACCGAATCCTGGCACGCCGCGGCCTGGTACTGGGCCTGACCTAACCTCCGGTGTCCGGGGCAGAACGCTCCGGACACCGGGCACAATGTAACGCTACCTGTCCCGGAAGGAGGAGAATATGCCTGCATTCCTGCTCAAACGCTTCGCGCAAAGCATCGTGCTGCTCGTGATCGTTTCAATCATCGGATTTGTCGTACTCAACCTCATTCCGGGCGGGCCGCTGGCGCAATTTGCGCTCGACCCCGGCATGACCGAAGCGGACAAGGCCCGGCTCGCCGAACAGCTCGGGTTGAACCGCCCGCTTTTGGTGCAGTATTTCGACTGGGCCTGGCGGCTGCTTCAGGGCGACTGGGGAATATCCTTCCGCGACGGGAACCCGGTCCTGACCGTGATCGGTCGGCATCTCTTTGCCACTTTCCTCCTGATGGGCTCCTCGACCGTCATCGCCATCGCGATCGGGACCTGGATCGGTATCCGGGGGGCGACCCACCGCTATTCGACCTTCGATTATGCCGCGACCGTGGGCGCCATGGTTGCCCTGTCGATCCCGACCTTCTGGTTCGGTCTGATCGGCATCTACGTCTTCTCGCTGAAACTGGGCTGGCTGCCGGCGGGCAACATGTATTCCATCGGCGACGGTTCGGTACTGGATTACCTGCACCACCTGATCATGCCCTCGGTGGTGCTGGCGCTGGTCCATATCGCGGTCTGGAGCCGTTATATGCGCACTGCAACGCTGGATGCGATCAGCCAGGAATTCGTGAAAACCGCCCGCGCCAAAGGTGTCACCGAACGCCGGGTGCTGATGAAACATGTCGTCGGCAACGCGCTTTTGCCGATGATCACCCTGGCCGGGGTGCAGCTGCCCTCGATCCTGACCGGCGCGCTGGTGACGGAAACCGTCTTTACCTGGCCGGGCATGGGGCGGCTGTTCCTCGATAGCCTCGGCTACAGCGACTACCCCGTCGTAATGGGATTGTTGATGTTCTCAGCCATCCTGACCATCGCAGGCAACCTTGTTGCCGATATTGTTGTCGCGCTGGTAGATCCACGCATTCGTCTGGCTTGACGCCCGACCCAAGGAGAAGGAAGCCACCGAGATGACCACCCTGACCGCAACCCACTCCCCCAGCCGCTGGTGGCAGAGCCGGGTGCTGCGCCGCTTCCTGAGCCATCGTCTGGCGCTGCTGGGGCTGTTGATGATCACCCTTCTGACGCTGGCCTGCGTTGTCGGCCCCTATCTGCTGCCCTACGACTCGCTTTACATCGATTTGCGGGCAAGGTTCGCGCCGCCCTTTGCCAGCGATCACTATCTGGGCACCGACCCCCTGGGGCGCGACATCGCGGCGCGGCTGTTCATGGCTGGCCGGATCTCGCTGCTGGTGGGCTTCTTCGCCATGGTGCTGTCGATCTTCGTCGGCACGCTGGTCGGCGTGATCGCGGGTTACCGCGGCGGCTGGATCAGCGCCGTGCTGATGCGGACGGTCGACGGGTTCCTGTCCTACCCGACCATCTTCCTGCTGCTGGCGCTGGCCGCAGCACTGAAACCCAGCCCGGTGATGATCACCATCATCATTGCCGTGACCAGCTGGATGGAGGTCGCCCGGATCGTCGAGGCCGAGGTCCGTTCGCTCAAAGAGCGGGAATTCGTGCTTGCCGGGCGCATGCTGGGGCTGGGCCGGTCGCATATCATGTTCCGCGAGATCCTGCCCAATGCCATGGGGCCCATCATCGTTGCCGCGACCCTGACAGTGGCCCGTGCCATCCTGCTGGAAGCCTATATCAGCTTTCTGGGTTTCGGAATCCAGCCGCCGCTGCCAAGCTGGGGCAACATGCTGAACGGAGCGCAGCAATACCTGGCCAGCGCGCCATGGCTTGCAATCATACCAGGCATTGCGATCACCATCGCGGTGTCCAGCTTCAACTTTATCGGGGACGGTCTGCGCGACGCGCTTGACGTCCGCAACGACACCGTCTGATAGGATATACGATGGCCAAAACATCCCGGCTTGCTGACAAGGCGACACCGTTCTGGTGGGAAGCGGCCCCGCCCGGACCGGTGCCTGTACAGCCCCCCGCCCGGTCGGTGGACGTGGCCATTGTCGGTGCTGGCTATGCCGGGCTGGCTGCGGGATTGACCCTGGCCCGGGCGGGCCGCTCGGTCGCGGCCTTTGACGCGATGCATCCGGGCGAGGGCGCATCCTCGCGCAACGGCGGCATCACCAGCGGCTCGATCCGTCCCAGCCATGCCGCGATAACAAGGACCTTTGACGAGGCCACTGCCTATGCCATCGAAGCCGAGAGCAAGACCGCGCGGGAATTCCTGTACGACTTTATCCGCAGCGAGGAGATCGACTGCGACTTCCGGCTGACCGGCTTGTTCAAGGGGGCTTTGGGGTTCGGCCAATATGACACCATGGCCCGGGGCGCCGAAGCCCTGGCGAAACGGCTGGGGATCGAGACCTATGCGGTTCCCCACGGGGAACAGGAGCAATATATCGGCTCCGGCTTTTATCGTGGCGGCGTTGTGCGCAAGGACATCGGCGGGCTGCATCCGGGCAAGTTTCATGCAGGCCTGTTGCAATTGGCACTGGCCGCCGGTGTCGCCGTGCATGGGCACACCCCGGTCACGGCGATCCGGCGCGAGGGCGCGACATTTCGCGTTCAGACCCCGTCAGGCACGGTCGAGGCGCGGCAGGTACTGGTCTGCACCAACGGCTACACCGATGGTGCCGCCCCCTATCTGCGCCGGCGTCTGGTGCCGGTGCGCAGCCGGATCATCGTCACCGAAGAGCTGCCAGCCGAGGTGATGGACCGGCTGATGCCGCAGCGCATGATGATGGGCGAGGGGCGGCAGCTGGGCTATTACTACCGCCCCACACCAGACGGCAAACGCATCCTGCTGGGCGGGCGTGAAAGCGGGCATGGGGGCGACGCCACCGTGCCGACGCAGCGGCTGCGCCGGGGGCTGGCCGAAGTCTTCCCAGAGCTGGAAGGGGTGCATCTGTCGCACAGCTGGTATGGCAATGTGGCGATGAACCGCGACATGCTGCCCCGGATCTTTGAAAAGGACGGGATCGTCTATGCCAGCGGGTTCTGCGGCTCGGGCGTCGTCTGGGCACCCTGGGTTGGCACCCGCGCGGCGCACCGGTTGCTGGGCAATGGCGAAGAGGGCCGTTCCGCGCTGTTCTCCCGCCCGCCTGCTGCGGTGCCGCTCTACCGGGGCAACCCGTGGTTCATGCCCGCGATCATCAGGGGCTATGCCCTGCAGGACCGCATCGCATGGTGGCGTAGCAAACGATAAAGCGGATGACCGCGATGTTCGACGATGCAATTGTGGCCGACCTCTGGCGCTATCCGCTCAGCACGCTGGGCGGCGAGCGCTGCGAGACCCTCCGGATGGTCAAGGGCGGGCCGGTTGGTGACCGGACCCATGGGCTTTTCGATGCGGAGACAGGCGAGACAGCCTATCCGGTGCGTGATCCCCGCTGGAACCGGGCGCCCGATATCCGGGCACGGATCCGCAACGACCGCCCCCAGATTTCATCCGATGGACAGGTCTGGCTGGATGCGGAAAGCGAGGCGGCCCGTGACATGCTGTCGTTGCATTTCGGCCGCGCGGTTCAGGTCCGGCGGCACGGCACGACGCTGGCGGACGGTACGGCGGCCCGGCCACGCTACACCATGGCGCCGGTGCATCTGATCAGCCGGCAGGCGCTGGCGCAATTGTCCCGCATGCTTCCGCAAAGCAACATGGATGCGCGCCGCTTTCGCCCGAACATCGTGGTCGATTTGCCGGATGCCCCGGAGGGTATTCCGGAATACAACCTGCTCGGCCAGCGTTTCCGGATCGGGAATGTCACCCTGCGCGGTGTCTCCCATTGTGGAAGATGCGGCTTTACCACGCTGCCGCAGGGCGAATTGCCGGGCGATCCCGACGTTTTGCGGACGCTTGTGGATCGGTTTCAACGCAATCTTGGCATCTATTGTGTCATCGAAACCGAAGGCGCGATTGAGCTTGGCCAGCGGCTTGAACTGCCGCAGCCCCGGCCAATCGTGATCGTGGGCGCGGGCCAGGCCGGCGCGATGGCGGCACGTTCCTTGCGCGAAGCAGGCCATCGCGGGCCGGTGCAACTGATCGGCGACGAAGCGCATCCGCCCTACGAGCGGCCGGAACTGTCAAAGACGCTGTTCCAGAGCGTGCCCCAGACCGATGCGATGACCCCGGATGAGGCAAAGCGCCTGAACATCGACCTGAGCCTCGGCCAGCGGGTTGTCGGGGTGGATGCGGATCGCTGCCGGGTGACCCTGGCCGATGGCAGCAATCGAGACTACGCGCGGCTGATCCTCGCGACCGGCGGGCAGGCGCGAAACCCGATGGCGCTGTCCGGTCCGCGCGTGCACAGGTTGCGCACCCGCGATGACGCACGGGCCATCGCCCTGGCCGCGCCACGCCGCTTGCTGATCCTCGGGGGCGGCTGGATCGCGATGGAGGCCGCTGCCGCCGCCCGTGCCGCCGGGATCGAGGTGACGGTTCTGGTGCGTGGACCGGCGCTGGCCCACCGCCTGTTGCCGCCTGCGGTTTCCGATCACCTTGCCGCCTTGCACCGCAGCCATGGTGTTGATCTTCGCCTGGGCGTCAGCGCTGAATTCGCTGTGGATGACAACGCGGTCCGCGCCAAGATCGGCGACAGTGAGATTACGGCTGACATGCTGCTGATCGCCGTGGGGATCGCGCCCAGCGATGATCTGGGTCGCCAGGCCGGGATCGCCTGTGACGGAGGTATCAGCACGGATGCCGCAGGCACGACCAGCAATCCGCTCATCCATGCGATTGGCGATGTGGCGTCACAACCCGGGCCGGCAGGCCTCGCGCGGATCGAAAGCTGGCAGAACGCCAATGATCAGGCGCGCGCCTGTGTGCGTGCCATGCTGGGTCAGCCACTTTCGGCCCGCGCGCCCCTGCGGTTCTGGTCGGATCAATTTGGCAAACGGATTCAAATTGCCGGGCGCCCGACTGCGAAAGCCCGCCTTTGCAGCGGACCCGGGGACGGGGACCGGCCATTTTGGGACTTTGGCGATTTTGCGATCGGCATCGACCGCCCGCAGGAGATTCATCGTTTCGATTCCGCACCACGACCAAAGACCGCGCGCCGTCAGCCGCTTAAACCAACCGGGCCGGGACGCTTCCTTGTCGCGGGTTCCGCTGTGGCGGAGGGCGCGGTGCTGCGCGTCGATGACCCCAAGCTTGGCGCACTGGCCGTCACCCGCATCGATGGTCAGGTCCATGCGGTTGCGGATGCCTGCCCGCATGCCGTGGCTTCCTTATCGGATGGTTTCGTGGCGGATGGTCACATCGTTTGTCCCGTGCATTTTGCCGAATTCGATCTTGTCGATGGCGCCCCGCGCAATGCGCCTGCCGGTTGCGGGAAACTGACCATCCGTGCGGTCAGTGAAACGGGCGATAAGATCCTGATCCACGACCGGGAAACATAGTTTTCCATGTTTGCAGGGGTTTGCCGGTTCGTGGCCATGGTTCACCTGACATGTGCCACCGGGCTTCCCCCAATTTACGGAATCGCGAGCATGAAATTGCGTCGGGCGGGCAGCATCCGGCAGGTCCTGCCGCCGGAACGGCAACTTTGGACAAGATCGCCGGGCAGGCTGGTGCATTTTGTCCGGGCAGATCAACGCGCCGGTTGGCGCACCAGCAGAAAGACCTCACTATGTCCCTTATCGTTCCGATTGATACCGCCCCCGAATTCGCCCCCCGCGAAGATGTGGCAGCCCCCGACCGCCTGATCGAAGGCGCGCCTGCCTTTCGCACATGGGCGCAGGACGAAGCCTGGGCCGAAGCCGCGCAATGGGGTCAGATTCGCACCGGCGTATGGGAAGCCACGCCCGGCACGACAAAGTCGATGAAGGGCGAAACTTTTGAATTCTGTCATATCCTGTCCGGACGCGTCGAGATCAGCGAAGACGGCGGTAACACCTTCAGCTTTGGTGCGGGCGACAGCTTTGTGATGAAGCCGGGCTTCGTGGGCGAGTGGAAAACACTGGAGACCCTGCGCAAGATCTATGTCACCGCAACCCCCGTCACGGAGTGAGCGTGATGCAGGCATCGGGTGCCGCGCTGCTGGAGCAGCTTGTCGGCTTTCCCAGTGTGGTCGGCACGCCCAATGACGGGTTGATGCAGTTTGTTGCGGATTACCTGCGCAAACACGGGGTGCCCTTTCACCTGCTCAAGGGACCGGAAGGCGACCGGTACAATCTGTTCGCCACCATCGGGGATGCGTCACGGCCCGGCTATATATTGTCGGGCCATGTCGATGTGGTGCCGGCGGGCGAGCCGGAATGGCTGGATGATCCCTTTGTCCTGCGCCGTGACGGCGGGCGGCTGATCGGGCGGGGCAGTTGCGACATGAAGGGCTATGTGGCTGCGGTGCTGGCCGCCGTGCCCGAACTGGTCGGTATGGAGCTGTCCGCCCCTGTTCATATTGCGCTGTCCTATGACGAGGAGGCGGGCTGTCGCGGGGTGCCGCATATGATTGCGGTGCTGCCGGATCTATGCGCGCCGCCCCTGGGCTGCATCGTCGGAGAGCCGACCGGGCTGGTGCCGGTGCTGGCGCATAAGGGCAAGGCGGCGCTGCGGCTGGTGGCCGAGGGCCGGTCGGGCCACAGTTCGCGCCCCGATCAGGGTGACAATGCCATTCATGCGCTGTTGCCTGCGCTGTCCGTTGCGCGCAAGCAGGCCGAGGCGCTGCGTGAAGGGCCGCAGGATGACCGTTTCGCGCCGCCCTATTCCAGTCTTCAGATCGGCACGGTGCAGGGCGGTCAGGCGCTGAACATCATCCCCGATCACGCCGAAGCCAGCATGGAGGCGCGGGCGATTGCCGGTGTTGATCCCAAAACGCTGCTGGAGCCGGTGATGGCGGCGCTGGGGCCGGGGGTGCGCGGCGAATGGCTGTCGACTTATCCGGCGCTGTCGCTGGAAGCGGATCATCCGCTGGCCACACTGGCCGCGCACATCTCGGGGCATAAGCCCCTGGGTGCTGTCAGTTTCGGCACCGAGGCGGGGCTGTTCCAGCAGGCGGGAATCGCCTCGGTCATCTGCGGGCCCGGCGACATCGCACGCGCGCACCGGCCCGAGGAATATCTGACCGAAGACGAACTTGCGGGGGCAATTGCGATGGTCCTGGCGCTGGGGCGTCATCTGGCGTCCTGATCCGCTTTGCGCTACGCGGCATTTTCTGTGGCCGAGCAACTGCGCCGCCGCAGAAAACTGCCGCAACGGGCGGGGATCAAAACAAAACTGCCGTGTGCGGGGGCCTAGACTGGGCACAAACAGGACGGAAAATTCATGACTGCTATCAAACCCGCACCGGCCAGATTGTCGCAAGACGATGTTCGGATCACCGCCTTTGAGCCCGCCCATCTGGATGGCGCACTGCGTCTGTCGACGGAGGCCGTCTGGCCGCACCGTGCCGAGGACTGGCAGCTCACGCTGTCGGTCTCCAGGGGGGTTGTGGCGCTACAGGACGGCAAAGTTGTGGGCACTGCATTGTGCTCTGCCTTCGGCGATGTGGCGACGATGAACATGATCATCGTCGATGCGCAGATGCGCGGACGCGGGCTGGGTCGGGCGCTGATGGAGCAGGTGATTGCCCTTGGCGGTGCGCGCGAATTGCGTCTGACCGCCACTGCGGACGGGCTGCCGCTTTATGAAAAGATGGGGTTCGTGGCCTGTGGCGAAGTGTGCCAGCAGCAGGGGATTGCCCAGGCGGCGACGCCTGAGTTGTCCGTTCGAACCGGTGATGCGCAGGATATTCCGGCGCTGGCCGCGCTGGATTTGCAGGCCTCGGGCATGTCGCGGGCGGGATTGCTGGGGGCGATTGCCGCGCAGGGCGAAGTGCTGCGCTGCGAGAACGGATTTGCCCTGCTGCGCGATTTCGGGCGCGGGCGGGTGCTGGGGCCGGTGGTGGCACGGGACGCGGCCAGCGCTGCGGCGCTGATGGCCGAGGCGGCGCGCCGCTGCGCTGGTGGTTTCCTGCGTGTTGACCTGCCCGCCGACGCGGGCATGGGCGAGACCGCAACGCGGCTGGGCCTGCAAGCCGCTGGCGGCGGCATTGCCATGAAACGCGACGCGCGGACCCGCGCGCCGTCGGAATACAAAACCTTTGCCCTTGTGTCGCAGGCGCTGGGATAACCTGAATGGGAAGTCAAATGTTGACCAATTCTCTTGTCGAGCTGGACCGCCAGCACCTTGTTCATCCGGTGTCGTCCTTCCGCGGCCACGAGGCCCGCGGCGTGCGCGTCCTGCGGTCGGCCAAGGGGGCGACTGTCACCGACAGCGAAGGGCGCGAGCTGCTGGACGGGTTTGCGGGCCTTTGGTGTGTGAACGCGGGCTATGGCCATGAAAGCGTGGTCGAGGCCGCTGCCGAGCAGATGCGCAGGCTGCCCTATGCCACAGGTTATTTCGATCTGGGGTCGGAACCCCCGATTCGGCTGGCCGCCGCCCTGGCCGACCGTGCGCCGGGCGATCTGAACCACGTCTATTTCACCCTTGGCGGGTCGGACGCGGTGGACAGCACCATCCGCTTTGTCCGCTACTACTGGCAGGCCAGGGGCAAGCCCGGGCGCGATCAGTTCATCTCGGTCGAGCAGGGCTATCACGGCTCAACCACGATGGGCGCGGGGTTGACCGCGCTGCCCGGTTTCCATGACGGGTTCGGCGTGCCCTATGCCTGGCAGCACAAGATTTCCTCGCATTACCTCTATCGCAATCCGCGGGGCGATGATCCGCAGGCGGTGATCGAGGCCTCGGTGGCCGAGCTGCGCGCCAAGGTGGCCGAGATCGGAGAGGACCGCGTTGCGGCCTTCTATGTCGAGCCGATCCAGGGATCGGGTGGCGTGCTGGTGCCGCCGCCGGGCTGGATCAAGGCGATGCGGGATCTGTGCACTGAACTTGGCATTCTCTTTGTCGTCGATGAGGTCATCACGGCATTTGGCCGCACCGGCCCGATTTTTGCCAGCGCCGACGAGGGCATCGTGCCCGACCTGCTGACCTGCGCCAAGGGTCTGACCTCGGGCTATGTCCCGATGGGGGCGGTCTTGATGTCGGATCATGTCTATGAGGTGATTGCCGATGGTGCAGGGGCCAAGGCTGTGGGGCATGGGTTCACCTATTCCGCGCATCCGGTCTCGGCGGCGGTGGCGCTTGAGGTGCTGGCGCTTTATGAGGGCGGGCTGTTCGAGAACGGCATACGCGCAGGCAAACGCCTGATGGCGGGGCTGGAAACCCTGCGCGATCATCCCCTGGTTGGCGATGTGCGCGGACGCGGGATGCTGGCGGCGGTGGAACTGGTGACCGACAAGGCGCGCAAGACACCCCTGCCGCCCGAAGTGCAGCCTGCAACGCGCTTGTTTGACCGGGCCTGGGAACAGGGGCTGGTGGTGCGGTCATTCCCGCAGGGCATCTTTGCCTATGCGCCGCCTCTGTGCTGCACCGAAGACGAGATAGACGAGATCGTGGCGCGGACCCGCAAGGTTCTGGATATCACCCTGGACGATCCCGAAATTCGCGAGGCGTTGCGCTGATGGCATTGCTGTTCCTGTCCAGCGCCGAACGCGCAGCGGTCTGGGTCGCGGCCTTTGAGGCGGCGGGTGAAAAGATCATCGTGGGCGAAGAGGCCGTCACCGACCCGGCCGATGTCACGCATCTGTTGTGCTGGACACCCCCGAAAGATCTGCAGCGCTATCCCAACTTGCAGGTCGTGATCAGTTCCGGGGCCGGGGTGGACCAGATGCCTGCCTTGCCCGCAGGCATGGAACTGGTGCGCGCCCTTGATCCGGGTATCGAGGAGATGGTGCGCGACTGGGTGGTCATGGCAACATTGATGCTGCACCGCACGATGCCGACCTATCTGGAACAGGCAGGGCAGGGCCAATGGAAGCCGCAGGCGGTATCGCATGCGCGGAACGCCCGCGTCGGGATCATGGGCATGGGCCGGATCGGCACATTGGCGGCACAGACGCTCGGCGGCATGGGTTTCAGGGTCAGCGGCTGGTCACGCTCCGGGCGGGCGGTGGCAGATGTTCCGGTTTATGGCCTGCAGGATCTGGACAGGTTTCTGGGCCAGAGCGATATTCTGATCTGCCTGCTGCCGCTGACAGCCGAGACGCGCGGCATTCTGAACGCCGCTCTGTTTGCGAAACTGCCGGAAGCGGCGGCGCTGGTGCATGCCGGGCGCGGGGCGCAGCTGGACATGCAGGCAATGCGCGACGCGCTGGACAGTGGCGCGCTGCGGCATGCGATGCTGGATGTGACCAACCCTGAACCGCTGCCTGCCGATCATTGGGCCTGGCGCGATCCGCGGGTGATCGTCACGCCGCATATCGCGGCCGTGACCGATCACCACGCTGGCGCGCTGCATGCGCTGGAGGTGGTCCGCGCCACGCGCACCAAAAGCCCGCTTCCAGGGTGTGTCGATCAGAACCGGGGGTATTGAGCGCAACCGGCGGCGCCGCGCAGGTTTCGTTTTTATGAACAATTACAAGACCATATCCTGCGACGCCGCGCAGCAGGCGATATGATGAAGGTCTGGCTAGAAGTACGGAGAATACAATGCCTGCCCCGTTGATGAATTTGACGACAAATGACACCTTTCCAGATGCTGCCGATTGCGTGGTGATCGGGGCAGGCATCGTCGGCGTATGTGCCGCCTATTGGCTGTCGCGTGCGGGCATGAAAGTGGTGCTGCTGGAGAAAGGCCGCGTGGGGGCCGAACAATCCAGCCGCAACTGGGGCTGGTGCCGCCAGCAGAACCGCGATGCGCGCGAGCTTCCGCTCTCCACCCGCAGCCTGGCGCTGTGGGAAGACATGGCGCAGGACATCGGTGTTGATCTGGGCTTTCGCCGCTGCGGGTTGCTGTATCTTTCCAACGATGCCGCAGAAATCGAAGGCTGGGCCAGCTGGGGCCGGTTTGCGCGGGGCGAAGGTGTCGACACCCGGATGCTGAGCGCCGCCGAGGCCACCGAAAGGGGCGCTGCGACGGGGCAGAATTGGGCCGGTGGGGTCTGGTCGCCCAGCGATGGCATTGCCGACCCTGCCAGTGCCGCACCGCAGATTGCACGCGGCGTGATGCAGCATGGCGGTGTCGTGGTGCAGGGCTGTGCCGCCCGCGGTATCGAAACCGAAGCGGGGGCCGTCTCGGCGGTGGTGACCGAGCGTGGCGTGATCCGCACGCCGCAGGTGGTGATGGCGGGTGGCGCCTGGGCGGGCAGTTTCCTGCACCAGTCGGGCATCTTCTTTCCCCAGGCCTCGGTGCGCAGTTCGATCCTCTCCGTGGCCCCGGGTGCCGAGGGTTTGCCGCCTGCGCTGCATACCTCTGCGGTGTCGCTGACCCGGCGTGGCGATGGCGGTTATACATTGGCGATTTCGGGCAAGGGCAACGTTGATCCGACCCCCCGGATGATCCGCAAAGCCAGGCATTTCCTGCCGATGTTCACCAAACGCTGGCGGTCGCTGCTGCCAGGCGGGTTGCAGGCCTGGCGGGCGGGTTTCGAGACCATGGCAACCTGGGATCTGGACCGGGAAACCCCGATGGAACGGGTCCGCATCCTTGACCCGCGCCCCTCGGTTGCGACGGTGAACCAGACGCTGGCCAATGCGCGCAAGCTCTTGCCCGTACTTGCGACTGTACCGGTGCAGGCACGTTGGGCAGGCTATATCGACAGCACGCCGGATGGCGTGCCGGTGATCGACAATGATATCGGCATTGCGGGTCTGACGCTGGCGGCGGGGCTGTCTGGCCACGGCTTTGGCATCGGGCCGGGGGTGGGCCATCTGGTCGCCGATCTGGTACTTGCCCGCGCCCCCATCACCGAGACGGCGCAGTACCGGCTGGTCCGCTTTGATCATGCCCAATGGGGCAGAGTATCCAAGTTTTGATTGTGGCTGTGCGGCCATGGCTCTGCCCAATGCAGGGCGGCAGGATACAGGCCGCGCCGATCTGAAGGTTCGGGCCCGACAGCGCCAAAATCTTCTGCCTGAGAAATCCGGGAGTGCAGCGTAAAATGCTGAGGATCCGGCGCTTTCGGCAGCTTTGGCCGCATCGAACGCGCGATCTTGCAGGCAGAATTCCTTCTCAGGGTGCGCCATGAACCTTGCCATTGATGCAGACCAGACCGCCTTGCCAGCCTGTCGGTTTATCGGGGGTGCCGATGGCGCCGATGCCGGACGGGTGGTGCGCTTTCGGAGTTTTGGGGGCGCGCAAGTGGCCTTGGCTCTTGTCGGCCATCCCGGCTATGGGCTCTGTGCGGGGCTGAAGACCTGCGGCCCGGGATGCAGTGCCGGTGCCGCCAGCCGCAGAATGAAATCGGTCCTGATCGACCTGTGAAGACCAAGGAAACTGATATGACCACATATAATCTTGCTTTGATCCCCGGAGACGGCATTGGCGTCGATGTCACCGACGCCGCCATGGAGGTCATGAACGCGGCCGCCGGCCGCTTTGGCTTTGCCCTGGAAACACAGACCTTTCCGTGGTCTTGCGAATATTACGCCAAGACAGGTGCGATGATGCCGGACGATGGCATTGAAACGCTGCGCGGCTTTGACGCGATCTTTCTGGGTGCGGTCGGCTGGCCCGAAAGCGTGCCGGATTCGGTGTCGCTGCATGGTCTGCTGCTGCCGATCCGCAAGGCCTTTGACCAATATGCCAACATCCGGCCCCACAGGCTGCTGGCCGGTGTCGAAGGCCCGCTGAAGGCCGAAGGTTTCGACATCCTGTGCATCCGCGAAAACACCGAAGGTGAATATTCCGGTGCCGGCGGGCGCGTGCATCAGGGACGTGACAACGAAGTGGCGGTCGAGACGTCGATTTTCACCCGCCAAGGTGTCGAACGTATCCTGCGCTTTGGTTTCGAGCAGGCACAGGCCCGGCGCAAGCATCTGACGTCGGTCACCAAGTCGAATGCACAGAAGTATTCGATGGTGTTCTGGGATGAGGTGACCCGCGAACTGGCCGCCGAATATCCCGAGGTGACGGTCAGCCACATGCATATCGACGCCATGGCGGCCAAGATGGTGATGAACCCGCAGGATCTGGACGTGGTGGTTGCCTCGAACCTGTTTGGCGACATCCTGACCGATCTGGGCGCGGCCATTCAGGGCGGGCTGGGCTTTGCCGCATCCGCCAACATCTGCCCCGATCGCAGCGCGCCTTCGATGTTCGAACCGGTGCATGGTTCAGCACCGGATATTGCGGGCAAGAACATTGCCAACCCGATCGCCGCGATCTGGTCGGGGGCGCAGATGCTGGAGCATCTGGGCGAGGGCGAAGCCGCTGCCGCTGTGCTGGAGGCCGTCGAAACAGCGACCGCACAGGGCATTGGCACCCGTCCCGGTCAGAACACCACAGACGATATCACGGCGGCAGTTGTTGCCGCGCTTGGAGGAAAAGCATGACCGTTCACGACACACCATCCACCAACCTGCGCGACCAGCTGTCCGATCCCGACCTGCTGCGCGAAGCGGCGCTGATCGACGGCGACTGGATCGAGCGCGCGGACATGCCGGTGATCGACCCGGCCACCGGTGACGCGATCGGGCATATGCCAGACTGTACGGCGGCTGAAACCAGCGCCGCCATCGCCGCCGCCGAAGAGGCGATGAAAGACTGGCGCGCGCGCACCCATGTCGACCGCGCCGACATCCTGATGCGCTGGTACCAACTGATGTACGACCACGCCGAAGACCTGGCGCGGATCCTGACCGCCGAACAGGGCAAACCGCTGGCCGAGGCGCGCGGCGAGGTGGTTTACGGCGCATCCTTTGTCCGCTGGTTCGCGGAAGAGGCGCGGCGGATCAACGGCCATATCATCCCCTCTCCGGTGCCGGGCAAGAAGATCTTTGCCATGAAGGAGCCGGTTGGCGTCTGTGCCATCATCACGCCGTGGAATTTCCCCATCGCGATGATCACCCGCAAGGTGGCCCCCGGCCTGGCGGCAGGTTGCACGATGGTCATCAAGCCGTCCGATTTCACCCCCTATTCGGCGCTGGCGCTTGGCGTTCTGGCCGAACGGGCGGGCATGCCCAGGGGTGTGCTGAACATCCTGACCGGTCGCCCCGAGGTGATCGGCGAAACGCTGACCGCCAGCCCCGTGGTGCGCAAGCTGTCGTTCACCGGCTCGACCCGCGTGGGCGCGCTGCTGGCCGGGCAATGCGCCCCGACGCTCAAGAAAATATCGCTGGAGCTGGGCGGCAACGCGCCGTTTATCGTCTTTGACGATGCCGATCTGGATGCCGCTGTCGAAGGCGCGATGCAGTCGAAGTTCCGCAATGGCGGTCAGACCTGTGTCTGCGCCAACCGCATTCTGGTGCAATCCGGCATCTACGATGCCTTTGTCGCGGCATTGGCGGCCAGGGTCGATGCGTTGACGGTGGGTCCCGGCACAGCCGAGGGCATTGCCATTGGTCCGATGATCAACACCAGCGCCATCACCAAGATCAACGCCCATGTGGCGGATGCATTGGCCAAGGGGGCCCGGCGTGCCACCAAGGCGCGCGATCTTCCCGCGCAATTTGCCGATCCGGTCGTGCTGTCGGAAGCGACGGTGGACATGCAGCTGGCAGACGAGGAAACCTTTGGCCCCGTCGCGCCCGTGTTCCGGTTCGAGACGGAGGCCGAGGCGCTGGCGCTGGCCAATGGTACGCCCTTTGGTCTGGCGGCCTATTTCTACACCACGGACATGGCCCGTGCCTTCCGGTTCGGCGAGGCGCTGGAGGCGGGTCTGGTCGGGTTGAACACCGGCGTGGTCAGCCATGCAGAGGCGCCTTTCGGCGGCGTCAAAGCCTCCGGTCTGGGGCGTGAGGGCGCGCAGGAAGGGATCGAGGAATACCTTGAAACCAAGGCGTTCCATTTCGCTGGTCTGTGAGCGCACCGGGGCCTGCCCACTTTCCTGCCGTTAACTGGTGGAAAGCGGGCAGGCCCGCGTCAGCGGCGTTTCAGTAGATCCCGAAATATTCGGCCTGTTCCCATTCCGAGATGGTCAGGTGGTAACGGTCCCATTCCGCGCGCCGGATGAAGGCGAGGTAATCGACAAAAGCATCGCCCAGCACCTCACGGTAGAAGGACGAGTTTTCGAAATGCTGGATCGCGCTGAGCAGGCTTTCGGGCAGTTGCGTTGCCGGGCCGTCATAGGGGGTTTCCACCGGGTCGGGCGCGCGCAGATTGCGGTTCAGACCATCGAGGCCTGACAGGATCTGGCTGGCAAAGAAATAATAGGGGTTGGCCGTTGTCTCTGCCACGCGGTTCTCGATCCGCGAAGCGGGGTCACCGGGTGCCATCAGGGCGCGGATCATAGCGCCACGGTTGTCGCGGCCCCATTGGATGCGGTCGGGGGCCAGTTGATGCGGGCGGTAGCGCTTGTATCCGTTCACCGTCGGCGTAGTCAGCAGGCAGGATGCGCGGGCGTGTTCCAGCAGGCCCGCAATCCAGCCACTGGCCGTATCGGTGATCGTCCCCGCGGCAGGTGGCACCAGCAGGTTCTCTCCGGTTGTCATGTCAACAAGGGACTGGTGCAGGTGCCATCCGCTGGCGGCGGCATTGGCGAGGTTCGGCTTGCACATGAAGGTCGCATGCAGGCCACGCCGCGCGCAGGTCTCTTTCACCATGGCGCGGAACATCATCATGTTGTCCGCATGGGTCAGCGGTTCGGCAGGGTCGAAGGTGAATTCGAACTGGCTGGGCCCCATTTCGATCTCCATCGAGCGCACCGGCAGGCCGAGCGCCTGGCAATGGCGGCGGAGATCGTCCAGCACCGGTTCCACCAGGTCATAAAGCTGTTCGGTCAGGAACTGGTAACCCTGGGTGAGGTTGCGGGTCTGAGGCGGCTGGCCGGGCATCGTCGCATCGCCATGGTCGAGCTTTTGCGCGACCAGCGCATAGATCTGAAATTCGACCTCCAGCCCGACAACCAATGCGATGTTATGCTCGGCCAGGCGCGCAATCGCACGCTTGAGCACGTCACGCGGCGAGAAATCCAGGGTGGCGCCGTCTTTTCCATGCGGATCGCAGAAGATCCAGGCGGAGTTCGACGACCACGGCAACTCGCGATACGTGGCAGGGTCGGGCAGCAAAAGGATATCGCCCGCACCGGTCATGCCCCCGGGAATGTCGGGGTCATCCGACCACACCGGAAAGACAGTCTTGTGCGATGTGTCCTTCAGAAGAAGGGTGGAGGGCATCGCAACCCCGGAGGTGAAGATCGAGGACAGGGCCGATGCCACGAGGGTCTTGCCGCGCAGGATGCCGTGCTGGTCGGCAAAGAGCACCCTCACCGTCTCGACATCGGAGCCGCTGACCCGTTCGACCAGGGCGGCGGCGGCGCCGATGGCATCCTCGTCAAGCAGACCCATCCGGGCAAGCGCGCCGCTGGCGATCTTTTCGTGTAACTGGCTCATATCTGCCCTTCAGGTGGCGGCATCAGGGAACCGCGCGTCAACCACCGGTACGATTCATCTTGTGGCCATCAGACCTTTGCATCCCATCCCTTGCAAGCCTCGCGTCGTTCGGCATCGCTTTGCGTGAAGACATCCTGCCAGTTGTCCCGCGTGCCGATGGTGTCGTTTGAGATCGGGCCGTAGATCTTGCTGACATCGACGCCGTTGCACATGGGCAGCGCATCGGTGTTTCCATCCTTGAGGCTGCTGATCGCGGCGCGCATCATGCGCCGGTATTTGATGATGGCAACATCGGTCTTGCCCAGATGTTCCCTGGTCCGGTCAAAGATCCGGCCGGGGCTTTCGACCGCCCATTGATCGTGCACGTTGATGTCGAGCCCCATGCCGGTATAGGTTTCGCGGGCCTGCTCTTCGGGGTCGAAACCGTAATTGTTGCGCTTGTTCTTGATCGGGGCATAATCGGGCAGGCGATGTTCCCTGAGCCGCTGATCGCGCATCTTCTGCTTGTCGACGGGTTTGTCAAAGCTGGTGAACATCGAATACCAATAGCAGGTCTCGTCATCCACCGGCACATGCCACTGGGTGATGATCATCTCCCGCGACATGGGGATCGAGATCGCCTCGGGGAAGATCTGGTTGGTGATGCGCACATGGGTGCGGCCGTCTTCCATGTGGCGCAGGGCGATGATGCGCATGCCGTAATCGGTTTCCTCGACCGTGATGTCGGGGCGCGGATAATCGCGCAGCAGCTTGGTCATCGGGATCTCTGTGTTGGCGGCCATGTCGCGGAACTGCTTGCCATAGCTGTCGGCGGGGTCTTCGTCCTGCAGGAAACGATGCAGGAAAGAGGCATGCGCAGGGTCGATGCCCACCTCCATCGCCTGCAGCCAGTTGCATTCCCACAGACCCTTGAAAGCAAATACGTGACTTTCCGGCGCGCGGAAACAGTCGAAATTCGGGAAGGCCGGTGGCGTGCCCGGCCCCATATAGGCAAAGACGATCCCGTTCTTTTCGATCACCGGATATGATGTCGTCCGGATCTGTTCATGCATCCGCGACCCTTCGGGTTCACCGGGTTGTTCCACGCATTGACCATTGCGGTTGAAGTGCCAGCCATGGAAGGGGCAGCGCAATCCGTTGTCTTCCAGCCGACCATAGCAAAGATCGGCCCCGCGGTGCGGACAGCCCCGTGCGATCAGGCCAAGTTCGCCTTCGCTGTCACGGAACAGCACCAGATCCTCACCCAGCAGGCGGACCGGCACAACCGGGCGTTTGCCCGCCAGTTCGTCGGTCAGCGCGGCAGGCTGCCAATAGCGGCGCATGACCTCGCCCGCCTCTGTCCCGGGACCAGTTCTTGTGAGCGTTTCGTTCAGTTCCTGGCTGATCATGGGAAGTCTCCTTCAGATTGGCGGCTGGGTGTATCTTTGCTCCATTTGGTTAAATAACGCACATATGTTACATTAACAATCCTCATGGCGACATCCCGGGTGATATCTTGGCTTTTGGTTTAATAGCGCCCACGGATGTGTCATCTGAAAGAACCAAGCGAAATCCAGGAGTCGCCCGTGACCCTTCGTCCAGACCCATTGAAACATGAGATTGCGGACAGGGATATTTCCTCGACCTTCGTGAAGGGCATGGCCGTCCTGAAAGCCTTTGACGATACCCATACCAGGCTTACGCTGGCCGAGATCGCGCAGCTGACCGGGCTTGACCGCGCGTCGGTGCGGCGGCTGACCCTGACGCTGGTCCATCTGGGCTATGCCGAACGGGAGGGGCGGCATTTTTCCCTGTCACCGCAGGTGCTGATACTTGCGGGCAGTTTTCTGCGCGGCAATCAGTTCGGCACGCATATCCAGCCGCTGCTGAACCGCTATTCCACCCGGATCGGGCAAACGGTTTCGCTTGCCATTCCCGACGGCAATTCGGCGGTCTATGTTGCACAGTCGACAGCGCAGGAGGATGCGGTTTCCTTCGGATTCACCGTCGGCAGCCGCTTGCCATTGCTCCACACCGCCATTGGCCGGATGATACTGGCCTTTGCGCCGCAGGACCGGGCGGAGGAGACGATCCGCAGCCTTCCGTTTGAACAATATGCGCCGGATACCACCATGGACCGCACCGAAATTCTGAACCGGGTGCAGCACTGCAGGGCAGTTGGCTATGCCATCGTCGAGAACGAGTTCGAACCGGGGGTGACAGGTTTTGCAGCCCCCATTGGCGGGGTGAATGCCTTGAAAGCCGTGGTCGGCACGTCGATGTCGACCCTTGGCATCCGCAGCGAGGGTGACCGGTTGCAGACGATCAGCCTGTTGCAGCAGGTCGCGCAGGAGTTGGGCCGGTCACGGCTGTTTTCTGCCAGCTGATCGGGGCAGCTCGGAACATGTGTCGAATGCCGCGGGTGTCTGCTATAGCGCTTCGGGATATACCTGAATCACTTGTTCGCTGCCTCTCCCTGCGGTCGAACGCGAAAAGTGATGTTGGATGTTTCAAGTTAATCCCGAAACGCTGTAGCGGAATCAAGCTGCTGTCAGTCGATGCCAGCCAGGGCCCGGAACAAGCCGAAGGCGCCGGGTCAGGGTCGCCACTTTCACTCGATGACGCCGCTCTTTCTCAATTCCGCCAGCTTTTCCAGGCTGAGGTTCAGGCCCGACAGGACGGCGTCGGTATCTGCGCCAAGTGCGCTGGGGATGTTCACCGGGGATTGCGCCACCCCGTTGGCCAGAAAGCTGAGCCCCGGCACAAAGACCTCGTGATCTGTGTCGCCCTTGATGTTCATGCTGCTGATGATGCCGCGTGACTGGATGTGATCCTCGGCCAGGACTTCTTCGAGGCCACGGACTCTGGCGGCGGGGACCTTCCATTCGGCAAGCAGCAGTTCCCATTCGGCGGCCGGTCTGGTGAGGAAGATATCGTCGAGCTCCCGGCGCAGCTGGCCGCTGTTCCGCGCCCGCGCGGCGGTGCTGGCATAGCGGCTGTCTACCGAAAGATCTTTGCGGTTCAGGGCGGCACACAGCAGATGGAACTGGGGGTCGTTGTTCGCGGCAAGCATCAGCATACCGTCGGAGGTTTCAAACGCACCGGAGGAGGGGCTGGCGCTCCAGGCTTCGTTTCCATTCTGCTCCGGCAACCAGCCGGACGACAGGTGTTGCGTCGCGAGAGAGGCCATCATCATCAGCGCGGTGTCGAGCATGGCGACGTCGATGTGCACGGCCTTTTTCAACCGCTCCGCCTCGCGCAGGCCTGCGATGATGCCCAAGGCCGCGTTCATCCCGGTGGCATAATCAATATAGGGTGCGCCGACCTTGGTGGGGCCGCTGCCCTTTGTGCCGGTGGTCTTCATGATGCCGCACATGCCCTGGATGATGTGGTCATAGGCGGGCCGTTCGCTCAGCGGGCCGGTCTGACCATAGGCGGAGATCGAGCAATAGACGATCTGGTCCTGCATCTCGCGCACCGCCTCGAACCCCAAACCCAGCCGTTCCGCGACACCGGGTTTGAAATTCTCGACAAAGATGTCGGCACCCGCAATCAGCCCGCGCATCAATTCGATCCCTTCTGCAGTCTTGAGATTGATGGCGACGGATTTCTTGTCTGCGTTCTGGGTCATGTAGCCCAGCCCCATGCGCCGCGCGATCAGGTCCGGGAAGGGGCCCAGCACGCGGGTCCAGTCACCTTCGCCGGGTTTTTCGATCTTGATGACTTCCGCCCCCATGAGCGCAAGCTGGTAGGTGGCATAGGGTCCGGCAAGTACCTGGCTCAGGTCGATGACCTTCAATCCTTTGAGTGGCTGAAACATGAGGCCTCTGATGCTGTTTGAGAGGATGTTGCGGGTGCCCCGGGCCGGCTTTGGCCCGGGCGGCGCTGTGCGATGGGGTTCAGGAACCGTCGGTCAGGATGCCCTTGTGCTTTGCATAGGTGGCTTCGATTTCTGCACGCGCCTCATCGAGGTTCATGTACATGATGGGGATGTTTGCCCCGTCCGTGACCTTCTTGAAGTCGGCATCGTCCGCGGCGGCGGAAAGCGCGTCAGAGATCCTCTCCAGCACCTCGCGCGGCGTCCCCTTGGGCAGAAACAGCGTGGTGCGCGTGTCCATGCCGATGGGATAGCCGTCCTCCTCGATCGAGGCGACATCGGGTGCCGAAGGATGGCGGAAGGTCGTCGTGGCAGAGATCGTCTTGAGCTCATCAGGATAGCGGTAGTGGATCCCGCCGGAGAAGGCCGCGACCACCTGCTTGCCCAGCAAGGCGGTGATCATCTCGCCGCCGCTTTGCACCGGGACGGCATTCGGTTCCAGCCCGTTGGCTTCGGCCAGGGTGTCCATGTACATCCGCGCTTCGGGGCTGAGCGCCGCATAGGCGAAGTTCGGGTTTTCCCTGGCCCAGGAAATGAAGCCCTGCAGATCGTCGAAGGGCGCGTCGACATGGGCGACCAGCCCGGTCTGATAGGCGGTGATCATGCCGGCATATTCAAAGTCATCCGGTGTGAAATTCACCTGATCCATGATGAAGGGCGCGGAGTTCACGACGGAGTTGGAATGGAACAGGATGGTGTAACCATCGGGGGCCGCCTGCGTCAGTTCGCGCGCGGCGACAGCGCCGCCGGCACCGGGTTTGTTCACCACGTTGACGGGCTGGCCAAGCTGTTCCGCAAGGACCCGCGCCGCGCCGCGTGCAACAAGGTCCGTCTGGCCGCCCGCACCGTATCCCACCAGCATGGTGACAGGTTTCGTCGGATAATCCTGCGCTGCGGCCAGGTCGGGCAGCAGGCCCGCCGAGGCGATGGCCAGGCTCGCGGCAAGACCGAGTATCGCGCGTCTTTCAAAGCATTTCATGGTTGGTTTCCTCCCTTTCAGTTTCAGTGTTCCTGGGTTGTTGGTGGCATTTGCACCCGGCGCGTGACCGAGGAGCGGCCGGACATGACGACAAAGACAAGCGCCGCAAACAGAAAGACCAGCGCGATGGGATGGCCCAGCAGGTTCGACGCGTCGTGTTTCAGCAGTTGCAGGGACTGCCGAAAGCTGAGCTCCAGCTTGGGTCCGATGACAAAGCCGATCAGGAATGTGACGAAGGAAAAGTCGAGCTTGCGCGCCACGAAGCCGATCAGGGCAAAGCCGAGCATGATGAAGATCGAGAAGATGCTGCCGGTTTCCATGTAGGATCCGACACAGCAGAACAGCAGGACACCGGGGATCACCAGCCGCAGCGGAACATGCACGATCAACGAGAACAGCCGCTGGCCCAGCAGCCCGATCACCAGAAGGATGGCGCTGGCGCAGAGCATGGAGACATAAAGCCCCGCGACCATCCGGGGCTGTTGCTGGAACATCAGGGGGCCCGGGGTCAGCCCGTGCAGGATGAAGGCGGCGATCAGGATTGCGGCAATGACGCTGCCGGGAATGCCCAGGGCAAAGAGCGGGATCAGGCTGGAAGGGACCACGGCATTGTCCGCGCTTTCGGCGGCGGCGACCCCTTCGATCATGCCGGTGCCGTATTTTTCCGGCGTGGCAGAGACGCGGCGGGTTTCGCCATAGGACAGGAAGGAGCCGACGCTGGCGCCAAGGCCCGGCAGGATGCCGATCGCGGCACCGATGAAGGTGCCGCGCGCGATGACCGGCGCACAGCGGCGCCATTCCTCGCGGGTCACTCTGCGGTCGCGGGGATCGCTGCTGTCGCGCAACTCGGCCGTTTCGCGGTCCAGCGTGTCGAGGTTTCCGGCCTGTACGATCATTTCGGCCACCGCCAGCATGCCGATGGCCATGGGCACCAGGGAAATGCCGTCTTCGAGTTCGAGGTAGCCGAAGGTCAGGCGCGGAACAAAGGTTTCGGTTTCCAGCCCCACGGTGGCAAAGAAGATGCCGAAACAGGCAGCAATCAGACCTTTGGTGAGCGAATTGCCGGAAAGGCCGCCGATGAAGACCAGGGAGAACACGAGGATGGCGCAAAGCTCCACCGGGCCGATCAGCAAGGCGTAGCGGGCGAGGGGGGCTGCCAGCAGGATCAGGATGATGGTGGAGACGAAATCACCGATGACCGAGGCGAAAAGGCCCATCTTCAGCGCCTTCTGCGCCTTGCCCTGCCGGGCAAGCGGATAGCCGTCAAAGGCGGTTGGTGCGGAGGAAGGCTCGCCCGGCGTGTTGAGCAGGATGGCGGAGACTGCACTGCCTGCGGCGCTGCCCTTGGCGATGCCGATCAGCAGGCCCAATGCGCTGACCGGTTCGAGGTAGAAGGTCAGCGGGATCGAAACAGCCACGCCGATGGCCTTGCCCAGCCCCGGAATGGCACCCAGCACATAGCCGAGGGTCACACCGACAGCGACCCAAAGCAGCGTGGTGCCGCCGAACACATCCCCGATGCCCAGGATCAGATATTCCATTGCACCCTCACAGGATCGCCGTGCCGAGGACCTTGTAGAACAAGGTCCAGAGTCCGGTCAGCAGCACCACGGTCAGCGCCAGAATCACCAGCGGGCGGCGTTCGCCCAATGCAAGAAGCCCGAATATCACGAGGGAAGAGGCGCCGATCAGCGCGCCGAAGAATTCATAGAGTACAATCGCTATGGCAAAGACTGCGGAGATCCGCAAAAGCGCCAGCAACTCCTTGCGCGAGAAGGGCGGCGGATGGTCATCCTCGCCCCCGCGCAGGTTGCCCAGCACCAGCAGAAGGGAGAGCCCAAATATGCCGATCATCGTCATTTGCGGCACCAGCCGTGGTGACATCATGCCGGATGGCCCGGTGCTGATCTGGCCCGGAATGACAAAAGCCAGCATGACAAGCGAGAACACGCACAGAATGATGCCCGATATGGCGTTTGCGCGTTTCATGGCCCCTCCCAGAGTTCACATTCCGCGAATGTTCGCAAAGGCTATCCACTTGCCGATGAAAGAAGTACTCTAAACTTTCTTGGAATATGATAACTTTTACTGATGGCTCATTCACCCCTTCATTACGAAAGACTGCGCCTGCGGCATCTGAGGCTGTTGCAGCTGATTGATGAACACGGTTCGCTGCGGTCGGCGGCGGCGGAACTGAACCTGACGCAGCCCGCAGTCTCGCAGATGTTGAAGGATCTCGAATTCGCCATGGGCGTGCCGTTGGTCGAACGTTCGGTGCGGGGGGTGGTGCTGACCGATACCGGGTTGCTGGCGCTGCGGCGGTCGCGGTCGGGGCTGGCGACATTGGACCAGCTTGTGCGCGAGCTGGACGCGGGGCAGACGCTTTCGCTGCGGATCGGCACGAATTCGGCCCTGATGTACAACATCATCCCCGAAGCGCTGCGCCGGTTGAACGTGGGCCAGAGCGAAACCCGGTTCCAGCTCAAGACCGGCCTGGTCGGCGATATGGTCGAGGCGCTGAGCGAGGGCAATCTGGATTGCTATGTCGGGCGGCTGGACTGGGATCAGGTGCCAACCCGCATCGCGCGGCTGCTGACCTATGATCCCTTGCTGGAAACGGACCTGATCCTGATCTGTCCGACCGGCCATCCGGTTGCCCGGCTGGACGCACCCAGAGCGCGGGATCTGGTTGGCTGGCCCTGGGCCATGCCCTCGCGGGAGTCGAACAACCGGATCGTGCTGGAATCCGCGATGCGCAGCACAGGTGCCCCGGAACTGACGGCGGCGGTGGAAGTGTCGGCGGACCCGAACGGGTTGATCAACCTGGCGCTGGCCCTGGGGATGTTGACCTGCGTGCCGCGGGTGGCGCTGAACGAACATGCCAATGCGCAGGATTTCAAGGTGCTGGAGGTGGCAGACCTCGCGCTGCCGTCGATCCACATCGGCTTTGCGACCACGGCGGAACTGCAGCAAATGCCCGAAGTCGCCGACCTGCGCGAGGCGATGCTGGATGCGGCAAAGGCATGGATCGCGGGCAGCGAAGGGTAGCAACGCCCGGCGAAACGCGCCGCCACAAATGCCAGGCGGAGGGAAGGGCCGGCAGGGGGCCGACCCCAACCCCTTATTGCGTCAGTTTCGCGGTGATCTGCGCAAAAAGCTCTGCGTTTTCCGCATCATTGCCAATCGGCGCTTCGGTATAGCTTGTCTTGACGATGACAATCTTGTTGCTCGGATCGACACGGATGAATTGATGGAACAGGCCCATCGCCATGTAGACGTCGCTGTCGGCTTCCGTCCACCACTGGTACTGATAACCAAGTGGCGATCCTTCCTCGATTGGCGAATATCCGGCGTCAGGCACGGTCGCCTCGGTCACCCAGGCTTCGGGCAGAACGCGGGTGCCATTGGCCATGCCACCCTGCAGGAACATCTGGCCGAAGCGCGCATGATCCCTTGCCGTGACAGCAAGGCCAGCCCCATAGAATTCACGCCCGATGTCATCAGGGCCATCCATGATCCAATAGGCGTCAGACTCCGCCCCCATCGGCTGCCAGAGTTTTTCGGCCATGTATTCGGCGCCAGTCCGCCCGGTGACACGCTCGACGATGCAGCCCAGGACGCTGGTATCAAGCGTGGCATAGTTGAAGCGTTCGTCAGGCGCTGTAGCGCCCTTGACGGATTCATTCGCCGCGTAATCACACCAGCGGTAGTTGTAGGCGACAAGCGCATTGTCGTGCACCTTGGTCAGCTGGGTATCGCTGCCGAACTCGTAACGCTCTTCCCAGTCGACACCGGACCGCATCCGCAACAGATCGCGCACACTTGGGCCGTCATAGCCGGTGCCTGCCATTTCCGGCAGATACTTGGTGACCGGATCGTCAAGATTTTCGATCAGCCCATCCTGCAAGGCCAGGCCGATCAGCGTCGACGTATAGGACTTGGCGACAGAGAAGGTCAGGAAGCGCGTCGTCGGGCCGCTGCCGTTGCGATAGCGTTCATAGACCAGCTCGCCATCCTTCAGCACGACCAAAGCATTGGTCCGGGTCTGTTCAAGCGCGCCTTCAAGGTCATAGGTCTCGCCAAGGATGGTGTAGCTGCCTTCCAGCGAGATCGGGTTTTCGGACAGCTCCCAGGTTTCGGACCCTGCCGGAACCGTGCGGGTCGCGAACATCTGGTCCATGTGCTGAAAGGTCAGATAGTTCAGCGTGGGCGTGAACATGCTGGCACGGGCATTGATCATCGTGGGCGAAAGCCAGCGCGCCGGATCGGCTGCATCCTGGGCCCAGGATGCAAAGCCAAGGCAGGCACAGGCCGTAGTGACAGACAGCGTTGCTGCCAGGCGGGGAAGTTTGGACATGGTGTTCATTCCTTTTGACATGGGGTTCATTTCTTTCGCCTCTGCGGGAAGGCGGGGGCCAACGATGGCCCTGCCGCCACAAGCTTTTTGGGCAGGCTCAGTTTGGATGCCTCGGCAAAGGCGGCAGCGGTTGCCAGTTGCGCATCCGGCACGGACGAGGTGCCATCGGGACAAGAGAATTAAGCGCGATGCGTGCAAGCGCGGTCACGGCACAGGCTTCCGAAAGGGACTGCGTTTCGATCATCGCGGTTTCCGTCCGTTCAAATTAAGGTGGGCCAATTGGTATTGACAATAATATTTTAGTCAATAAAATTTTTTACTACATGAAGGACTTTATGCCATGGGTCAAACGACAAGCATTGAGGCAGCGCAGGGCGCGCCAGGCCTGCGGGACCGCAAGAAGGCCCGGCGCCGCGAGGAAATTCTCGAAGCGGCACAAGGGCTGTTTGCAAGCCAGGGTGTCGATGCAACGACAATGGCCGACATCGCCGAGGCCGTTGGTGTGTCTCAGCCCACCGTCTTCAATTATTTCGGCAACAAGGGTGGCATCCTGATTGCCTTGATCCATGAGGGTGCGGCCCGCGAACGTCAGCACAGCAAGATCTTGGTGCCGCGCACGGATCTGGACTTTGCCACGCTGCTCGTCACCATCTTTTCCGAGTTCGCGGAGGGTACATTGCGCATCGCCAGCAAACGCATCTGGCGCTATGCCGAGGCTGACACAATCCGCTATCCGACAACAGAGCTGGCGCAATCCTACCAGATCGTGAACACCGAGTTGATGTCCGCGTTGCGGCAGGTGCTCTCCTCTTATGACCTTACGCTGCACGACGGAAATCCGGCGGATGTCGATCATCTTGTGCAGATCCTCTACGACATCTGGGGCGGGGCCTTCTTCGACCTGATCAAATCAGAAGACATGACAATCGCGGATCACCGCATCGCGCTGACACAGCGGTTGGAGCCGTTGTGCAGAATGATATTTGCACCTGATTTTCTCGCGGAGCCAACTTTGAAAACAACAATCGGCGACCCCACATGACCCAGGCAGATATTGTCATCAGGAACGCGCAGATCCTGACCATGGACGAGCGCGCGCCGACCGCGCAATCACTGGCCCTACTGGGCAACAAGATCGCGGCAGTGGGGCGCCATGAAGACACGACTGATCTGATCGGGCCAAAGACCCGCGTGATCGACGCTGACGGCGCGACGGTATTGCCCGGCTTTGTGGAATCGCACCTGCATCTTTTCAGCGGGGCCTATGGCAGACGGTTCCTGCAGATGTCTGAAATCGCCGATCTTGAAGCCGCGAAAACCGCCTTGCGCCAGTTTGCTGCCGACAATCCCGACGAAGGATTGCTCGTCGCGCAGGGCACGACCTACGAGCTTCTTGCCGGTCACGGCAAGGATCCCCGGCAATTGATCGACGAGATGGTTCACGACCGCCCGGTTCTTGTCTTGTCCTTTGATTTTCACACCGGCTGGGCCAACAGCGCCGCGCTGGAGCAGGCAGGACTCTCCCGGGGCCGCGATGTCGGGGCGGGCAGCGAAGTGGTGGTGGGCCCTGACGGAATGGCCACCGGAGAGCTGCGCGAAAAGAATGCCATCGGACCGGTGCGTGCCCTGCGGACCAGCGGCGGGCGCGAGATGCTGGGCAACTACGGGCTGGAGCCGGAAACGCCGCCAACGCCCGAAGAACGCGCGCAGGACATTGCGGTGCTGAAGGAAGGTCTGGCCTTCTGTGCGGCGCAAGGGATTACGTCGATCCATAACATGGACGGAAACCGATATCTTCTTGAGCTCTTGAAAGAGATCGAGGATGCCGGGGAACTGACGGTCCGTGTTGAAGTGCCCTTTCACCTCACGCGTGAGAAACCTTTGTCCTCGCTCGACGAGGCCAGCCGCCTTGCAGCAGATTTCAACAGCGACAAGCTGAAATCCGGCCGGGTGAAGATTTTCTGCGACGGTGTACTGGAAAGCGGCACCGGGGTGCTTGTGGATGAGTATGCGAACCAGCCCGGTCACCGGGGTGAGCCGATCTTTGAAGCGGCGCATTTCAACAAGGCTGCCACCGACATTGACGCGCGCGGCCTGCAGATCAGCGTACATGCCATCGGGGATGGCGCTGTGCGGATCGTTCTTGACGGTGTCCAGGCCGCACAGGAAGCCAACGGCAAACGCGACGCGCGCCACAGGATCGAACACCTCGAAGTGGTCCACCCCGAGGATTTGCCCCGGTTTCGCGAACTTGGCGTCATAGCCTCCATGCAGCCGCTGCACGTGCCGGGGGTTATGGGTCTGCCCCTTGAACCGGCTGTTTCCGTTATCGGCGAAGCCCGCTTGCCCTTTGCCTATGCCTGGCGCGACGTTATCGAAACGGGTGCCGATTATGCCTTTTCCTCGGACTGGCCCGTGGTGCGCGTGGAACCGCTGGTCGGGATTTCGGCAGCGCTCACGCGTGAACCCTTCCACCCCGGCGTTCCGGATCAGCGCGTACCGCTCATGCAAGTGCTCGAAGGTTTTACCTGGCGCGGTGCGTTTGCAGGTCACATGGATGACCGCACCGGGCGGATCTGCACCGGGATGCTGGCCGATCTGGTGATACTTGGCGGCGATATCGCGGCAACAGACCCGAAAGAGATACCTGGCCTCGGGCCGGTGATGACCATCTGCGATGGCCAGATCACCTTTGAGGCGACGCAGGGGCCAGGGGCGTAACTGGCTGATTGCCGCGCCTCATCCCGAGGCTGGAGCGTCCCGCCTTTAACCTGATACACTCAGTATCGCCGATGTCCCGAGAGCGCGAAGCGCGGCAGGGTATCGGCGTTTCAAGTTTAAGGCGGGGCGCTTTAGGCTGGTTCGTCAGGGCAGATCAGGTCAGCGACAGCGCCGTCGATATGCAGCGGCGCACCGGTGACGGATTGCAGCTCTTCCAGGGTCACGGCGGGCACTTTCTCCCGTAGGACAAAGCGCCCGTCGACCACATCCACCACCGCAAGAGAGGTGTAAATCCGCGTCACGCAGGCAACGCCGGTCAGGGGAAGGGTGCATTCAGACACCAGCTTGGGCAAGCCGTCCTTGGTCACATGGTCGGTCAGCACCGCAACGCGCTTTGCGCTTTGTACCAGATCCATGGCACCGCCAACGGCCGGAATGCCGCCCCTGCCGGTGGACCAGTTCGCCAGGTCGCCGTTCTGCGCAACCTCGTAGGCACCAAGGATTGCAACATCCAGATGCCCGCCCCGCACCATCGCGAAACTGTCGGCATGGTGAAAGAAGGCTGTCCCCGGTTTCAGCGTGACGGCCTTTTTTCCCGCATTGATCAGGTCCCAGTCTTCCTCGCCGCGGGCCGGGGCGGCGCCAAAGTCAAGGATGCCATTCTCGGTATGAAAGATGGCCTGCCGTCCGGGAGGCTGGAACTGCGCGACCATTTCGGGAAATCCGATCCCGAGATTGACATAGGCTCCGTCCTCGATGTCCTGCGCGGCGCGCCATGCGATCTGGGCATTGCTCAGCTTTGCGTGGGAAACTTCGGTCATGGATAGACGGCCTCCGCCCGGTTAAGCTCTTCTTCCTGTGCGGGCGCGGACACCTCGACAAGTCGGCGAACGAAGATGCCCGGCGTGACGACATGTTCCGGGTCGATCCCGCCCGGCGGCACGATCCGCGATACCTGGGCAATGGTGGTTGTGGCTGCCGTCGCCATGATCGGATTGAAGTTCCGCGCCGCCATCCGGTAGGTCATATTGCCATGCTGGTCACCCAGCTCGCCCTTGATCAGGGAAAAATCCGCCTTGAGCCAGCGCTCACGCACATAGGACCGGCCTTCAAAAACCTCTGTCGGCTTGCCTTCCGCCACCTGGGTGCCAAAGGCCGTGGGCGTGTAGAAGGCGGGTATGCCCGCACCACCTGCCCTGATCCGCTCTGCCAGGGTGCCTTGCGGCACAATCTCAAGCTCGATCCGCCCCGCCTTGTAGGCTTCGGCAAAGACGGTGGGGTCAGCCGAGCGCGGAAAGGAACAGATCAATTTGTCGACACGGCCCTGTTCGATCAGTGCCGCAAGGCCGACATGGCCGTTACCCGCATTGTTGTTGATTACCGTCAGATGCCGCGCGCCCTGGTCGATCAGCGCATGGATCAATTCGATTGGCGCGCCGGAGCCGCCAAAACCGCCGATCATCACGGTCGCCCCATCCGGGATGACCGACACTGCATCGGCAAGCGATGGGAAAGTCTTGTCCATTGATGTCTCCTCGGCTTTTGATACGCGCTGAACCGGAACCGGCACCAGATTCAATGTTCACATGTTGACATTTGTTCACATGCTGCCATCAGTTGTTCGCATGGTGCACAGAACCGATTTCATCGCCTCCTTTGCCAAGGGGCTGCGCGTGCTCGAATGCTTCCGGGCCGAGACGCCGCGCCAATCCGTATCTGAAATAGCCGCCGCGACAGGGCTTGACCGGGCGACTGCCCGCCGCTGTTTGCTGACGCTCACCGAACTTGGATACGCGGAATACGATGGCAAATATTTCCAGCTCACGCCGCGTGTTCTGCGGCTGGGGATGGGGGCGCTGGCAGCCCTGCCGCTGCCGCAGATCGTGCAACCCTGGCTAGATCAGCTTTCCGCGCGCACCGGGCAATCCTCTTCGGTGTCGATCCTGGATGAGACCGAAATCGTCTACATCGCCCGTTCGGCGGCCACCCGGATCATGTCCATCGGGCTGATGCCGGGGTCGCGCCTGCCTGCGCATTGTACCTCCATGGGTCGGGTGCTGCTCAGCGCGTTGCCCGAGGAGGAAGCACTCAAATGGGTCGACCTTTCCGACCTCGCACCGCGCACGATGCGCAGCCGCACCGATCCTGATGCGATCATGGCGGAACTGGCTGTCGTGCGCGCGCAGGGCTATTCGGTGATCGACCAGGAGGTTGAAATCGGTCTGCGGTCAATCGCCGTGCCGCTTTACGACATTCGCGGCCGCGTCGTCGCAGCGCTGAACCTTGGCATCGCGGCCTCAGATGCGCCCGCGTCGGAATTGGCCGAACGCTTTATCGCCCCGCTGCGGGAAGCCCAGTCAGGGCTGCGGCGGGTCTTGCAATAGGCCAGCCACCTGGCACCCGGTCAGCTGAAGGTCAGGAATTCATCCGCCTGCGACAGCGGCGGGGCGGCGCGCAGGGCGGCAAAGTCGGGGGCAGGCACGGCCAGATCGGTGCCTGCGATGATCGCCTCCAGCTCAGCGGCGACGGCCATCACGCCCAGATCGTCGTGACGACGCCCGACGATTTGCAGACCAAAGGGCATGCCATTCGCGTCCATCCCGCAGGGGATCGTGATCGACGGATGCCCCGGAATGGTGGAGGCATAGGCCATTGCCAGCCAGTGATAATAGCTTTTTGTGGGCGTTCCGTCGATTTCGGTCGGGTAGAGCTCGCGCCAGGGGCGGGGGCTGAGGGTGACGGCGGGCGAGATGATAAAGTCGTGCAACTCGAAGAACGCCTGCCAGTCGCGGTGATAGCGCCCTTGGGCAAAGATCGCCTGTGCCACGTCCTCGGCGGAATAGCTGCGGCCTTCGCGGACGTTGTCGGCGACGTTGGGGCCGACCTGATCGGGGGTTTCGTCGTAAAGTTTTGCATGGACGCCAAGGAACTGCACCCCGCGCAGCACCGAAAAGATGCGGTCGGCGTCGGTGCAATCGGGGTTGGCTTCGGTTATGTCGCCCATGAAGGGTGCCAGTTTGGGCAGGATCGCGCGGAAGTGGTCGCGGATCAGGCGTTCGGTGGGGGCAAAGCCGTAATCTTCGGTGACCGCGATGCGCAGGGATGTCAGATCGCGGCGCGGCAGGTTGGCAAAGCTTGCCGCATCCCACGGGGTGCGTCCGTCGATCACGGTGGTGAATGGATCGTTGCGGTCGGGGCGTGCCAGCACGGACAGCATCAGCCCCGCATCCGCCACGCTGCGCGCCATCGGGCCGGAAGTGGGCATGGGGATCAGCCCCGCCGCACGGTTGTTGCCCGGCACGACACCGGGGCTGGGCCGGTAGCCGACAACCCCGCAATAGGCCGCCGGGTTGCGCAGGCTGCCGCCGGTGTCCGATCCTGTGGCCAGAGGGGCGTATTCGCAGGCCAGTGCCACCGCCGAGCCGCCCGAGGATCCCGCGCAGGTGCGGGTCAGGTCGTAGGGGTTGGCTGTCACCCCGTTGACGCGGTTGCGGGTGTTGGCACCGGCACTCCATTCCGGCGTGTTGGTCTTGCCCATCGGCAGGCCACCCGCTGCGCGCATCGCTGCAACAATGGCGTCGTCACCGGTGGCGATGTTGTCGGCAAAGGCTTCGGACCCGAAGGTGGTGGGCAGGCCCGCCACGTCGATCATGTCCTTCACCGCAAAGGGCAGCCCGTGCAGCGCCCCGAGCGGCGCGCCCGACATCACGGCGGTTTCCGCCTTTTTCGCCCCCTCCAGCATCCCGTCAAAGTCGCGTGCGATCAGGGCGTTCACCGCATGGTCCAGCGTCTCGACCCGCGCGATGCACGCCTCGGCCAGCTCGACCGGCGACAATTGTTTGCGCGCGATCAGGCGGCGTGCCTCGATGGCGTCAAGGCTGGCGGGGTTGGTCATGGGGTGATCTCCTGTGGCAGGTCATAGGCCGCGGGCAAAGCGGCAGCAGCCTCCAGAAAGCCGCGGTGGGCAGCGTCGGGGACGAACAGGCCGCCGGTGGCCCAAACGACGTGGGTGATGTTTTCGGGCGCGACATGGGCCATGTGCTGCGCGCGGAACGCCTTGCCCATGGCACTGTGCATCAGGTGGTGCGGCCCTGCGAAGCCGGCAGTGGCGGAGGGTTCGAAATGCAGCCCGTGGTCATGACCCGCCGCGACCCAGCGCAGCATGTCGGCATCACCAACGGTGCAGACACCCGCCAGACGGTCGTGCATGCGCGCGTGCACCAGCGGCGACAGGGTGGCGACCGCCATGCCGTCGGCCTCGGTCCGGTTGCTGAGGCCCAGATCGTGGACCGATGGCGCGTCGAATGCCATCTGGCACAGGGCCGAGGCGGATTGCTGCGGCTCGACAAAGAAGCTGTGGGCATGGGGGCCGAACATCGCCCGCGCGCCATAGGCGATGCCACCCGGCGCGCCGCCGATACCACAGGGCAGGTAGAGGCACAGCGGGCGGTCGGGGCCGATGGCAATGCCCATCGCATCCAGTTGTGCGGCCAGTTCCGCCGCTGCCGCGCTGTAGCCGCGAAACAGCAGTTCCGAGGATTCATCGTCAACGAAATAGCTGTCGGGATCATCCGCCGTGGCATCGCGCGCGGCGGCAACGGCGGTGGTGTAATCCGCCCTGTGCAGCACCACCTCGACCCCCAGCTTGCGCAGGCGGTCGACCTTCCACGGCTTGGCGTCGCTCGACATATGCACGACACAGGCATACCCCAGCGCGCGGGCGGCGATGCCGACGCTGAGACCCAGATTGCCGGTAGAGCCGACCGCAATCGTGCGGGTCGCAAAGAAATCGCGCATCTCGGCCAGACGGGTTACGGGATCGTCAGGGCCAAGTATTCCAGCCGCGCGGGCCTGTGTGACGGCGCAGATGAACACCTCAAACAGACCGCCGCGTGCCTTGATGGACCCGGCCACCGGCAGGGCGTGGTCGCCCTTGATCAACAGGGTGCCTGGATGATCGCCAAAGGCTCCGGCAGGTGCCGCGATCAGGTCCGAGGCGATGCGCCCGCCCGAGGCTTCCAATTCAGGGAACAGGCGCGCCAACAGCGGGGCCGGCATGGCCCAGTCATCGCAGGCCTGGTCCAGATCGGCGCGCGCCATGGGATCGGGGGCGGGCACATAGGCGGGATTGACCCACAGAACGGACTGCCCCGCACGCAGGGTGTCGCGCAGGGCGATCATGTCCTGAGGGGCAACGGGCACCGGATCAATCCTTTGGCAGGCCTTGTTCGGCCAGATCGGCGAACAACCCGGTCATTGCCACCAGCGCCTGACGCGACAGGGATTTCAGGATATGTTCGTTGGGCGCGTGCTGCGAGCAACCCGCATAGGAATGCGGCACCCAGATCGTCGGCAGGCCCAGCACCTCGGCAAAGCAATCGTTGGGCAGCGAGCCGCCAAGGTTCGGCAGGATGTCCGGTGCGATGCCCACGCTTTTTTCAATCGACGCACTGGCGAAACGGACCATCGGGTGATCTGGGTCCAGCCGTGTCGCGGGGAAACTGTTGCGGCTGTGTGCGACGATCTTGACCTTGTCGAACCCTTCGCGGTCCAGATGGCGGCGCAGGGCGGGCAGGATGTCGTCCACATCGGTGCCGACCACGAACCGCAACTGACAGGTGGCGCGGGCCGATCCTGCGATGGCGTTGACGGGTGCGGCGGGGACGCCGGCTGTCATCGCCAGAATGGCAAAGCTGTTCCAGCCGAACACGCGTTCGGCGGGGGTCAGGTCCGCTTCACCCCAATCGGCGTCAAGGTCGATGCCGGTGTCATGGGCGGGCAGGGCGGCCAGAACCTCGCGGATGCGGGGTGTCAGGCTGGTGGGACGCCATTCGGGGATGCGGATCTGGCCGCGCGCGTCGGTGATGCTGGCCAAGGCGTGCGACAGGATCATCGCGGGATCGGCCAGCAGACCGCCGAAGTTGCCCGAGTGATTGGCCCCCTCGCGCAGCTTGACCTCAAGGTCAAAGCTGGCACCGCCGCGTGATCCGGTAAAGATCGTGGGCGCGGCAGGGCGCAGGCGCGGGCCGTCGGACGCGATGAACACATCCGCCTTGAGCAGGTCGGCGTTGGCGGTGCAGAACTCTTTCAGGCCAGGGGATCCGGCCTCTTCGCCCATTTCGATGATGACCTTGGCGTTAAAGCCCAGATGTCCCTGTGCCTTCAGCACCGCCAGCATCGCGCGCAGGTTGATCAGGTGCTGGACCTTGTTGTCCGCCGACCCGCGCCCGTACAGGCGGTCGCCTTCCTCGATCAGCTCGAACGGGGTCAACCCCTCGCGCCACTGGCCCTCTTGCGCGCGCACCACGTCGCCGTGGCCATAGGTCAGGACCGTGGGCAGGCTTGCATCCTCGATCCGCTCGGCGGTCAGGATGGGCGGGCCGTCGGGCACGGGATTGTCGTGGAACCGGCAGGCAAACCCCATGACTCCCAGCATCGGGGCCATGTCGTCGTGCAGATAGGCGTGCAGGTGCGGCTTGCCGCGCGGATCCTGGCTTTCGGTCGGGCGGGACACCAGCGTGGCCAGATCGCGTTGGAAATCACCGCTGTCAAAATAGGTTTCGATATTGGCGCGGGCAGAATCTTGCAGGGTCATTCAAGGAGCCTTTTTGGTTTCAGGTTCAGCCACGCCATCGCCCCAGGGGGACATGGTTTCGGTGGTGCCGGAGTTGCTGGTGCCCTCGCGCATCACCCCTGCGGGGCAGGCAAAGGCAAAGGGGAAGGGCAGCCGTTGCGCCAGCGCCAGCGGGAAGTTGTCCGCCAGCGCGTCGGCCACGGGACCGGCAAGGCGTTCGTCCGCCACAACCTGCGCACCGCCCGAGGCGTCGATGCGCGGCGCTTCGATGGCGTCCTGCATCGACATGCCCTGTTCCATCAGGTGACCACTGATCTGCGCCACCGCAGGCATGATCTTGCGCCCGCCCGAGGCCCCCAGCGCAAAGCGGCGGGTGGGCGTTTCGCCGATGACGGGGCAGACGTTCATCAGACAGGCTTTGTCGGGACCCAGAGAGTTGGGCTTGCCCGGTTCGGGGTCGAACCACATGATGCCGTTGTTCAGGCTCAGGCCGGTCGAGGGCGACACCACCTTGGAGCCGAAGATCGACAGCAGCGTTTGTGTCATCGACACCATGTTGCCCGCGCTGTCCACGATGGAAAAATGCGTGGTGCAACCGGGGGCCTTGGCGCTTTCGTGGTCGCCCATGTTGGTCAGCCGTTCGGCATAGGCCGCGCGCAGCCCGTTGGCACGGGCGACATAGGCGGCGGGGCTGTCTGCATCGGTGGCGGCATAGCCTTTCTGCCAGCGGGTCAGGGCGTCCGCCAGCGTGGGGCCAGCGGTCAGGCCGGGCATGGCGTGGATGGTGCCATCACGGAAAGGGATTGCCAGAGGGTCGGACCAAGTGACGCGGTAATCGCGCATGTCGTCCATCGACAGGAAGCCGCCCTTGTCGGTGACATCGCGCACGAGGGCGGCGGCGATGTCGCCGCGATAGAACGCCTCTTCGCCTTCCCGGGCCAGCTGTTCCAGCGTTTCGGCCATCTTGCTTTGGTCCAGCCGCTGATCGGCCAGCGCGGTCCAGCCGGAGCCCTTGGGCCAGACGCCGTCATCAAGATAAAGCGCGGCGGCATCGGGGTCCAACGCCAGATCACGCGCGCTGGAGGCAATCACGAGGGCGGCATACCAATCTACGTGCAGGCCCTGTTTGGCCAGGTCCACGGCAGGGGCCAGCAGCCTATCCCACGGCATCCGGCCAAAGCGGCCGTGTGCGGCGGAAATGCCGGCCATCGTGCCGGGCACGGCGACCGATGTGGCACCGGTGACGTTGCGGTCCTCAACCACGGCTTCCCATGGGAACAGGTCAGAGGCCTTGCCCGCGCCAGACAGCGGATAGTGGCCCACATCGAGTGTAGCGGAGGACCGCATGCCATAGTTCAGCGCATGGGCGCGACCTTCGCCTTCGCGCCACAGCATCATGGCACCGCCGCCCATGGGGCCGGACATCCAGGGTTCGACCACGCCGATGGCAAAGCTGACGGCGACGGCGGCGTCGACCGCGTCACCGCCTGCGGCAAGGACTTCGGCCCCGACTTCGGCGGCGCGCACATGCTGGGCGGCGACGACACCGCCCGAGGTGGCGGTGACACCCGGCTTGCGGGTCTGCTGGCTGCGCGAAAACGACCCGCTCATGCGACGGCCGGGGGCAGGGTTGCGATGTCGGGCACATCCCAATGTTTGCCCGGCTGCGCATCCAGCAGCATCCTGGTGTAGGGGTGCGATGGCGCGCCAAAGACCTCTTCCACGGTGCCGCGTTCCACCACATCGCCCTGCTGCATGACGATCAGCGTGTCACAAACCTGCGCCGCGACACGCAGGTCGTGGGTGATGAACAGGACCGTCAGCCCCATCCGGTCGCGGATTTCGTTCAGCAGTTTCAGCACCTCTTTTTGTACTGAAACGTCCAGCGCCGACACAGCTTCATCCGCGATCAGGATTTTCGGTTCGACCATCAGGGCGCGTGCGATGCAGATCCGCTGGCGTTGACCGCCCGAGAACTGGTTGGGATAGCGGTTCAGCACCTCGGGATCGAGCCGCACGATCTTCATCAGCTCGCGAGCCCGTTCCATTGCCTTCGCGCGGTTCTCGCCAAAGTTCACCGGCCCCTCGACCAGCTGGTCGCCAATGGTGCGGCGCGGGTTGAGTGAGCCGTAGGGGTCCTGAAACACGATCTGGATGTGTTTGCGGTAGGGGTGCAGGTCGTGGCGCGACATCAGGGCAATGTCCTTGCCCTCGACCGAGACCACACCGCTTTCGGGGTCTTCCAGACGGATCAGGCATTTGACCAGTGTCGACTTGCCCGAGCCGCTTTCGCCCACGATGCCCAGGGTTTCGCCCTGATGGACGGTAAAGTTCACATCCTTGCAGGCATGAACGGTACGCGCGGGACGGAACATGCCGCCGGCGACGTGATAGGTCTTGTTCAGGTTCGACACCTTCAGCACTTCGTGACTGGTGATCGGTGCGGGCACATCGCGGGTGCGGCGGGGGACAGCGTCGATCAGCAGGCGGGTATAGGGGTGTTGCGGGCGGTTCAGGACCTCTTCGGCGCTGCCCTGTTCGACGATACGCCCATGCTGCATCACCACGACGCGGTCGGCAATCTCGGCCACCACGTCAAAGTCGTGGGTGACGAACATGATGCCGGCATCATGCTTTTCGCGCAGCTCCTTGAAGAGGTGCAGGATCTGCTGCTGCGTCGACAGGTCCAGCGCGGTTGTCGGTTCGTCCGCGATCAGCAGCGCAGGGTCCAGGGCCAGAGCCATGGCGATCACGATGCGCTGGCGCTGGCCGCCCGACAGCTGATGCGGGTAAGAGTTGTAGATGCGCGGCGGGTCGGGCAGGTGCACCTCTTCCAGCAGCCTGATCGTGCGGGCCTTGCGTTCGGCGGCACCCAGATCGGTGTGCTGCTGGAACATCTCTTCGATCTGGTCGCCCACGGAATAGCAGGGGTTCAGGGCCGACATGGGCTCCTGGAAAATCATTGCCATGCGACGGCCCCGCAGGTCGCTGTGGGCGCGTTTTGACAGTTTCAGCAGGTCGTGCCCGTCAAAACGTATTTCTCCCTGCGAAGGCGACAGCGCCTGCGGCAGCAGACCCATGGTGGTGAAGGCGGTGATCGACTTGCCCGAGCCGCTTTCGCCCACGATACAGACAATTTCCTTGGGCATCACTTGCAAGGACAGGTTTTCGACGGCATGGGCGCGGTCGGCGGCCTTGGGCAGGTCAACGGTCAGGTTCTGGATGGACAGGATAGGATCGGTCATCAGTTGCGCCCCTCCGGTGCGGTGACATCGCGCAGGCCATCGCCCAGCATGTTGATGGCAAGAACAAGAAAGAACAGCGCGACGCCGGGAATGGTGATCAGCCAGGGTTCGAACAACAGCATGTCCTTGCCTTCGGAAATCATCAGGCCCCAGGAGGGGGTGGGCGGTTGCACGCCAAGCCCGAGGAAGGACAGCGCCGCCTCAAGGATGATGGCATGGGCCATTTCCAGCGTGAAGATCACGATCAGGTGGTTCATCACATTGGGCAGGATGTCCTTGAACAGGATGCGCGGCAAGGATGCGCCCAGCACTTCGGCTGCGGCGACATATTCCTGTTCGCGCACCTGCATCGTGGCAGAGCGCAGCACCACGGCAAAGCGGTCCCAAAGCAGCAGACCCAGAACCGAAACGACGACAACCAGCGAGCCGCCGAACAGCGCCACGACGGCCAGAGCCACCAGCACGACGGGCATGGCCAGACGCACGTTGATCAGAAAGGTCACGACCATGTCGACCTTGCCACCGAAATAGCCGGCCAGAATGCCCAGCGTCGAGCCGATGATGCCCGAGATGACGGCGGCCAGAATGCCGATCATCAGCGAGATACGCGCGCCATAGGCCAGCCGCGCCCAGAAATCGCGGCCCAGCCCGTCGGTGCCCAGCCAGTGTTCGGATGTGCCGCCCAGAAAGACCGGAGGTTTCATTCGCGCCAGCAGGCTTTGCTGGTAAGGGTCATATTGGGTCAGCAGCGGGGCAAAGATTGCAACGCACAGGACAATCAGCATGACAACGGCACCGAACATCAGGCCCTTGTGGCGCAGGGCGCGTCGGCGCATCGCCTGTCCGGGTGTCAGTGGCTTGTTGCGGGGGGCCTGCAGGGGCTGGTCGGTGGGTGTGGTTGTATCGGTCATGTCTATCCTCAGCCCACGCGCAGCCGTGGATCCAGCCATGCGTTCAGAACGTCAGCCAGGAAGGTGAACAGAATATAGAAGGTGGAAAAAATCAGGATCAGCGCCTGCATGGTCGGCAGGTCGTTGCGGGCGATGGATTCCCAGGCCAGATAGCCGGCCCCATGCAGGGCAAAGACGGTTTCGACCACGATCGAGCCGCCCAGCATGAATCCCATCTGGACCGCCGCCAGGCTGACCACGGGAATGATCGCATTGCGCAGGGCGTGTTTGAACATCACCTTGCGGGTGCGCAGCCCCTTGGCCCGCGCGGTGCGGATATAGTCGGAGGACAGCACTTCCATCATCCCCGCCCGCGTCAGACGCATGATGGCAGGGGTGGCGTAATAACCCAGCACGACGGTGGGCAGGACAAAGTGCTGCCATGTCTCGTTGCCCGAGGCGGGCAAGAGCCGCAGCTTGATGGAAAAGATGACAATCAGGATCAGGCCGAACCAGAAGGACGGGATGGCCTGGCCGACCACCGACAGAAACAGGGCAAAGCGGTCGATTATCGAATTCGGATTGGCCGCCGCCGCCACGCCCAACGGGATCGCCACCGCCAGCGCAAGCGTGATGGCAAAGAGGCCCAGCTTCATGGTGACGGTCAGGCGGTCGGCGATCAGCTCGGTCACCGACATGTCAAAGTACCACGAACGTCCCAGGTCACCTCTCACGGCCGAGCCCAGCCAGTCGCCGTATTGCACGATCATCGGCCGGTCAAAGCCGTAACGTTCGTTGACCAGCGCGATATCTTCCGAAGTGGCGTTTTCGCCCGCAATGGCAACAGCCGGATCGCCTGCCATGAACAACAGGCTGAAACTGATGAATGAAACGGTCAGGGCCACCAAGAGGGCAAGACCGAAACGTTTGAGTATGTAGACGGCCATCGTGCGTCACCTTCCGGGCAAAGAAACAGGCACGGGCCGCGCAACAGATGCCGCGCGGCCCGTCAAAGGTTATTTCCAGGCGAAGTCCGCGAAACGGATGACTTCGTCGTCTGTGGGTGTGTAGTCCAGCTCTTTGCTGAGCACATAGTTCACGTTGTAGGTCCACAGCGGCACCCAATAGGCCTCTTCGGCGATCTTGGCATGTGCCTTGCTGTAGAGCTCTTCACGCCTGGCACGGTCGGTGATGGAACCTGCTTCTTTCACCCATTCGATGATTTCCGGGTCATGCGCATCGTCCAGCTCGCCGCCGGTAAAGAATTCACCGGTGATCGCCGAGACGTCGGGCAGCGAATAGGAACCCCATGTCTGGAAGGAAATCGGCACCTCGTCCTTTGTGCGTTTCTCGCGCAGGGCGGCGTATTGCAGGTAGTTGAAGTTGGTCTTGATCCCGACCGCATTCAGAAAACCCATGAGCGCTTCGGCATAGGGCCGGTCGCGGTAGGCGTAGAAGTCGATCTCGAAACCATCGGGATAACCGGCTTCGGCCAGCAGCGCCTTGGCCTTTTCCGGGACATAGTCATAGGACTTGACGGTAAGGTCGCAACCGAACTGGATCGGTGCGCAGCCTGCGTTCACGATTTCGGAGGAACCTTTGACCAGCGCATCGACAATCGCCTGACGGTCGATGGCGTGATAGATCGCCTGACGGACCGCTTTCTTGGTCATCGGGCCATCTGGGTCGACAGCGCCCTGGGCGTCCATCGTGATATAGCCGATGCGCATCGCCTGCGCGTTGACCACGTCAAAACGGTCGTCCATCTCGGCCAGTTTCTCTGCCTGATCGGCGGGCACGTTCCACAGGAAATCCAGACCGCCGTTGAACAGCTCGGCCACCTGGGTGTTCATGTCGGGGATCGTCTTGACCTCGATCTTGCCGATCTTGCCCTTGCCTTTGGGGCTGTCGTGATAGTTTTCGTTCAGGCTCAGCTCGTAGAGTTTGCCGGCTTCGACCTTGTCGACCTTGTAGGGGCCGGTGCCCACGGGATTGGTGTTCATGCCGGTCGGGCCAACTTCGGCGTAATATTCGTCGGGATACATGACCACAACGCTTGCCAGATATTCTTCGGCCGGCGGGAAGGGCGCATTCAGAATGATGCGGACGGTATAATCGTCAACCTTCTCCGCGCTCTTCATCCAGCTGACGTTGGTCATCACCTTGACGCCGTTTTCCGGGTTGGTGACAAAATTGACTGTATGGACCACATCGTCGGCGTTGAAGACCTCGCCGTTGTGAAAGGTCACACCCTCACGCAGTTTGAATTCGACGGTGACATCGTCAATCCAGGTCCATTCGGTCGCAAGGTTGCCCGAGATTTCGCCCGAGATCGGATCGCGGAACAACAGGGCGTCCCAGACGCCACGGGTGAACAGAATCCCTTCGCGCGCAGAATTGTAATAGGTGTCGACCGATTCCAGTTCCTTGGTGAAGGCCACACGCAGCGTGTCGTCGGCTTTGTCCGCAAATGCGGGTGCGGCGGCCAACAGGCTCAGCGCAGTGCCGGTCATCAGGTTTTTCAATGTCATGGTAGTCCTCGCTGTTACGTTGTTCGGGATGATGTATTTTTATTCTTGTTTTTGTATACAACATCGGCTGATTGTAATTGGTCAAGCAAATACTGCATTTTCATGTGACACATCCCCGGCAACAACCCGCCTGATGCTTATTTGGGCTTTGTCGGCAGGGCATCGCTGGTACACCCGTTGCCCGGGGGCAATGGTAAGGATGTCTCCACCCCTTTCAGACAGGCAGTTCTTGCAGGCCGGAATGAAATTCTCGTGACAGGTCGCTAAGATGCAGCCGCTTTCAGGCCCGCCATCAGGCTTTGAAACCGCTCGCCCTGAACGTTCACGTGGTCGCGCAGCGCATTGGCTGCTGCGTTGGAATCGCCTGCCGTCAGCGCCTCCACAATCGCCTCATGTTCGGTCAGCGATTGCGGCATCCGCCCGCGAAGGCGCAGTTGCTGGCGGCGGAAGGGGCGCAGGCGTTTTTGCAGTTTCAGGCTTTCCTGCTCAAGAAAACTGTTGCCCGATTCGCGGTAGATCGTGGCGTGGAACTTTTCGTTTTCCATATAATACAGGTCGGTGTCCTGCGCATCCGAAGCCGCCTGGCAGCGCGTATTGGCCAATCGCAGCTCGTCCAATGCATCATCGGACATGCGCCGCGCAGCCAGTCTGGCGCAGACCGCTTCCAGTTCGGCCATCACCTCGAACATCTCCAGCAGTTCAAGGGGCCCGGGCTGACGCACAAATGCGCCACGTCGCGGGATCAGGGTGACCAGCCCTGAACTTTCCAGACGTTGCAGCGCTTCGCGCAGCGGCGTGCGTGACACGCCGAATTGTTCGGCCAGCCGCACCTCGTCCAGACGATCACCGTCGGCAAAGGTGCCGTCGAAAATCATTTGTTCCAAAGAGTTTGCGATGTTCACCGCACTGCGTTGTTCCATGTAGAAAAACTAGCTTGGCACTCCGAAGAACGCAATAATTTATATCTTGTATACAAAATAATTGACCTGAAAAACATGATGCGTCTATGATCCACCCATCACCTCCGGCGGTTTACCCCGTCAGGCGCAGAAATTGCGACTAAAATACAGGCACTTCTCACGCCGCCCCTGACGCGCGGCACCTCATCGCTTGCGGCACTCCGCCATAAGGACTTGCACCATGACGATACTTGCTGACTTGCTGTCGACCATGTTCGAAAGGCGCTACCGCCCCTTTGGTCAGGATCGCCCGTCAACCCGCCCGATTGCGGCCCTCACCGCCGATCTGCTTGGCAGTGCCGGCGAAACAACGGAACAGGCGCTTGCCCAGGACATTCTGGGAAAATTCGCAAGTCTTGATGATGCAGGCAAACTGGCCTTCCTGCAGCACCTGGCGCGTGACATGAACATCGACCCCGAAATCGTGCGGTCCGCGCTGGATGCCTATGAACAGGCGCCGTCAAAAGCGACCTACCGGGCCTTCCTGAACGCGGCAGAGCCGCAGCGGCAGGAGCTGATCCGTCGCCTGAACCGCGCGCCGGGTGCCACCGGCGCACTGGTCAGGATGCGGGCCGACCTGCTGTCGCTGGCCGGTGATGACCCGGAACTGGCGGCACTTGACCTGGATTTCCGGCACCTTTTCGCATCCTGGTTCAACCGCGGTTTTCTGGTGCTGCGCCCGATCAGCTGGGAAAGCCCCGCCCATATCCTGGAAAAGATCATCGCCTATGAGGCGGTCCACGCCATTCACAGCTGGGACGACCTGCGCCGCCGGTTGCAACCCAAGGACCGCCGCTGCTTTGCCTTCTTCCATCCCGCCATGCCGGATGAGCCGTTGATCTTTGTCGAGGTGGCGCTGACCAAAGGCATTCCCGGATCCATACAGGCGCTGCTGGCCGAAGACCGCGCAGCGCTGAACCCCGAGGCTTGCGACACGGCAGTGTTCTATTCGATCTCGAACTGCCAGGCCGGGCTGGCCAGCATTTCCTTCGGCAATTCGCTGATCAAGCAGGTGGCGGCGGACCTTGCCGCGGAACAGGCAGGGCTGAAGACCTTTGTCACCCTCTCGCCGATCCCACTTTTGACCAAATGGGCGGCCCTGAACGACATCAAGATGCCTGAGACGCCCGCAATGCGGCGCGCGCTGGCGGCGCATTACCTGCTGGATGCAAAGGGCAGGGGGGATGCACCCTATGATCCGGTGGCGCGGTTTCATCTGGGCAATGGCGCGCTTGTCCATGCGGTACATGCCGATGCCGATTCCTCGGCCAACGGGGTGGCCAATTCAGGCGGTGTGATGGTCAATTACCTCTATGACCTGTCAGCCGTCTCACAGAACCTCGAAAACTTTGCCACCAAGGGCAAGATCGTTGCCAGCGCGGAAGTCACCGCCTTGGCGAAGACATTTGTCAACGCGACGACCTCGGAAAGATAACGCCATGCCAAACCCGCTTTACGATACTTTGTTCGGTGCTCATCTGGGGCGCGACGCAGCTTTTCTGCACCTGATCGACGGTACAACGCTAAGCTATTCGGAATTCCTGAAACAGAGCGCGCAGATCGCCCATGTGCTGACCGGACTGGGATTGCAGCCGGGGGCCCGCGTGGCGGCACAGGTGCATAAATCACCCCAGGCACTGGCGCTGTTTGCGGCCTGCGCTCAGGCCGGGCTGGTGTTCCTGCCGTTGAACACCGCCTACACCACATCTGAACTGACCTATTTCATCAAGGACAGCGGCGCGGCGCTGGTGGTCTGTGACCCGAGCGCGGTTTCGGCGCTGACGCCCGTCGCAGATGAACTGGGCGCGCTGGTCGAGACGCTGGATGCCGAAGGTGCCGGGTCGCTTGTTACAAAGGCGGAAAGCGCGACGGATCGCTTTGACACCGTTGAGCGCAGCGCAGATGACCTGGCCGCGTTTCTTTACACGTCCGGCACCACGGGCAGATCGAAAGGGGCGATGCTGACGCAGACCAACCTGCTGTCGAATGCCGCGACCCTGGCAAAGGAATGGCGGTTCACCGCGCAGGACGTGCTGCTGCATGCCTTGCCGATCTTTCACACCCACGGTCTGTTCGTTGCCACCAATGTGACCCTGATCGCCGGTGGCAGCATGATATTCATGCCCCGCTTCGATGTGGATCAGGTGCTGTCCCTGATGCCCCGCGCCACAACGATGATGGGTGTGCCCACTTTCTACACACGACTTCTGGACGATGCCCGCTTCACCCGGCAGTCCGCTGATCATATGCGGGTCTTCATATCGGGGTCTGCGCCCCTGCTGGCCGAGACACATGTGCAGTTCGAGGCCCGCACCGGCCAGCGAATTCTTGAACGATACGGCATGACAGAGACGAATATGAACACCTCCAACCCTTATGTGGGTGAACGCCGCGCCGGCACTGTCGGCTTTCCGCTGCCGGGGGTCGAGCTGAAGGTCTGCGATCCGGCCAGCGGCGAAGCCCTGCCGCAAGGTGAGGTTGGCGTCATCGAGGTGAGGGGCGCCAATGTGTTCAAAGGCTACTGGAACATGCCCGAAAAAACCGCCGAGGAACTGCGGGACAACGGCTTTTTCATCACCGGGGATCTGGGGATGATCGACGCCGACGGTTATGTCAGCATTGTAGGCCGGGGCAAGGACCTGATCATCTCGGGCGGCTACAACATCTATCCCAAGGAAATCGAGCTGGTGCTGGATGAGCAGGACGGCGTTCTGGAAAGCGCGGTCATCGGCGTGCCACATCCGGACTTTGGCGAAACGGTGGTTGGTGTACTGGTATCAAAGCAGGGCAAGACGCCCGATACGGATGCGATCATGGAGGCGGTCAAGGGTCCGCTGGCGCGCTTCAAGCACCCGCGCCGGCTGGTTGTGGTCGACAGCCTGCCGCGCAATACCATGGGCAAGGTCCAGAAAAACCTGCTGCGGGACACCTACAAGGACATGTTCGTCTCCGGCTGAGGGGGTGACGTGGGCGGCAAGAACCGCCCACATCGGGCATTCGCGGCCGGTTCAGCCGTCTTTGTAATAATAGCTGTAGCCGTTCAGGGCCGGTGCGCCGCCAAGGTGGGCATAAAGCACCCGCGATCCTTCGGGAAAGAACCCCTTGCGGGTCAGGTCGATCATGCCTTGCATGGATTTCCCTTCGTAAACCGGGTCGGTCATCATCGCCTCGGTCTGTGCTGCAAGCCGGATTGCGTCATTGGTTTCATCCGACGGGACACCATATGCGGGATAGGCGTAATCGGGGTTGATCACGATATCATCCTCGGTGATTTCCTGGCCAAGTCCAACCAGTTCGGCGGTCTTGCGGGAAATCTCCGTGACCTGTGCGCGGGTCTGTTCCACGGTGGCCGAGGCGTCGATCCCGATCACGCGGTCGGCGCGGCCCTGGTTCTTGAAGCCCACGATCATGCCGGCCTGTGTCGAGCCGGTGACGACGCAGACCACGATGTAATCGAACTTGAAGCCCAGTTCTTCTTCCTGCTCCGCCACTTCCTCGGCAAAGCCGATATAGCCCAAAGCGCCGTATTTGTGCACGGAGGCGCCCGCCGGAATGCCATAGGGCTTGCCCCCCGCATCGCGGACCGACTGCATCGCGTTTTCCCAGCTTTCGCGGATGCCGATGTCAAAACCATCGTCGACAAGTCGCGAATCCGCGCCCATCAGACGGGTCATCAGGATGTTGCCGACACGGTCGTAAACGGCGTCGAAATGGGGCACCCATTTTTCCTGCACCACAACACATTTCATGCCGATCTTGGCCGCGGTTGCCGCCACCATCCGGGTGTGGTTTGACTGAACGCCACCGATGGACACAAGCGTATCAGCACCCGATGCGATGGCATCCGGCACGATATATTCCAGCTTGCGCAGCTTGTTGCCGCCCATGGCCAGACCGGAATTGCAGTCATCGCGCTTGGCATAGATTTCGACCTTGCCACCCAGAGCGGCGGTCAGCCGGGGCAGGTGGTCAATCGGGGTCTTGCCGTAGGTCAGCGGATACCGTTCGAATTTTTCAAGTAGTGACATGGCTATCTCCAGTTTGGGTCGCCCCGTGATAGCAACGGATTTGTGAAATGTCCTTTCAAAGTATATGGCTCATTTCTACACTTTTGCGCCCGAAGCCATCACAGCCTCCTAAAATCTTCAAAAATCTCGATCATTCTGAAAGAATACGTCATCCAGTGATTCCAGCGAATCACCGCCTGCGGCGGCACCCCTGTGCGTTCCGCCGAGTTTCAGAGGTAACATGTTGAAAGATAACCCATCCCGCGCGCTCGACCGGACTGAACTGGCGCTTTTGCAACTGCTGCAGGCGGACGGACGGCTGACCAATGCAGAACTGGCGCAGCGAACCAATGTCAGCCCCGCAACCTGCCACCGCCGGACCCAGCGCCTGTTCGATGAGGGATACATTACCGGCGTGCGGGCCATGGTTGACCCACACAAGGTCGGCCTTGGGGCGCTGGTGATGGTCGGCATCGTCCTGGACCGTTCCACCCCCGAAAGCTTTGCCGCCTTCGAGGCTGCGATCACCAAGGAGGCGTCGATCCTGGATTGTGATCTGGTGGCCGGGGATTTCGATTACCTGTTGCGGATCAGGGTGTCTGACATTGCGGATTTCAATCGGTTCCACACCCAAAAGCTGATCTCGCTTCCCGGTGTCCGGCAAGCCCGGACCTTTTTTGTGATCAAGGAAGTAAAGGCGAATGCGCCGATGGATTTTTGAAATGTCAGCGGCGGGCAGGCCCAACGCCGACACCCTTGATCATCGGCCTTGATCCTTGCCTGGATCATTCTGCCGCCCCTGTGCTGTAGCGCCCTCAGCCGATCTGATGGATGCAGCGATCGTTTCGCAAGCCCATTTCAGCATTTCTGAATGAAGGTTTAACACGGTCCATACCAGCAGCAGATTGCAGGCCTTGCCGGACCTGACGACCAAGCCTTGACAGGCACGGTCTGGCGCTTTGCCGGTGACAGGCTTTCTGCGGTGGAAACAGTAAACAATGCCAAATCCCATATGCAGGCGCGCAAGCGTCGGGCCGGAGCGCCAATTGACTGGCGTCACTGGTCGCGGCGGGGATGGATATAAACGCTGTGCAGCGGAATCAATTTTACATAATTCAGATTACCAGCCTTACAGAATGCAAAACTATGCTTCGTGGCCAGCGCGGCGGAGGTCCGGACAGCGCCCTTTCCACCTTTCCCAAGCGCGGAACCAGGGCCGCAGGCCGCCGCGCAATCCGGTTCAGGCAAGGTCGATATCAATACCCGCCTCACCCCATACCGCCATCTTGCGGTCGATGGTCTTGCGCGACACCCCCAGCCGCCGTGCGGCCTCTGCCCGGTTTCCTTTGCACAGATCCAGCACATGTAACACATGCCGCTGTATCACCAGGTCCAGATCTTCGATTGCCCGCGTCCCGGCGACGGAACCATGGCCCGAAAAACCCTCGGGGAAAGCGCCGAGGATGACCGACCGTTCGATCAGATTGCGCAGCTCGCGCACATTTCCGGGCCAGTCATAGCGCCGCAGTTTCAGCAGGGTTTCCGCATCAAGCCGCAGCGCGGGCATGCCCAGGACCGTCGAAAACTGCTCCATGAACAATGCCGCCAGTTCGACGATGTCTTCGGACCGGTCTTTCAATGGCGGCATCTCGATCTCGACCACATTGATCCGGTGATAGAGATCGGCGCGGAAACGGCCCTCTGCCACCGCTTTTTCCAGGTTTGCGTTGGTGGCAAACAGGAACCGCAGGTCCAGCGGTATTTCCCGCTCGCCGCCCTGCGGGCGGATGGTCTGGTCTTCCAGCACCCGCAAGAGCGCCGCCTGCAATGCCTCCGGCATCTGCGCGACCTCGTCCAGAAACAACGTGCCGCCGTCCGCCAGCAGTAACAGCCCCGGCTTTAACGTCTCATTGCCCTCCACCGACCCGAACAGCTCCGGCACGATCCGGTCCGGTGAAATGGCGGCGCAGTTCACGGCGACAAAGGGCTTGTCGCTGCGGTCTGACATCTGGTGCAACTGGCGCGCTGCCAGTTCTTTGCCGGTGCCGCTGGCCCCGGTGAAAAGAACCGGTGTCGGCAGCGGCGCCAGACGGGTCAACATGCGGCGCACCGCCCCCAGGGCCTGCGATTTGCCCAGCATCTGCACCGCTGTTCCCGCATGCAGCTCGCGGCGCAGCAATGTGTTGTCCCGGCGCAGGTTCTTGCGGTCCAGCGTGCGCGACACCGCGCCCAGAATCTGATTGGTCCGAAACGGTTTGAGCACAAAGTCACTGACGCCCGCCCGCAGTGCGGCGATCGCGGTTTCCAGATCCGCATAGGCGGTGATCAGGATCGTGTCAGCATAGAACCCCTTGCGGCGCTGTTCGTTGACCCACTCAAGCCCGGTCTTGCCCGGCATGACATTGTCCAGCACCACCACGTCAAAATGCGCCGCATCCAGCAGCTTTGTCGCCTCGGCCGGCGAGGCCGCCTGCGCCACCCGTTTCACTCGCGGTTCCAGAATCTTGGTCAGGAAATGCCGCATGCCCGGCTCGTCGTCGATAATCAGAACCGACGCGCCCTCAAGCGTGCCGCCGTATTCGTCCCGTACCGCCATGGCGTAATTTATCCCCGCAGGTCAGTCCAATCTGACATTGCCACTGGAATAAACGTCCTGAGAGGAAAAGCCCATCTCGTGCAGGCCGAAATAGGCCACGACACCGATCACCATGATCCCGGCAAAGCCTGCAAACATCACTTTCATCGCCTGTTTCCTTTTGCGTAGGTCCCGGGGGCAATCATTCCGCAGGGCTCCGATGCTCGGTCTCTCTGACCTTTTCCAGCCAGATCGAGTGGTGCTGCTCGGCCCAGTTCACGTCAACCTCGCCAGACCCCATCGCGTCATAGGCGCCTTCCATGCCCAGCGTCCCGATATAGATGTGGCCAAAAATGATCGCCATCATGACGAAACCGATGATGGCATGCCACAGCTGGGCATATTGCATCTCTTCCTGCGGGGCCAGATCGACGGGCAATGTGCCAAACCCCAGGGCCTGCGGCAGGCCGGTGTCATTCAGCACGGCAAAGGTATGTCCGAACAGCGGCATGTCGAAGGGGAACAGCATCGACAGGCCCGATACAGAGACCGATGCGCCCAGCAGGATCACCGACCAGAAGATCAGCTTCTGCCCTGCGTTGAATTTCTTGGCGGGCGGGTGTTTCTTGCCGATGATGCCGCCGCCATAGCGGACCCAGGTCAGGTCAGTGCGGTCGGGCAGATTGTGCCAGACCCACATCACGAAAACCATCACCAGCGCAATCATGAACGCCCATGAGACGTTGTCGTGGATGTATTTTGTTCCCGTCAGCAGGACCGAGTTGAAGCCGTGGCCAAAGGCCGGAATCAACACCTTGCGGCCGAACAGGGACAGCAGCCCGGTAACCGCCAGCAGGATGAAGGACCCTGCGAGCATCCAGTGGGCAAAGCGTTCAATCGCCTTGAACCGGGTGACAGTGCGTCCCGACATGCCGTCCTCGACCCGCACGCGGCCGCGCAGCAGGAAAAACACCGCCAGAATGCCCAACGTGCCCAGCAGCAGCCAGCCGCCATAGGTCGGCAAGGCACCACGTCGGATATCCAGCCACCACATGCCCCCATCCTGCACCAGCACTTTGCCGGTGGTGTTCAGGGTGGTCACGCGCACATCCGCCTCGTTATAGCGCAGCGCGCGCCATTGTTCGGCGTCCGAGGTGCCACCCAGCGGCCCCAGCCCGGGTGCGGTGCCTGCATCGCCGCCGATGTTGTTGCGGCGGAAGCTGTCGTCAACCGCAAGGCCCTGCTGACGGCGCAGCACGTCCTGAAGCGTTTGCGCCCCGCCGGTCGAGGCGCGGGGCGCATCGACATTGACTGCGTTGTCGGGGGGTCGCACATCCTGTGCAGAGGCGACGCCGGGCAAGGCCAGCAGTACAAGAACAAACAATGCCATCAGATGGCGCAGCATGGGAAATCCCCCGCATGAAAAACGGTGAAGCGACGGCCCGCAGCAACGCGGGCCACCAGATCTGTCATCGGCAAGGGCACCTGGCCCGTGCCGCCCGGGTTACTGACCCTTCTGTTCGTAGGCCGTGCCCCAGCCCCAGGCACCAGAGCCAAAGCCCCGCGCCACCACACGTTCGCGGTAGATGTCAGAGACCACATTGCCATCGCCCGCCAGCAGTGCCTTGGTTGAACACATCTCGGCGCAGATCGGCAATTTGCCTTCCGCAATCCGGTTGCGCCCGTACTTCTGGAACTCCGCCTGGGAATTGTTTTCCTCCGGACCACCGGCGCAGAAGGTGCATTTGTCCATCTTGCCGCGCGAGCCGAAGTTGCCCGCCTGCGGATATTGCGGCGCGCCAAAGGGGCAGGCATAGAAGCAATAGCCGCAACCAATGCACAGATCCTTAGAGTGCAGCACCACACCTTCGTCGGTCTGGTAAAAGCAATCCACCGGACAGACCGCCATACAGGGCGCATCCGAACAATGCATGCAGGCAACCGAGATCGAGCGTTCGCCCGGCTTGCCGTCCTGAATGGTCACCACCCGACGGCGGTTGATGCCCCAGGGCACCTCGTGCTCGTTCTTGCAGGCCGTGACACAGGCGTTACATTCGATGCAGCGTTCGGCATCGCAGAGAAATTTTGCTCTGGCCATTGTCTATCTCCTTACGCTGGCATGATTTTGCAAAGAGTCGCTTTGGTCTCTTGCATCTGGGTGACTGAATCGTAGCCATAGGTCTGTACCGTGTTGGTGGATTCCCCCAGCACGATCGGATCGGCCCCATCGGGATATTTGTCCCGCAGGCTGACCCCTTCCATGTGACCGCCAAAGTGGAAGGGCATGAATGCTACCCCCTCGCCCACCCGTTCGGTGACCATGGCCATGACCTTGATCCGCCCGCCTTCCGGGCCTTCGACCCAGACGTCGGCACCGTCGCGGACGCCCAGATTGTTGGCATCACGGGTGTTGACCTCGATGTACATGTTCTGTTGCAGCTCGGCCAGCCAGGGGTTCGACCGCGTTTCATCCCCGCCGCCCTCGTATTCGACCAAGCGGCCGGAGGTGAGGATGATCGGGAAGTCCTGCGAAAAGTCATTCTTCTGGATGGAGGCATAGAGCGTCGGCACCCGCCAGAATGTCTTGTCGTCATAGGTCGGATAATCCGCCACCAGGTCGCGGCGGTTGCTGTAAAGCGGTTCACGGTGCAGCGGCACGGGATCGGGGAAGGTCCAGACCACGCAGCGCGCCTTGGCGTTGCCGAAGGGGGCACAGCCATGTGCAATCGCGACGCGCTGGATGCCGCCCGACAGGTCGGTCTTCCAGTTCACACCGCCAACGGCCTCCACATAGTCCGATGGCATTTCACCCTGTTGCGAGGTTTCCCCCACCTCTTCGGTGCCTTCTCCGGCGTCCTCCGGGCGCTGGTAGCCCGCGACCATTTCGATGGACTTGCGTTCCTCCGGTGTCAGATCACCATCCCAGCCGAGGTCGATCAGCATCTGCATGGTGAATTCAGGGTATCCATCCTGAATTTCGGACCCTTTGGAATAGACGCCTTCGGCCAGCAGGTTGTCCCCGTCGCGTTCCACCCCGAACCGGGCGCGGAAGGTCAAACCGCCTTCGGCCACCGGCAGCGACATGTCATAGAGGTTTGCCGTGCCGGGGTGGTTCATCTCGGGCGTGCCCCAGCTTGGCCAGGGCAAGCCATAGAAATCACCATCCGCCGGGCCGCCATTGGCCCGCAGCGTGGTCTTGTCGAAGGTGTGCTGGTTTGCCATGTGCATCTTCAGCCGTTCCGGGCTTTGACCGGTATAGCCGATGGTCCACATGCCGCGGTTGAACTCGCGGGTCAGATCCTCGACCAGCGGTTCCTCCCCGTTCACCTCGATGTTGCGGAACATGCGGTCCGCAAAGCCGAACTTGGCGGCGAACTTGTACAGGATCGTCTGGTCCGGCAGCGATTCAAACAGCGGTTCGACCACCTTTTCGCGCCATTGCAGCGACCGGTTCGACGCGGTGACAGAGCCCGACGTTTCGAATTGCGTCGAGGCAGGCAGCAGATAGGTGCCATCGGTACGGTCGTGCAGAACGGCGGAGACGGTTGGATAGGGGTCCACCACGACCAGCAGGTCGAGCTTTTCCATCGCCGTTTTCATTTCCTTCTGGCGGGTCTGCGAATTGGGCGCATGACCCCAAAGCACCATCGCCTTGGTATTGTCGGGCTGTTCCAGATTTTCGCGCGCTTCCAGCACGCCGTCGATCCAGCGCGACACCGGAATGCCCGTCAGCCCCATCATCGGCACATCTTTGCCGTCGGCGCCTTTCATCGTGGCAAACCGGCCCTTGAGCCAATCCAGGTCTTCTTCCCAGACCCGCGCCCAATGCGCCCATGAGCCATCGGACAATCCGTAGTAGCCCGGCAGCGTATCGGCCAGAACACCCAGATCGGTTGCCCCCTGCACGTTGTCATGGCCGCGGAAGATGTTGGTGCCGCCCCCGGCCACACCCATGTTCCCCAGCGCAAGCTGCAGGATGCAATAGGCGCGGGTGTTGTTGTTGCCATTGGTGTGCTGCGTGCCGCCCATGCACCAGATCACGGTGCCGGGACGGTTGTTGGCCAGCGTGCGGGCCACGCGTTTCAGCTGCGCCTCGGGCACGCCTGTGACACGTTCGACCTCGTCGGGTGTCCAGTTGGCCACCTCCTTGCGGATCTCGTCCATGCCCCAGACACGGGTGCGGATGAACTCCTGATCCTCCCAGCCGTTGTCGAAGATGTGGTAGAGAATGCCCCAGACCAGCGCCACGTCCGAACCGGGCCGGAAGCGTACGAATTCATCCGCATGGGCCGCCGTGCGGGTAAAGCGCGGGTCGCAGACGATCAGCGGCGCGTTGTTCTGTTCCTTGGCTTTCAGCAGGTGCTGAAGCGAGACCGGATGCGCTTCGGCAGGGTTGCCGCCGATGATGAAGATCGCCTTGGAATTGTGGATGTCGTTGTAGCTGTTGGTCATGGCGCCGTAGCCCCATGTGTTCGCAACACCCGCCACGGTCGTCGAATGGCAGATACGCGCCTGGTGATCCACGTTGTTGGTGCCCCAATAGGCGGCAAACTTGCGGAACAGATAGGCCTGTTCGTTGGAGTGTTTCGCCGAGCCCAGCCAATAGACGCTGTCGGGGCCGGATGTGTCACGAATCGACATCATCTTGTCGCCGATCTCGTTGATCGCCTGTTCCCAGGAAATGCGCTGCCATTCGCTGCCGACTTTCTTCATCGGGTATTTCAGGCGGCGTTCGCCGTGGGCGTGTTCGCGCACCGACGCGCCCTTGGCGCAATGGGCGCCAAGGTTGAAGGGGCTGTCCCATCCCGGCTCCTGCCCGACCCAGACACCGCCCGAGACTTCGGCAATTACCGTACAGCCGACCGAACAATGGGTGCAGACGGATTTCTTGATCTCGATCGCGCCAGTTCCCGCAGCCGAAGCCGCCGTTGCCGGTTTGACGCTGCCTGCTGTGGCGGCAATCGCCGTCAGCCCGCCAATCGCCAGCCCCGACCCGCGCAGAAACGCACGGCGGTCGATCCTGGAACGGGCGACATCCGACAGGATGCTCCCCCGTTGGGCGCTACGTGCAACACCGTTGGTCTTTTTCCTCAACATATCTTCACTCCCTGAACGCGGGATCAGACCCGCATCTGGTGGCTAATGGATGGCAGGGCGCGGGTGCTGCGCGTGCCGGTGTCCATGGCCCGGTGCCGGGCCATCGATGGGTGGCGCCGTCAGAAACGGGCGCTGGCGTAATAGGCCCGGGTGTGTTCGGTGTCCTGCATCTTGTCCGATGACAGATCCGGAACACTTGCGGCCCCGGCCTCGGTCCCGCCGGTGGCGACGGCAACGGCGGCCAATGGCGCGGCGGTGCCCGCAAATTTCAAAAAGTCTCGCCTGTCCTTGCGGACCGCCTTTTCGGGCTTCGCGTCAGGTTTGCGTGTCATCAATGCCTCCTCTTTTACGTCTCGGTTTCGCGCTGGTTCGTTGCCAGCCGTCAGTTGATACTCAGTCGAAATGCCTCGGCCTCGATCTCCATGAAGGCCCTCCCGATCTTGCCCACGGGCGCGAAAAAGACCGAATTCTTCGCCCCCTCAAGATCGGCAAAGAAATGTCCCGCCCAGGGCGCAATATGTTTGCCAAAGAAGGTCTTTTGCTGGGTCAGCGACGCTGCCACACCGAACCGCCCGACAATCATCGCGCCCATCATCTCCATCAGGGATGCGATATTGTCTTCCGGCTCGAACACATTGTCCGCCCGCGCCAACCCGCGCGCGGCCATGTCCTGCCGCAGCAGCGCCAAGGGCTTCTCGTTCAGGAATCCGGTCAGATAATAGCTGGCATAGGGCAGCAATTCGCCACGCCCCAGCCCGATGAACAACCGGTTGAATTCGCTTTCCACGGCGGCGGGCTTGCTCAGCCGTGCCACCTTGGACAGGGCAACAAACCCCTGCCCCAGCTCGGTGCCATCCCCCTGCAATTCACTGCATTGGCCCAGCAGCATCTGGTCCGGCGGACCAGAAAGGATCAAACCGATGAAATTATACAGGTCCGCGCGCAGGCGGTCTTCTTCGGGCAGGGGGGAGGATGTCATCTGGTTCATACGCCTGTGCTTTCCGCATCCGCTGCAAAACTGAACCGCATCCGCCGCAGGACCGGCGCAGGGCTGTCTACCATGTCGTCAGGTTCATCCTGATCGCCCAATGCCTGCACCTCTGTCGCGACCGGCGATGTGGCGGCGGGTGGCACCACATCCGGCACCGACAGCGTGTCGACCGGCGCGGCGAATGCCGCCTCACCTTCTGGCTCTTCCTCAAGTGCGATGCCGTCCAGCACCTCGGTCAGCGGCGCGGCAAATCCCTTGCCCACCTGATAAAGCGTATTGACGGCCTTCCCCGCCGTCGCGGCGGCGGTGTAATCATCATCGTAGTCGTTCAGCCCGTCCAGACAGGCCAGAACCGGATTGCTGCGCCAGAACGCGCGCAAGGCCCGCCGCTTCAGCCGCTGCGGCAATTGCGCCCGCAGAAACGCCCGCAATTGTTCGCCGTCGACCAGATCCTCCGGTGCCGGCAGCTCAAGTTCCGCCAGCAATTCGTCGTCATCGCGCGCGGCAAGGCTGGCTTCCTGCGCCTGTGCCGCCTGTTCCTGCGCGGCTGCAACTTCGGCCTGCGCCTCGGCGGCAACGGCAGCACGGCGACGATCCCAGAAACCGCTCATAGGACACGCCCCCGTTTCAGCCCCGGCGAGGCATAGACATCCGCACCCGTATGGATACGCGGATCGCCGATACCATCCTGCCGGGCGCCTTCGGTCTGCTTGTTCCGCCGCCGCTTCACAAAGGCCTCTTCCTCGTGGAACAGGTCCACAAATTCGCGGACCCAAGCCTCCAGCCCCTCGGGCATGGCAACCTTTTCAACCACCTCTTCAGCGCTGTCGCAGTAATCCTGCGCCTCATAGGGCGATGCGGTGACCAGCAGGATCTGAAAGGGGTGATCCTGCGCGCCCGCAATCGGGCGCATCACCACATAGACGCAAGGCACCTCTGCCCCCAGCCCATGCACATAGGCTTCAGTCTCCGCACCATGCAGGTCCAGCGGCACCGTGGCCGCGTGATATTCCGTGGTCCCGTCACTCTCGCGCAGCACACGCCAGGATGCATCCGGCGCGCCGGGCAGGACAGCCGTCGCCTTCCAGCTCCACCTGGCCCAACGGGTCACACCGGGCGCGCGCCGCAGCACGATACCCAGTGGTATTGTCCGGTACATGGCTGGATTGTGAATCAAGTCGCGCCTCCCTTTCACCATCCTTCGCCAGCCGCCCGCCCCCTGTGAAGGTCAAACAGGGGGATCGCCGGAAAAACCTGTGTCGCCAGACAGTTTGGCCCGCCAACCTGGCCCTTGCTGTGCCTCTTGGACGAATTGTCCAACCTGACTGTTTTTATAGGAAAATAATGCTGCACCCGAAAACGAATCACCCCGATGCGATGCTGCTGCGCGGCATTTCCTCATGCACCGCAGCTGCGGACGCGGGCTTGGAAAATTGCGGTTGTGGCGGTGGCCGAAAGCCGTCTAGCCTAGGGCCTGATCAGCGGCAGCGGCGCCCCTGAAATCGCAGACCCAACAAGGGAAAATCCATGGCCAAGGCATTGATAACATGTGATTGCGAAGGCTCTCAGACCATCGATTCCCCCGCACTTGCCAAAGCCACCGGTCTGGTGGTCCCCGCAGCCTGTTCCGCCCTGTGTACCCGCCAGATTGATGTCGCGGCCAAGGCCCTGAAGGCGGGGGATGCAATTTTATGCTGCACCCAGGAAGCACGGGTATTTGCCGAACTGGCAGATGAGCTGGGCCTGCCCCCTGCCCCCCTGCTGGACCTGCGCGACCGGGCCGGATGGTCCGATGACCCGGCGTCGAAACTGCCCAAAATGTCCGCCCTCGCCGCCGAGGCCTTGCTGGCCGCCCCGGTGGAAAAATCGCTCGATGTTGCCTCACAGGGATTGTGCCTGATCCTTGGGCAGGGTGATGTGGCCTTTGCAGCGGCAGAACAGCTCAAGGATTTTCTGGGCGTTACCCTGCTGCTTGAGGACGCGGCAGAGATGCCGGACACCCGCGATTATGACGTCATCACCGGCAGGTTGCGCCGGGCCAAAGGCGCTTTGGGGCAATTCGAAGTGGTGATTGACGCGTTGCAACAGGTTGATCCCACCGGCCGCGGGCCCCTGCGGCTGAGCGCGCCCCGGGACGGGGCTGTCAGCCAATGTGATCTGATCCTCGATCTGCGCGGCGGCCAGCCACTGTTTCCCGCCCCCGAGAAACGCGAAGGCTACCTGCGCGCCGATCCTGCGCATCCTCCGGCAGTGGCCGCCGCGACACTCGCCGCGTCACATATGGTAGGCACCTTTGAAAAGCCGCTCTATGTGCGTACCGAGCCCCTGCTTTGCGCCCACAGCCGCGCCGGGCAGACCGCCTGCACCAATTGTCTGGACCTCTGCCCGACAGGGGCGATCACGCCTGACGGCGATCATGTGAGCATCGATCCGATGATCTGTGCAGGCTGCGGCGCCTGTTCCGCCGCCTGCCCGTCCGGTGCCATCAGCTATGACGCGCCGCCGGTCGATTTCACCATGCTGCGGGTGCAGACACTGGCCCGCGCCTATCTGGAGGCGGGCGGCACCGCCCCGCGCCTGATGGTACATGACGACAGCCACGGGGCCGAGATGATCCGCCTGTCGGCCCGCCACGGGCGCGGCTTGCCTGCCGATGTGATCCCCATGGCCCTGCCCGCGCTGGCGGCTTTTGGTCATGCCGAGGCGCTGGCGGCGCTGGCCGCCGGTTTTGCCGAGGTCAGCCTGCTGCTGGGTCCAAAATCCGACCGCGACGCGATTGAAACGCAAATCGCACTGGCCCGCGCCATTGCGGGTGACACCCGCGTGCTGCTGATCGACACGCCCGACCCGGACACCATGTCCGACACGCTGTACGACAGCGCGGCCCCTGCCCCGGTGGCCACACCGGTCCGACCCATGGGCACCCGCCGCCAGATCACCCGCCAGGCCGCCCGTGCCCTGCACCCGGAGGCCGAGGTGCTGCCCCTGCCCGCAGGCGCACCCTATGGGGCCGTCTTGGTTGACCGCGAGGCCTGCACCCTGTGCCTGTCCTGCGTCTCGCTTTGCCCCTCCGGCGCGCTGGGGGACAACCCGGACCTGCCGCAACTGCGCTTTCAGGAAGACGCCTGTTTGCAATGCGGCCTCTGCGCCAACATCTGCCCCGAAGATGCGATCACCCTGGCCCCTCAGCTGAACCTGACAGGTGCCGCACTGGAACAGCGCGTGCTGCACGAGGAGGAGCCCTTCCCCTGCGTCGAATGCGGCACGCTTTTTGGCGTCAAATCCACTATCGACCGGATCACCGACAAGCTGCGCAACCATTCGATGTTTGCTGACGAAGGCAAATTGCGCATGATCCAGATGTGTGATGATTGCCGCATCAACGCGCAGTATCATGCCACCGACAACCCGCTGGCGGGTGGTGAGCGCCCCCGGCCCCGCACCACCGATGATTACCTTTCCAAACGGCGCGATCACTGATCCGCCCCCTCTCCCAGAACCAAAGGAGCCCCACATGAGCGATGATTTCAACATGTCGATGCGCAAGTTTCTCAAACAGGTCGGCGTGACCTCTCAGCAGGCCATCGAAAAGGCCATGCGCGAGGGGGCCGTTGCGGGACAGTCCGTGCCGGTCAAGGCCGTGATCACCATCCCCGAACTCGGCCTGACCCATGAGGTCAGCGGCACCATCACCGCCCCAGAAGCAGAGCAGGAATAAAAAGTGCCAGCCAGCAGGGAGGCGGTTCTGGCCGCGCTCAAGACCGTCAATGATCCGGCGACCGACACCGACATCGTCGCCAGCGGCGTGATGCGCGCGCTGAACGTGGATGCCACGGGCGCGGTGCGCTTTGTCATGGAGATCCCGCCCGCCCAGGCCGCCGCCTACAGCGAGGCCAAAGCACAGGCCGAGGCCGCGCTGGCGCAGGTCGATGGCATCGGCAAAGTCTCCATCGTGCTGACCGGCCACAGCGAAAAGGCCCCGCCGCCCGACCTGAAGCCGCAGCGTGCCGCCGAGCCGAAAGGCCCGCAGAAAATCCCCGGCATCGACCGTATCCTGGCCGTCGCCTCGGGCAAGGGCGGGGTGGGCAAATCCACCGTATCCGCCAACCTGGCCTGCGCCTTGGCGCAACAGGGTCGGCGTGTCGGCCTGCTGGATGCCGATGTCTACGGCCCCAGCCAGCCACGGATGCTGGGCGTCTCCGGCCGGCCCGCCTCGCCCGATGGCAAGACGATCCTGCCGATGCGCAACCACGGTGTGACGATGATGTCGATCGGGTTGATGACCAACGAGGATCAGGCCGTGGTCTGGCGCGGCCCGATGCTGATGGGCGCGCTGCAACAGATGATGACGCAGGTGCAATGGGGCGCGCTGGATGTGCTGATCGTCGATCTGCCCCCCGGCACCGGCGACGTGCAGATGACGCTGGCGCAAAAGGCGCAGGTTGACGGGGCGATCATCGTCTCTACCCCGCAGGATGTCGCCCTGCTGGATGCCCGCAAGGGCATTGATATGTTCAACCAGCTCAAGGTGCCGATCATCGGCATGATTGAAAACATGTCCACGCACATCTGCACCAACTGCGGCCATGAGGAACATGTGTTCGGCCACGGCGGCGTGGCGGCTGAGGCGGCCAAGATGGGCGTGCCCCTGCTGGCCGAGGTGCCGCTGGACCTGCAGATCCGCCTTGCCTCGGACGGTGGCGCGCCGATCACCGTCAGCCAGCCCGACAGCGCACAGGCGGCCAGCTTTCAGGCCATCGCAAAGCAGCTGATCGAAAGCGGCGCCGCATGAGCGAGGCGCTGCGCTTCCCCCCGCTGATGTGGGGTGAACCCGTGGCGGCGGAAGCCTTTGCCCACGCCGCCAAACGTGCGGCGGCGGGTTGTGACGCGGGGCTGGTTGTCTATGCGCTGGCCGGTCACACGGTCGAGGCGGCGCTGGTCTTTGCTCCCGAGGTGCCGTTGCGCGACGCGATGGCGATGCTGCCGCTCTGTGGCATCGGCTTTCAGAACGCATTGGGCGCGCTGGCCCCGCCCGAGATTGCCGTGCATCTGGACTGGGACGGCGGCATTCGCATCAACAATGCTTCCTGCGGGCGGTTCCGCTGCATGGCCTCGACCACCGACCCCGACGCGGTGCCCGACTGGCTGGTTGTGGGCTTCACCTTGCCGCTGTACCCGCCGGACGATCCCGACCTTGCCGAAACCGGCCTGCGCCCCGATCAGACCGCCCTATATGCCGAAGGATGCGCGGAGGTCTCCCCGCCTGCATTGGTCGAGGCTTGGGCGCGCCACTGCCTGCACTGGATCAGCCGCTGGGACGGCGAGGGCGTGGCCCCGCTGCACAGCACATGGCGCGGGCTGGCCTGTGGCATCGGGGAGGAAACAACCCAGGGCGGCAAGACCGGCACCTACCTTGGCGTTGATGAGCACTTTGGCCTGCTCTTGCGCGACGCCGACACCACCCATCTGATCCCGCTGACCGCCATATTGGAGCCCAGCCCGTGACACATCCCGACCTGCGCAAACTTGCCCGCGCGATTCATTTCGACGAAAGCGACATGAACGTGTTTTCCAGCCCCGCGCGAACCGGGGAATGGTGCGTGTCGGGCGGCTTCGAATTCTCCGACTGGACCGAGGGCGACCTGACCGGCAAGGCGCGGCAGGCCTTTGCCAACGGCTGGCTGGGTCTTGAAACCTTCGGCCGCGTGACATTCGTCGCAGTGACGCAGGTGGAGCCCGCCGAGGTTGCGACGCTGACCGAGATGCTGGCGCAGCATTTCGTCACCTACTATGGCGCACCGGACGTGGAGGCCGCCCGCCCCGTCGCCGCCGAGGAGCTGGCGCAGATGATGGATATGTGCGCCGACCACGATGCGAACACCCTGCTGACCGTGGCGCGCGAGTTGACCGACGCAGGAGTGCGCGAAAGTTTTCGCGTGATCCAGCCGCAGGATGCCGGGCTGGAACAGTTCGCCATTCACGGCGACCTGCCGGAATAGCATCGCGCCCCATCACAGGAGCGCGATCTGTCTCTGATACGGGCTTATTCCGCGGCTTTGGCGTTGAACACGAACAGGGTTTCGCCGTTGATCTTGTAGTCGTTGATCAATTCAGCCGCGCGTTCCGATGTCAGCCAGGTTTCCAGCTTGCCCGCCAGTTCGGTTTTCACATGGGCGTGCTTTTCAGGGTTCACGGGCAGATAGGCGTATTGGTTGAACAGCACCGGATCGCCCGAATACAGCAGCGCAAGATCGCCCTTGTTGCCGAAATTCAGCCAGCTTGCGCGGTCCGACATGATATAGGCCGGAATGCCCGACGCGGTGTTCAGCGCAGCCCCCATGCCGGCCCCCACGGCCTTGTACCATTCGCCAAAGCCCGCAGGGTCCAGATCCGCCGCTTTCCACAGCGACAGCTCTTTCTTGTGCGTGCCGCTGTCATCGCCACGGCTGACAAAGGGGGCCTCGGCCCCGGCAATTTCCGTCAACGCCGTTGCCGCAGAATCTGCATCCTTGATGCCAGCGGGATCTTCGGCGGGGCCAATGAACACAAAGTCATTATACATGATCTCGGTGCGATGGGTGCCATAGCCACCCTCGACAAAGGCCTCCTCGGCCTTGCGCGAATGGACCAGAATGGCGTCCACGTCGCCCGCCTCGCCCAGCTTGATCGCCTGACCGGTGCCCACGACCAGCAATTGCACCTCAAGGTCCAGATCCTTCATGATCTCGGGCAGCAGAACATCCGCCAGCCCCGAGTTGTTGAACGACGTCGTCACCGCCATTTTCATCACATCCGCCGCCTGAGCGGCGGTGCCGATGGCCAGCGCGGCCAGCGTCACTGCAAAGTGTTTCATCATTCGACTATGTCTCCTCTTAGAAAAGCCCGCGCCTGTGGCGTTTCGGGCCGGTTGAAAAATGTCTCTGCCGGACCGCTTTCATGGATGCGCCCGCCCAGCAGGAACAGCACATCATCTGCCAGCCGCCGCGCCTGCCCCATGTCATGGGTGGACAGGATCAGCCGCGTTCCGTTGGATTTCGCAGCTGCCAGGATCTCTTCGATCTCGCGGGTGGCGCGACCGTCGAGCGCGGCACAGGGTTCGTCAAGAAACAGCACTTTAGGCTCTGATATCAGCGCCCGCGCCAGGGCCAGCTTTTGCTGCTCTCCCCCTGACAGAACCGGCGCGGGACGTTCCAGCATCCCCTCAAGCCCCACCCGCGCGGCCCAGTCGCGGGCACGCGCGCGGGCCTCACCCGCCGGGACCTTGCGCAGACGCAGCGGAAAGGCCAGATTTTCCATCACCGTGCGGCGCAGCATCACCGGCCGCTGAAAGACAAAGCCCTGATGATGGCGCGCTTCCTCGGTCGAGCAGGCCCAGTCGATCCGCCCCGCCGACAACCGCGCGGTGCCGTGCAACAGGCGCAACAGGGTCGTCTTGCCGGAACCATTCGGCCCGATCACTACGCAGGCCCCCTGCCCCTCAAGCCTCAGATCAACCGGCCCGACAAGGACCTGCCCGTGCCTGCGGCTTTCAATTCCTCTGGCCTGCATCGGGAACAATTCCATCACCATGCCCCCTCACGTTCGGTCCGGCCCAGCCAGTGGATCGCCAGATTGACCGCCACCGCCAACCCGATCAGCACAAAGCCAAGGGCCAGCGCCAGCGCGAATTCGCCCTTGCCGGTCTCCAGCGCAATCGCCGTGGTCAGCACCCGTGTCGCATGGTCGATGTTGCCGCCGACGATCATGATCGCGCCGACCTCACCGATCGCGCGGCCAAATCCGGCCAGCGCAGCGGTCAGCAGGGCGCGGCGGCAATCCCACAGCAGCGTGCGGATCTTCTGCCCCTGGGTGACATTCATCGAGATCAGCAGGTCATGGTATTCCTGCCAAAGGTCGCGGATCGACTGATGGGCAATCGAGGCGATCAGCGGCACGATGATGATGGTCTGGGCGATGATCATCGCCGTGGGTGTGAACAGCAGCCCCATCACCCCCAGCGGACCGGACCGCGACAGGAACACATAGACAATCAGCCCCACCACCACCGGCGGCAGCCCCATCAGCGCGTTCAGGATGGCAATCACCAACCGCCGCGCGCGGAACCGTTTCACCGCGACAAAGGCCGCCAGCGGCAGCGCGATCACACAGGCCACGGCCAGCGCGCTCAGCGTCACCCGCAGCGACCGCAGCGCGATCTCGACCAATTCGCCATCCAGCGTCACGACCAGCCAGAAGGCTTGCGCCAGACCGCTCCATAAATCGACCATATGGTGATGGCCCCCCCGACTTCTTCGCGCAACCTTGTCAGGTCATGTCACCCGTTTCCACCCCCGCGCGAGGGGAAAAAAGCCCGCAGGACAGAGTGACCACAGGAAATTCGATCCCACCCGCATGGGTAGACAAAATGGCCGGGATCACGCATTTGAAACAAGACCACCGCAAGAAACCGTGCCGCCCTTCCCTTTTCGGGCCTATACTGGTCTCTGACAAAGGGGTTTCATGCTCTGCCACCTGCCGCGCGGCGGGTCACGCCCTTGCAAAACCTTGCGCAAGATCATGATGTGGTGATCTTTGTTGCCTGACAGTGAGGCCGGGACAGGCGGGAACCCTATGGAAAGATCGATGACATCCGTTCGCCTCCGCCTTCTCATTCTTGCCCTGACGCCGCTGATCGTGCTGATGCCGCTCCTGCTGCTGCTCGGCATGACCCGCTGGACTGCCGATTACGACAAGGTCTTGAACGCCAATGTCGGAAGCGACCTGAAAATCGCCAGCCAATACCTCGCACGGTTGCTGGCCAAGACCGGAGACGAGCTGGATGCCGTGGTCGCCTCGGTTGAGTTCAACAGCTTGATGAACAGTTCGGCAGCAGACCGGGAAAGCTATTTTGACCAGACCCGGGTCCGGCTGGGCCTCGATTTTCTGTATTACCTGCCCGATGACCGGATCGCAGAGCAGGAAGAGGCCTGGCCGGTCATCGCCCAGGCCGCCGCCGGGCAAAGCGCGACGCAGATTGATGTCTTTGCCCAGGACACCCTGACCCGATTGTCGCCCGACTTGGCAAAACGCGCGGTTGTCCCGCTGATCGAAACCCCCGCCGCGGTGCCGACCACCCGCGCGGTCGAGAACCGGGGCATGGTAGTTCATGCCGCCAGCCCCGTGACCATCCCGGGCCATCGCGGCATTCTTGTCGGCGGCACCCTGCTGAACCGGAACCTCGATTTCATAGATACCATAAACGATCTGGTCTATCTCAACGCCACAACAGGCGGGGACCGGCAGGGCACGGCCACGTTGTTTCTCGACGATGTGCGCATCTCGACCAATGTGCGCCTGTTCGAGGACGTGCGCGCCCTTGGCACAAGGGTCTCTGCCGAGGTCCGCGCCGGGGTGCTGACCGAAGGGCGCACCTGGCTGGGTCGCGCCTTTGTCGTGAACGACTGGTATATTTCCGGCTACCTGCCGATCACCGACAGTTTCGGTGACCGCGTCGGCATGCTCTATGTCGGCTTTCTCGAAGCGCCTTTCGAACAGGCCAAGCGGGAGGCCTTTCTGTGGATGATGGCCGCCTTTGTGGCGGTGCTGGCGCTATCCGTGCCGGTCTTCCTGTGGATGGCGCGCGGGATCTTTTCGCCGCTGGAACGCATGACCCAGATCATGAGCCGGGTCGGCAAGGGCGAGCTTTCCGCCCGCATCGGCCCCGTTGGCGCAAAGGGCGAGATCGGCGAAGTGGCGCATCACCTGGACAGCCTGCTGGAACAGGTACAGGACCGCGACCGCCGGTTGCGCAGCTGGAACGAGGAGCTGAACCAGCGGGTCGATCAACGCACCGCCGAACTGCGCGAGGCGAATGAAAAACTGGAACAGACTTTCCGCCAACTGGTGATGAGCGAAAAACTGGCCTCCATCGGTGAAATCACTGCCGGCGTGGCCCATGAGATCAACAATCCCGTGGCGGTGATCCTGGGGAATGTGGATGTGATCCGGCAGACGCTGGGGGATGCGGCAGAACCCGTGCAGGCCGAACTGGCGCTGATCGACAAACAGGTGTCGCGGATCGAAGTGATTGTCGGCAAGCTGTTGAAATTCGCCGCCCCTTCGGATTTTTCGGATTATCACGAGGGGATAGACCTGCGGCCAATTGTGCAGGATTGCCTTGTTCTGGTCGACCATCAGATTTCGCGCGGCGACATCGATGTGATCTGTGAGTTCGAGGACATCCCGCTGGTCCGCGCGGATTCAGGCGAGGTGCAGCAGGTGATCGTCAATCTGGTGGTCAATGCCACCCAGGCCATGGGCCAGCAGGGGCAGATCACCCTGCATCTCTACCCGGAAACCCGCGATGGCGTGTCAGGCGCTGCCCTGGCCGTGCGGGACACTGGTTCCGGCGTGCCGGAGGATCTGTTGGCATCGGTCTTTGATCCGTTCTTTACGACCAAACGCGGCGAAGGCACCGGGCTGGGCCTGTCGATCTCGCAGACATTGGTGCAGCGCGCAGGGGGGATCATCACTGTGCGCAATCTTGAGCCGAAGGGCGCGGAATTTGTGGTCTGGCTCACTGCCGCCTGATCCCGGTCTGATCTTTCAATCCTTAACGCAGAGGGCCTGCAACCGCCGCCTCCCTGCAGCGCGCGATCGTTCGTGCCGTTCCCTCAGCCAGCGAAACACTCTTCCAATTGCCAAGAAGCCGGCGCAGCGGGTTGTTGTCCAACCCGTCGGGCGCGGCCCTCAAGGAGGGCGCTGCGTGCACATCTGCCTCCGGCACGCAGGCGCGGATCGCGGCAAGCACATCGCCGATGGAATGCACTTTTGTTGTCAGGTCACTGACAACAGCGGTATCATTCTGCGCCGCAAGGCACCGTTTGAAGATCTCGATCACCTCATCGACGTGCTGAAAGCACATGCGCCCGGTAAAGGGGATTTCGAAACGCTCGCCTCTCGCCGCCGCGCGCATGGCTAGGCTGATGGCCGCCGTTTCACCTTCGACGCGGCCGGGGCCGTAAACCACATTGGGCCGCAACCCGACGGAGGGCAGGCCGTGGTCCATCAGGTAGACCTTCGAGATATCCTCGCAGGCCGCCTTGTAGACACCATAGAGGTTGGCCGGGCTGTCCAGCGGCCCGCGCGGCCGCGCGGCAAGTGAACTGGTATAGACCAGTCGCCTGATCCCGGCGCGGCGGGCGGCTTCCAGCAGGTTGATATGGCCCAGAACATTGACCTCGGCGCCCAGCATCGGGTCCTTCCGGCAGGCCGGAATGACCAGGGCGGCAAGATGGACGATGGCAGCAATGCCCTGAGTCTCGACCAGCGACATCACCGCCGCGCCGTCGCGCACGTCGTTCTGGACATAGGTCGCTCCCGTCACACGCTGCGCTTCGTCCGGCAGTCGCAAATCGCTGACAACAACCCGATGCCCCTCGGCCACAAGCGCCTGTGTCAGGGCGCGGCCAAGAAATCCGGCGCCGCCCGTCACCAGGATCGGACCAATCGTCAGGGGCAACCGGAATGCTGTCGCACAACTCACGACGACATCCCCTGCCCGCCGTTCACATCCATCAACTGCCCGGTGATAAACCCGGCCTCGTCCGCTGCGAAAAATGCAACGGCGGCGGCCACATCCTCCACCCGGCCCGCGCGGCGCACCGGGATGGTGTCCAGCACCGCCTGCTGTTCGTCATCCGTCATCCGCTCCTTCAGCAGGCCGATGACGCGGGGGGTGTGGATGGCACCTGGGCAGACCGCGTTGCAGGTGATCCCATAGGGTCCGAATTCCTGCGCCAGTTGCAGCGTCATGGACTGGATGGCACCCTTTGCCGCCACGTAATTGGCCCCGGTGAACAGGCTGCCATAGCGCCCGGCCTTGGACCCCAGGTTGACGATCCGCCCATAACCGCGCCGTTTCATGCCCGGCAAGATCATCCGCAGGGTGCGCACGGCAGCGGTGACATTCAGGCCCATCACCTGATCCCAATGGGCATCCGTCTCCTCAAAGAAGTCGCGCGGCGTGTGCAGGGACCCGCCTGCATTGTTCACCAGAATATCCACGTCAAAGCCGGCGCTTTCGATCTCTGCCAGTGTTGCGGCAAGGGCATCGCCATCCATCATGTCGACCTGGCGGAAGGTGACATCCGCCATATCCGGTTCAGCCGAAGCGCGTTTGATCGCTGCTGCGTCCCGGTCGATCACGACCACCCGCGCGCTCTCCTCCGACAAGCGCGCGGCGACAGCCTTGCCCAGCCCTTCCGCCGCGCCGGTGATCAGTGCGGTACGTCCCGACATACGTTTCATGCGATCTTTCTCACTCCCCACAGCCGCTCAAATTGGCTCTTGCATATTTCATTATATCTTACATAATCCCGTTATACAAAACATTCGACCGCAGTAAAGAGGAGAAGGCTGCGGTGAAATGGAAAATGGACGAGTCTGGGAGGGCCGTATGAAACGCAATGCAATTAGAACTCTGGCAGGGGTCGCATCGGCCATCGCCGTGACAATGGCTGCGACCGGCGCATCGGCGCAGTCAAATCGCCCGGTCACCGTTGTCGTGCCCTTCGCCGCAGGTGGCGGGACCGACATCACCACCCGCGCCATGCAATCCGGCCTGACCGACGCGCTTGACGCCAATATCGTCGTCAAGAACACCGCCGGGGCCGGCGGCACTTTGGGTGTCGGCGAAGTCGCCCGCGCCCGCGCGGATGGACGCACGCTTGGCATGGCGCCGGTCGGTCCGCTGACCACGCAGCCGCATCTGCGCGCCCTCCCCTACAACATCGACAGTTTCGATTACATCTGCCTCGCCTATTCCGCCCCGACCGTCATCGCCGTGGCCAAGGATGCACCCTTCTCCACGCTTGAGGAGATGGTGAGCCACGCCAAGACAAACCCCGGCGAGGTGACCTTCGCGGTACAGGCCATCGGCTCCGTGCCGCATATCGCGGGGCTGGCCCTGGCGGAAGCGGCGGGCATCGAAATGACCTATCTGCCGGTGAACGGCGACGGCCCCGCCCTCAAGGCGCTGCTGGACGGCACCGCCGATGTCTTCATCCCGCATGTCTCCTTCTTCAGCAGCAACGCCGAACAGCTGAAGTCGCTGGCGATGCTGCAATCCGAACGTCTGAAGGAACAACCCGATCTCGCCACGGCGGCCGAACAGGGATATGATCTCGACTTCCCGATCTGGGGCGGTATCGTCGCGCCCAAGGGTCTGACGGAGGAAGACGTCACCCGCCTGGAAGGGGCCTGTGAAGCTGCGGTAAATTCCGCACCGTTCCAGGAACGCATGGAAGCGGTCAAACAGCCCTCGGCCTATATGGGTTCAGTGGAGTTCACCGCTTTCGTGCGGGAGAAATACGAGACAAACCGCGTCCTGCTTGAGAAGGCCGGTCTGCTCTCGAAGTGAACCGGGGGCGCTGCCAGGATCGACCGGCAGCGCCTTGGGCAGGAGGACCCGACCTGATGGAAAAGACGTCTCGCCCGCCCTTCCGGTCCACGATCATCGCGGACCGGGTCGTGGCACTCTGCATCGTGGCGGTCACTGCGGTCTTCCTCATGCTCACCTTCGGCGAGGTCAGCGCCTTTGCCCAAAACAGCGCCGGACGCGGCCCCTACTTTTTCCCGCGCCTTGTGCTGATCTTCCTGCTGATCGCGGAATCTTTCCTGCTGGCAAATGTCTTTTCTCCGCGCGGTGCCGTGCAAAACGGCCCGCGCCCGACCTGGCGGGTGGCGTCGCTGGTGCTGGCCACCGCCGCCTATTGCGCCCTGATCCAGTTCGCCGGATTCCTCATCGCCAGCATCCTCTTCGGGATCGCCGTGCCGCTGCTGCTGGGCCGGCGCACCTGGGTCACGATCGTGGCCGTCGCGCTGGTCTACAGCATCGCCGTCTGGCTCCTGTTCGAGCGGGTGTTCCTGATCATCCTTCCTGCCAGCCCCTTCGACATCGGCTTCTGAACAGCCGGAGATAGGATCACGATGGAGCTTTTGATAACCGCCGCGGCCCAGATCGCCACCCCGCTGACCATGGTCTGCATCATCTGCGGCACCATCGTCGGCGTTGTCGTGGGCGTCCTGCCGGGGCTTGGTTCCGTCATCGGGCTGACCATGGCCCTGCCCTTTACCTTCTCCCTGCCGCAGATCCCCTCCATCGCGCTGATGCTGGGCGTCTATTGCGGCTCGGTCTATGGCGGCTCCATCACCGCAATCATCCTCAACACGCCGGGCACGCCCCAGGCGGCGGCCACCGCGCTCGAAGGATTCCCGATGGCGCGGCGCGGTGATGCCGATCTCGCGCTCGGCTGGGTCACCGTGGCCTCGACCCTTGGTGGTTTGTTCTCCGTCGCGATCTTCATCATCGCGGGCCCGTCGCTCGCGGCCCTGTCCCTGCAATTCACCCCGATCGAATATTTCGCCCTCGGCCTTTTCGCGATGACCTGCATCGCCGGTGTCTCCTCCGGGCAGATGGCCAAGGGGCTGGTCTCGGGCGGCATCGGGCTGATGCTGGCCGCCATCGGCGTCGACCCTGTGACCGGCGACATGCGCTATACCTTCGGCAGCTTCCAACTCAGCGCCGGGATTGCGCTGATCCCTGTCATTGTCGGTATCTTCGCCTATTCAGAGATGTTCCTGAGAGTCCTCAATCTTGACGGCGACAAGCCCGATCCCGCCGAGATGCGCGTCGGCTTCCGCGTGCCGCCCTGGCGGGAATGGCGCATCCGGCTGGGGATGCTGTTGCGCGGCTCGATGATCGGCTCTTTCGTTGGTGCGCTGCCCGGCACCGGGGCCGCCACCGCCGCCTTCATCGCCTATTCCGAAGCGCGGCGCACCTCGAAACGGCAGGAGAATTTCGGCAAGGGCGAGCCCGACGGGCTGGTCGCCTGCGAATCCGCAAACAACGCGGTGACCGGCAGCGCACTGGTGCCGACCCTCGCCCTCGGCATTCCGGGCGACCCCGTGACCGCAGTGATGCTGGGGGCGCTGGTGGTACAGGGCATCGCCCCCGGTCCGCAGCTTTTCGCCAACCACCTCGATCTGATCTATGCGATCTTCCTCTGCCTGATCCTGGTAAATCTGGTGATGTTCGCCACCGGTGCCCTTGGCGCATCGCTGTTCACCCGCATCCTGCGAATCCCGGAACCGATCCTGATCGGCCTGATCCTGATCATCTCGACGGTCGGTGCCTATGGGGTGAATGGCAGCACCTTCGACATCTGGGTGGCCTTTGCCGCCGGGGTCGGCGGTGCCCTCCTGCGCTACCTCTCCTACCCCTTGGCCCCCATCGTGATCGGCATGGTCCTGGGACCAACCATCGAGATGTCACTGCGGCAGGGGCTGATCCTGACGGACGGTAATGTCCTGGCCTTCCTGGAGCGTCCCATCGCACTGGCGCTCTTTGCGGTGACAGCGGCAATCCTGCTCTGGCCGCTGCTTCGGTCCCGCTTCAGGCGGTCCGGCTGACCCGCCTCAATGCACCCGACCGCCCAGGGTGGAAATCGCCTGTGCCGCGCTCAGCAATTGCGGCAGATGCTGTGCGCGCAGAGTTTCCGGCGGCAGCAGCGCGGCATTGCCACCGACGCTGATGGTATAGATGTCACCGGTCAAGGGCTCGCGCACCGGCACTGCGATGGCGTTGTGCTGGGCGTTCCAGTCGCCAAAACTGTCGGCATAGCCCTGCGTCACAAAACGGTCGAGCGCGGCCTGCAAATCCGGGCGCACCCGCTCCTCCCAGCTGTCGCCATAGAGCTTTGCCAGATCGGCAAAAGCGCGTTCACGCTCCTGCCCCTCCGCAAAGGCCAGATAGGCACGCCCCGGTGCAGACAGCGCCAGCGGAATACGTGACCCCACATTCAGGTTCAGCGCCACCGCCGTCGGCTTGCGGATCAGCTCGACAAACATCATGTCGCGCTCGTCCCGAACGCTCAGCGCAACGGCACAATCGCCACCGCTGGCGATCTTCTCCATATGGCCCCGCACCATCTCGGCGAAACCGAACCGCCCGATGGCGGCGAAACCCAGAGTCAGAACTTGGTTTGAAACGGCGTATTTGCCATATTCCGGCAGATACCGCAGGTATCCCAGCTTGGTCAGCGTTCCCAGCAACCGCGACACGGTTGTCTTGTGAAGCCCCGTCCGTTCCGCGATGACCTGGGTGCCAAGCACCATGTCCTCGGCCTGAAAAGCCCGCAGAATCGACAGGCCCCGCGCCAGCGAGGTGACAAAGGGCCGGTCGTCGTTCAGGGCCGCGGCACCCATGTCCTGCCGCGGTCTGCCCCGCCGGTTGGCGGTGAGTTTGGGTTTCTTTGCATCTGTCATGGGGCCTGCATTACCCCATATGAATTCGCGTGTCTTGTGCGAAGGTGCGCATCAACCCCGGCCAAAGGTCACTTCAGCGTCGCAGGATCCATCAGATCGCCATAGTCCGAACAATCGCGGTGGCTGGCTGCCGGGTCGACCTTGACGTCGATCACGACCGGCCCGGACCGGCCATGCGCCTCGCGCAGGGCATCGCCCATCTGGTCGGCTTCCGTCACCGTCAGCCCCGAACCGCCCAGCCCTTCGGCAACCTTGGCAAAATCATGATCCATGAAATCGACACCGATCCGCTGGTTGCCCAGATTGTCGCGTACCATCCCGAGCCCGGCGTTGTTCGCAACAACATAGACCACGTCGATCCCCTGTTCTGCCGCCGTGGCGACGGCATCCATCGTCATCACAAAACCACCGTCCCCGATCAGCCCGGTCACCCGCTTTTCCGGGCAGGTGATCTTGGCCCCGGTTGCAGCGGGCGTGCTCCACCCCATGCCGCCGATCCCACCGGGCGCGACCAGCTGATGCGGATGGCGCAGCGGCAGGCGCGAGGTCGCCCAGATCCGGTTTGTCCCGGCGTCCAGCGTCAGCAGGTCCTGCGCCTCCAGGAATCCTCCCAGACCGCGCATGATGTCGGCATAATGCACCGTCCCCGGCGCGGTCTTGTACTCCGGCAGCACGCCATAATCGTTCTGTTCCCGGATCGCCGCAATCCGGCGAAGACGCCCGTCAACAACGCCCGCCTTTGGCTCCTCGACCCCCAGCAGGAAATTCAGCACATAGGCCACATCCGCCGTCACCGCCATATCCACCGGCACGACCCAGCCCGCGTTATGCGGATCGGTATCCACCTGAATGATCGTCTGATCTCCGGGCCGCATCATCTGCGCATCGCGGAACCGCGTGTATTCCGGCCCCAGGCTGCACCCCAGAACAAGGATCACATCCGCCGCCTGTACCATCCGGTTGGCAGAGGCAGAGGCCCAGTTGCCCATCATCCCGACCGCAATCGGACAGGTCTCGTCGATCACACCCTTGCCATGATAGCTCGACGCGACGGCAACACCCTGCGCTTCCGCAAAGCGCTGCAGCTTCTCGCCCGAACGGCTCATATAGACCCCGTTGCCCGCGATGATCACCGGCGCCTTCGCCCCTGCCAGCGCCTCGGCAATGGCCTGCAACGCCTTGCGGTCCGGCACCATCGGCGTGCGCCGCAGGTAGCCTTCGGTCGGATAAAGCCGCGCACGGGCGTCTTCCGGCACCTCCTCGCGGATGATGTTGGTCCGCATGATCATCGCCGCCGGTCCCTGCCGGGGCGTCATCGCATGTTTGATCGCAAGCTGGGTGCCATAGACCGCCTCGGTCGGCGTGGTCGCGTAAGTGGCGTATTTCGTCATGGTCTTGAGCACGGCAAAGGCATCACCGGCGCCGTAATCACCCGTCATGGTCTGATAAACACCATGCTGCGCGAAGCCGTCGTAACAGGAGGTATCCGTGATCACGACCATCGGCGAGGATGAGAAATACCCCTCCAGTATCCCGAAGGCCCCCGTGCTGGTGGCAAAGGGCCCCTGCGCCATCAGCACCCCCGGCTTTCCCGTCAGCTTGCCCGCCACCTGGGCCATGACCGAGGCACTTTGCTCCGAGCGCGCAAGCACAAGCTCGAACTCCTCCTGGCGGTCGTAAAAGGCCGGCAGCGACCAGGTGATGCCAAGGCCGGGCAGCGTGAATCCGCGTGTAATCCCGGCCTCGATGAATGTGTTGATAACGCCTTCGTTGGTTTTCATGGGGTCTCCTCTTCCCCCGCACCCTAGTCGTGTCAATTAATTCCGGCAAGCGCAATTATTAACCGCATAGTGGTTTTTATACGGTGAATGCACGAAGCCACTGCTGACAGGCCATAGGCTGCGGTCAGGCGGGGCTTCCCTGCTGCCGCCGATAATCCGGCACCGGCAACCCGCCAATCCCCCAGTCATCCAGCGCGACCTCGTCGATCACGACAAATGTCGTCGCGGGGTCCTTGCCAAGGACCTCCTGCAACAGATCGGTGACGCCCTTGATGAGGCGGCTTTTCTCCTCAGCCGAAGGGCCGGTTCCTTCAGGACCGCCTTCGCGGGTGATCTTGATGTTGACATAGGGCATGGGTCAGTCCTCTCGCGGCAGGTAAGTGAAGACCTTGGTCACGATGCACCATGCACCGTCATGCGGAACAAGTGTCAGGTGGTCGAGATAGCTGCGCCCCATCATGCTCATGCGCGCGGTAACGCGGGCCAGGCGGGGGCTGCCAAAAGCAATCTCAAGGATCGCCTCGTCGCGCGGATCACCGCGCCGGGCGGGCGGCTCGCGCCCGTCGATGCGGGTCATGTAGGTTTCAAGGTCGAGATACAGCTCGTCGCCCTCGGTGGCGCAGACATAGGCCAGTTGCGGATGAAAGACCCGGCGCAACATTCTGCTGTCCGCCTGATGCAGACCTTCGAAATAGACCTCCATCAGCTCTGCAATGCGGTGGTGTTCTACGGGATTCACTGGATCAATCCTTCGGCTTTCATCGCCTTTTGGGCGGAAGGCCGGGCAGCCACGCGATCGACCAGCGCGGCAAGGTTCGGCCAGTTCGACAGTTCAATCCCGGTGAAGTTTGCCCAGTTCGCCACGGCAAAGAGGTAGGCGTCAGCGACCGAGAATTGGTTGGCCACGAGCCAGATGCGGCCATCCGAGAGCTGGGCCTCTACCCGATCGAATTTCGTTCCGACCGCGATGCGGGCGGCGGCCTGTTCGTCCTCGGTGGTGCCTGCGCGGAACAACGGGCCAAAGGCCTTGTGCAGTTCGGCGGAAATCCAGTTCAGCGCCTCGTGCAGACGGGCGCGGTCGAAACTCCCCGGCGCCGGTGCCAGCCCGGCCTCCGGATGGCGATCAGCAATCAGCTGCAGAACTGCAGCACCTTCGGTCAGAACGGCCCCGTCAGGAAGCCGGAGGGCCGGCACGTAACCATTGGGGTTGATCGCCCGAAAATCCGCGCCGGATTCCGTGCGACCGGTATCGGTATCGACCGCCTCGATTTCAAAGGCCGCACCGGTTTCGTAAAGCGCGATGTGGCTGGCAAGGGGGCAGGCGCCGGGTTTGTAGTAGAGTTTCATCATGGGGTCTCCTGGTCTGGGAATACCCTGTCTCTAGCGCGCATGATGATTTATAGATAATATCGAGTTTTCACATAAATAATCAATATACCTAATCATCATGAAACATCATCAACTGCTCGCCCTGGACGCCGTCGTCGCCACCGGCACCTTTCGCGGGGCCGCAGAACGGCTGAACAAATCCCAAAGCGCCATCAGCCACACGATACGCCAGCTTGAAGACGAACTGGAGCTGAAGCTTCTGTCGCGCGACACCTATCGCCCGACCCTGACTGCCGAGGGGCGGGTGTTCTACCGCGAAGCCATTCGCGTCCTGACCGAGATGCGGGAACTGAATGCGACCGCGGCCCGGCTCCGCGCACATGAGGAGCCGGAGTTGCGCCTCGCCGTCAGCGCAACCTTGCCGCTGGACCTGCTTTTGCCGGTGCTGGCCGACCTCGGCAAAAGTTTCCCGGCGACGCATCTGCGGCTGTCCACGGAAATGATGGGCGGTCCGATTGCGCGCCTGATGGAAGGCCGGGCCGATGTCGCGATAGCGACCCTGGACGGTGTGCCGCTGGAGGAGGTCGAGACACGCCCCTTGGCCGTGGTCCATATCCGGCCCGTGGCCTGCCGCGCGCTGGCCGAACGGCTCGGGCCTGGCACGCTGCCTTTGTCGGTGTTGCAGGCGATCCCGCAGATCGTTGTCTCGGGCACCGCGGGACCCGACGACAGCCAGAGCCGCGACCTTCTGCCCGGTGCCCGCCGATGGACGGTTTCGGACTTTGCCGCCAAGAAACAGGTCATCCTCTCCGGGCTCGGCTGGGGCGGCATGCCGGATCACCTGATCCGTCAGGAAATCGCAGATGGCTCATTACGTCCAATAGCGGTCGATGGTTTCTCTCCGCGGCGTTCTGAAATCTTTGCCATGCGCCGCCGGGAGTCTTCTCCGGGTCCGGTCGCAAATGCCCTTTGGAAATGGGTCTCGGACCGTAACGCGACCCTTTGAATGCGCGGCGCACCGGCCCGCGCCGGCTTACCTCTGCCGCGGCCCTGGGGGATGAGGTTTTGGCCTGCCGGTCACGGACCAGCTCGCAGGACACCAACAGCCCCTTGTGATAGGCTTTCGCATGAACGATATGGCCACCGTTGCCCATGATCGGCTCGACCATGATCGCCGCAACGCCGCCGTTGAGACCCTTGGTGATCGCCTCCTCCATCAAATAGAGGCAAAGCGCCACCTCATGCGCCGCCGAAAGGGTGAGGCGCGGAGGGTATTCATCGGGGTGGAACACCGGCGAAATGGCGTGAAACGGATTCTTCAGATGCGGCCAGCTTGCGGACATCGTGGCGATCGACCACCCGCCGTTGCGCTTCCTATCAGACGTGGGTCACCCTGGGGTCAAAAACCGGCATCGGCCCGCCGAAAACAAGTTCGACGCAGCGGGCGGCCGCCAGCAGGTCCGCCTCGCCCCTCGGCTTGCCGATCAATTGCAGCCCGACCGGCACGCCCTGCGCATTGAGCCCGACCGGCACCGACATGGCGGGCAGGCCGACAGCTGTCGCGAGAAAGCCGCAATCCAGCCAGTCCATGTAGAAATCCAGGTCCCGGCCACCGACCCGGCGCACCCATTCCTCTTCGACCGGATGGGGCATGCAGCCGACGACCGGCGCCGCGAGCACGTCGACCTGTGCAAAGACCGTCTGGGTCTCGTCGTAGAGGCGGGAGCGGATGAGTTGCGAGTCGATGATTTCATCCATCTGCAGGTTCAGGCCGAACTGCAGGTTGTCCTCCAGCGTCTGCTTGAACCCGCTGCGGATCGCCGGGTCGATGTCGCGCATCAGACTGGCCCAGAGCAGGCCGCGCTGTATGTAATAGGCCCGCCGCATACCTGACAGATCCGGCGCAACCTCCTCGACCGAAGCGCCCGCCCGCGCCATCTTCTGCATCGCCGCGTCGATATGGCTGCGCATGTCGGTGTCGACCGCGCTTTCACCGGACAGGTCCGGCAGGTAGCCGATGCGCAATTTGGTGACCTCGGCCCGGTCTGTCGCCGCAAGATAGGGCGCGGACGCGCGGGCGTAGGACAGCGGGTAGCGCGCATCGAACCCGGTCATCGTGTCGAGGAAGAGCGCGCAATCTGCGACGGAGCGCGCCATCGGCCCCTGCACGCCTTCGGTGATATAACCCGCCTGGGCCGGTCCGCCCGCGACAAGCCCGGGACTGGGCCGCAGGCCCACCACACCGCAATAGGCCGCGGGGGTTCGCAGACTGCCGCCATGATCCGAACCCTGGCTGAGCCATGCCTGCCCGACAGCCAGTTGTGCCGCCGCCCCGCCCGAGGACCCGGCGGGGTTCAGGCGGGTGTCCCAGGGGTTCCGCGTGGCACCGAAGATGGCATTGAACGTATTGGCCCCGGCCCCGAATTCAGGCGTGTTCGTCTTGCCCAGCACCACGCCGCCCCGGGTCTCGATCAGGTCAACCAGCGGGTCGGAGGCTTCGGGCACGTAATCGGCCAGACCCGGCGTGCCGAAAGTGGTCCGCACCCCGGCCACCGCAGTCAGATCCTTGATCCCGACAGGCAGGCCATACAAAGCGCCCCGGTCTTCACCGGGTGTTTGAAGCGCCCCCGCCGCCGCCCGCGCCCGGTCGAAACAGGGTGTCGGCATGGCGTTGATCGCCGGATCCGTCTGGGCATGCCGGGTCTGGGCCGCGTCGATCAGCTCAAGGACCGACACGTCGCCCCGGCGCAGAAGATCGACCGCTTCGACCGCGCTGAGCGCGCAGAGCTCGGGACCAGTATAGATGGGGGTTTCGCGGGTCATAGGGTATCTCTTTGTGACGGTTGGGGTGGCCTGGCGCCTGTTCAAAACCGGATCACCCTGAACAACCCGCCGCCGATCCCATGGGCACCATCAGGAACCCGATCAGCGGCGGGAAGATCGCCGGGAACTTCAAAGGATGAAGTTCTGCCGTGCCTGCAGGAAGCCCGTGTCATAGAAGCGCTTGTACTGCGTCGCCTGACCGACATAGGCATAGTAGGCGTCGACGAAACGGCGGTGGAAATCGCTCGTCTCCTTCACCTCTTCGATCACCTCGCGGGAGGCGTCCTGGATCGCGGTCCAGACCTCATCGGGGAATGTGTCGATGGTCAGGTCCGGCATGGCGCTCAGCTTTTCATAGGCCTGCAAATGCGCATGCAGCGTATCGGCGGAGGACCGGTTGGCCTCGGCCTCGGTCACCGCTTCGACCATGACGCGCTGGCCGTCGGTCAGCGCATTCCAGGCGTCCATGCCGATGCCGAACTCGATGCCGCCGTAAATCTCAACCGGCGAGGGCGCATACATGTACTTTGCGACGTTCTGCAGGCCGAAGGCCAGGTCGTTCGACGGACCGACCCATTCGGCGCCGTCCAGCGCGCCGGATTGAAGCGCGGCAAAGATGTCGCCCGGTGGAATCGAGGTCGGATTGACGCCGAGCTTGCGCAGCACCTCGCCATAAAGGCCGGCAGCGCGGAAGTTCAGCCCCTGCAGGTCGTCGAGCGAGGTGATCGGTTTCTTGAACCAGCCGGCGGTCTGCAGGCCGGAGCCGCCACCGATGAACACTTTGAGGTTCCGCGGATTGGTGAATTCGTCCAGCAGCTCCTGGCCGCCGCCGTAATACATCCAGGCATGCATCTCATCGAAGGTCAGCCCGTAAGGGGCGGCCGTGAAGAAGGCATGCGCGATGTCCCGGCCGGAAAACCAGGTGCCGGAGCCGTGGTAGACCTCGGCGGTCCCGCTTTCGACGGCTTCCTGGGTGGCAAAGGGCGCCACCAGCTCGCCGGCGCCGAACACCTGCACGTTGATCGCGCCCTCGGTGATCGCGGTGACACGCTCCGCCCAGCGAAGGGCCGAGACGCCGGGCCCGGGCAGGCCGCGCGGCACGGAGGTGACGAGTTTCCAGTTATGCTGCGCCTGGGCGCTGGCGATCCGGGGGGCCGCGAGGGTCACCGAGGCGACGGATGCGGCGGTGATGAAGGCTCTTCTTTTCATTTCTTTATCATCCCTGTTGGTTGGGCCGCTCATTTGTAGATCGTGTCGGGGAGCCAGGTCGCCAGGTCCGGGACCAGGAAGACGATGGCCAGCGCGACGATCTGCAAGAGGATGAACGGCAGGATCCCCTTGTAGATGTCCAGGGTCTTCACGCTCTCGGGTGCGACGCGGCGGAAGTAGAACAGCGCATAGCCGAAGGGAGGCGTGAGGAAGCTGATTTGAAGGTTCATGCTGATCAGGATGGCGAACCAGACCGGATCGACACCCGCCGCCATCAGCGGCGGCCCGGCGATCGGCACGACGATAAAGATGATCTCGACATATTCGATGACAAAGCCGAGCACGAAGATGATCGCCATCACGACCAGCACCGCCGTCAGCTCTCCGCCCGGCAGGCCGTGCAGGAAACTCTCGACCATTTGCTCGCCGTGCAGGCCACGGAAGACCAGCGACAGCATCGTCGCCCCCAGCACGATCAGCGTCAGCATGGCGACCATACTGGCGGTGTCGACAGCGGCGTCCCACATGCCACCGCGCCGCAATTCCTGCAGCAGGGCACTGAGGGTGCCAAGGCACATCACGACCAGCGCCACCAGCCCGATGCCCCCCGCCAGCGGCGAGGCCTGCGCACCGCCGGACAGTTTGACGGCAACCAGCGCAAAGGCGGCGGGCAGTACCGCCATCAACAACAGCATGCGCCAGAGCGGCACGCCGTCGCGGTTCATCGCTGTCATCACCAGCGCCCCCGCCGCGCCAAGCGCCGCGCTTTCGGTCGCTGTGGCCACGCCACCAAGGATCGAACCGAGCACGATCACGATCAGCAGCAAAGGCATGAGCAGGGAATAGGTGACCTCGCGCAGGTCCGGCCGGGTCCGGTTGCCCGCGGCATCACGTGTCACCACCGGCGGGCAGTTGGCCGGGGTCCGGATCGAAGTGAACAGAATGTAGAGGATATAGAGGACCACCAGCAGGATGCCGGGAAGGAACGCCCCGGCAAAGAGATCCCCGACGGAGACAGGTTCGACCGCCCATTCCCCGGCTGAGCGCCGCCCGGCCTGATAGGCCGCCGAGATCTGATCGGTCAGCAGGATCAGCAGGATGGAGGGCGGGATGATCTGACCCAGCGACCCGGCCGCACAGATGACCCCCGACGCCAGGGATTTCGAATAGCCCGCCTCAAGCATCGCCGGCATCGCGATCATGCCCAGCATGAAGATCGTCGCCCCGATCACCCCGGTGGACGCCGCCAGAAGCGCCCCGACGATGACCACCGCATAGGCCATGCCGCCTTCGCGGTTCCCGAAAAGCGCGCCCGCCGTCAGCATCATCCGCTTGGCGATGCTCGACCGCTCCAGAAGCCCGCCCATCAGGACAAAGAGCGGCACCGACAGAAACACGTCGTTGGTCAGGATGCCAAAGGCCCGCGACGGGAAGGCGGCGAGAAAGCCCAGATCGAACACGCCCAGCCCCGCGCCGAGGAAGGCGACCACCGTCGGCACCCCGATCAGCACAAAGGACACCGGCGCACCGGAGAGGATACCGCATAAAAGCGTGACCCCGAGAAGGACAAGCAGGGCACCGCTCATGTCGCATCGCTTTCTTCACTCGGATTGCGCCGGTAGAGGCGGGGCCGGAGCCCGAGGATCAGGGCGACAACGGCAAGCGTGACAAAAAGCAGCGCCGTGATCGTCTTGAGGATGAAAAAGCCCGGCAGGCCGCCCAGGGTCGGAGAGCTTTCCAGAACCCGCCAGGAGGTCTGTACCATCGGCACCGATTTCCACGCCGCCCAGGCCATTGCCGGGAACAGCAGCCCCAGAAGGGCGATGCGGTCTATCCAGTCGCGCAGGGCGGGCGGGAAGCGCTGGTTCATCACGTCCACGCGCACGCTTTCATTGCGCAGCAGCACCCCGGCGAGCGGCAGCGAAACGATGAAGAAAAAGAGGTAGGTCAGCAGATCGGTGGCCCATGGCGCGCCGATCGAGAAGACATAGCGCAGGGCCACGACGACGATCTGCAACATCAGCAGCGAGATCACGGCGACAGCCGCCAGACCGCGCAGCGCGCCCGCAAAACTGAAACGGGGTCGGGTCCGGGATTTGAAAGGCGTCGGACCGTTCATCCTACACCCCCAGGGCCATGCCGTCTTTGCGCGGGTCGCTGCCGCCGGTCAGAAGGCCACCGGCCACATCGCGGCGGATCGCCTGCGCCCCGCCCATGCCGACCGGCGGGCGTTGCACCTTGTACCCCATCTCTGCAAGGCGGGCCGCAACACTGTCGTCAAAGCCCTGTTCCAGATCAAGCATGCCGGAGGTGATGTCGAGGAAACTGCGCGGCGCGTCGATGGCGGCCTGGATGTCCATGCCATAATCGACAAGGTTGGAGACAAAATGGCCGTGGCCCGTCGCCTGATAGGCCCCGCCCATCACCCCGAAGGGCATGGCATATTCGCCGGGTTTTTCCAGCAGACCGGGGATCAGCGTGTGCAGCGGACGCTTGCCGCCGCGCAGCTCGTTCACATGGCCCTCTTCCAGCGTGAAGCCCGCGCCCCGGTTCTGCAGCCCGATCCCGAAACGTTCCGACGCGAAACCGGAGCCATAGGGCCAGAAGATCGAATAGATCAGCGACACGCAAAGCCCGTCGCCATCCACCACGGTGATATAGACCGTATCCTTGTGCAAAGCCTCTGTTCGCGGCCGGATCAGGGTGCCGGCCCGTTTCGGGTCGATCTCGGCGGCCAGCGCATCGATTGCCGCCTCGGACAACATGCCGTCGAGAGACAGCGTCGCTTTGCCCGGATCGCCGACAAAAAGGTTGCGGGCACCGTAAGCCAGGCGCGTGGCCTCGGCTTCCAGGTGAACCCGCTCTGCCCCATTGGGGTCAAGTGCGCCGATATCGAACTTTTCAAGCAATGCCGCGATCAGAAGGGCGGTGGCCCCCTGCCCGTTCGGCGGCAATTCAACCAGATCATGGCCGCGATAGGCGCGCCGGATCGGGGTCACCGCATCGGCGCGGGTCTTGGCAAAATCTTCGGCCGTGTGGACACCGCCCGCTGCGCGCAGGCTCGAAAGAATGTCCTCCATGATCGGGCCTTCATAGAATGCGCCCACACCGTCCTTTGCGATCAGACGGAGTGCTTCGGCCTGGCCGGGTGCCACAAAGATGTCGCCCTCGCGGTAGGGTTTGCCGTGGTTCAGGAAATGCTGCCGCCCCGCCCCCTGAAGCCGGTGGCTGAAATGGTCGGCGTCGATGGCGGTGCGGCGATGCACCGGCACCCCGGTTTCGGCATAGCGGATCGCCGGGGCCAGCACCGTGGCCAGGTCCAGCCGACCCTCTTCCGCGATCAACCGCCCAAAGGCATCGACGGCCCCGGGCACGGTGACGGAATGAACCGAATCGAGCCCGATGGCCCGCATCCCCTGCGCCCGCAGATCCGCCGCGTCCAGCGCCGCAGGCGCGCGGCCAGACCCGTTCAGGCCGCGGCTTTCACCGGTCCTGGCATCATGGATCAACGCAAAGACATCGCCACCCAGCCCGGTCATCGCAGGTTCGCAAAACCCCAGAACCACCGCCCCGGCCACCGCCGCATCCACCGCATTGCCGCCCTGCCCCAGAACCTCGATTGCCGCGCGGGCGCCGAAGGGGTGCGACGTGGCGCACATCGCGCCGGTGGCGAACATCTGTGCGCGGCCGGGGCCGAGATATGCATGGCTCATCAGGTTCTGCCTTTTGCCTTGGGCGCATCCGGCTGCGCCGCCGTCTCTTCAAAGAATTGCTGGAGGGCGATCAGGGCCTGGGCGATATGTTCGCGCATCAGCGCCCCGGCGCGATCCCCATCACCGACCAGCACCGCCTCGGCGATTTCGGCGTGTTGATTATGCGGACGCCCCAGATCGGCATCATAGCTTTCCATGGTGAACAGCGCGGCGCTGTAAGGGGTGATCTTCAGCCGGGTCTCTTCCGCCACGGTCTTGAGCATCCAGTTGCGCGCGCCGTCATGCAGCAATCCGTGAAATTCGAAATCCATCTCCAGCGCAGCGGAGCGATCCTTGCGCGCGGTGATATCCTCGGACGTGGCGATCAGGGCACGCAGGCGCAACCGTTCGGATTCGTTGAACCGCACGGCGGCGCGGGCGGCACAAAGCGCCTCGATCTCTCCCATGGCCTCGAAAGCCTCGCTCAGCTCGGTCCGGTCAAAGCTGCGCACGACCGCCGACCGGCGGGGCCGGATTTCGATCAGGCCGGAGGCGCCAAGCTGTCGGATCGCCTCGCGGATGGGTGTGCGTGACACGCCGAAACGCTCGGCAAGCTTGTGTTCATCAAGGCGGTCTCCGGGTTTCAGCTCCCCAAGAAGAACGAGGTCGGCGAGTTGTTGTCGAAGCGTATGGGGCATGGGTTCTCCTGTCCTCTCTACGCTAGATTCTGTTTCTGCATTCTGTAAAGCGAAATTGCATACAAAAATGATGTTTCGCATACTTGTAGAGACATATTATTGTTTTTATTATGTATTTTGGAAATTCCTGCCCGGCATCAAAGGCATTTCACCGGTGACAACACGGGAAAAGGGGCGCCCACCGCCCCTGCGCGCGGTCTCCGGGCCAGAATCCGGTGCTCTGCGATGGCAGGGCTTCACTAGACTTCGACCAAGAGCTGATCTGCTTTGAACCGCCTTGCAAGCCAGACCCAGACCAGGGCGCGCTTCGAGATGAATATGCGACATCGAACCTCTTCACGGCGGAAACGCCCGTGAGCCGTCGCCCGATCAAGATGCGCCAATTGGAATTTTTCCGCAGGTCGCGGATTGCAAGTCGGTTACAAAGGCCGCCGAAGCGCTTCATACCGCGCACCCAAACGTATCGCGGATCATTCGCGGGTTGGACTAATTGGTCGGAAACCGGCTGTTCAAGCGCAGCCGCGAAGGCGTGAGCCTGACGCCCGCCGGGCAGGCCCTGCCGACCTATGTGCGACCGGGCATGACCCAGATCGAACAGGCGCTCAACCTGTTCGACCCCACATCTCGGTTTCTGGTGTCGGAAGCCGTGAACTTCCCATTCAAACCGCTCTTGCGCAACGAAGCGCATCGCCGGGCTGTGGAGCGGCGATGCGGGACTTTGCTGCCGTCGATCACTGGCACCCAGGCCCGGAACACGCCGTATGCGCCGGGGTACAGGCGTTCTCCTTCCGACCCTCCGCTTGGGCCAACGCCTGACAACTTTACGGTGCCTTACAGACCTTTCGGATGCGTCAGGAATTCCTCGATCACTTCCGGCGGAGCCTTCACGTAATCTCCGGTGCGGCTGACGGATTGGCCCGTCAATTGCTTCAGACTGACAGCCATCTCCGCCATCTTGATCGCTATGGGGATGCCATTGATGACCGGCGCACCGCCGACATTGTGGTTCTGGAACTGCGCGAAAAGGACCATCGGAATGCCGCCACCCGGGATCACCACGTCGATGCCCTGTTCCACCAGGGGCGCCGCCTGTTTGTCGAAGAGATCCTTGACCTCAAGCGCCTTGTCCGCGTCGCCATAGGCCCCAAGGATCTGACCCGGCTCAAACTTCAGGGAATGAACGCCCGCAACCCGGTCACGCAGGCCGTATTTGCCGATCTGCTGGTGGAACCAGGGGATGAACCGCGGGTTGATCGTCACGATGCCAAGGCGTTGCCCCAGCTGGCAACACCAGAGCATCGTCGCCTCGCCCAGGCCGATCACGGGGATGTCGACAACGCTGCGCGCTTCGTACAATCCCGCATCCTGAAAATGCCCGACCACAACGGCATCGTAACCTTCGCGTTCTGCCCGGATCACATTGGCAATCATCTCGCGGGCGCAGCGGAACTCTACCAGCGGATGGGCATAGCTGTCGTAAGGTGTGATACCGTGAATATCCACGGTTGTCCCCGGAGACATGGCCGCGTTCAGGTTCTCGCGCAGGTGCTCCCAATAGGTGGCACCGTTTTCGTAATCAACATAGCTCTGATACCAAATCTTCATTTTTCTCTCCGTTTCTTACAACCTTGTTGGCGGTCTTTTGGATGTCGCTCAGGATGACATCTCGCTGTTCCGGATTGCATTCAATCACATCGCATCGGCCTGTGCCGCAGTCGCCGCGCTGACAGTCATAAAGCGGTCCATACCATCTGGGTCGAAGGGGCCACTTCGATCCGTGTCACCTTTTCGATCTCACTCGAAACGATGCGTACTTCACAGCTTATGGATGGCACGACGATGCCCTACCCCGCTCTATGTATATGCATAGTTTTATGTATGAAATAAAATACCGTCAAGGGATTGTTTACCGTCGAGGGGGCGCCAACAGCTTTGGCACGCACGCTCAGGCCACCTGGCCGGAACTGTCAAGAAACTGGCCGCAAGTGCCGTTCCCGGCTGTCCCGCGACCCGGTAACAATCAGTCACATTTTGCCGCGGCTCCGCAGGTGGCCGGGTATTAAGACCATCGCGTCTTGCTGCCCGGGCAACGGCCCGCGGCCTGCCCTGCAGGCGGGTGAACGGCACGAAAGACCAGGAGGAAGAAGCCATGAGTGTTTCCACCAAGATAGATTTCATCTACCTGTCCGAACCGGACATGGTCCGCGCGGGTGTGACCGATATGCCCGCCTGCGTGGATGCAATGGAAGAGATGTTCGCACTCCTGTCCAGGGGCGATTACCGCATGGCAGGCACGAACAACAGCTCGCACGGATCGCTGATCCTCTTTCCCGAAAACTCGCCATTTCCGAACATGCCAAAGCCCACGGTGGACCGGCGGTTCATGGCCATGCCCGCCTATCTGGGCGGCAACTTCGGCACCGTCGGCGTGAAATGGTACGGCTCGAACATCGAAAACCGCGAACGTGGCCTGCCGCGGTCAATCCTGATGTTCATCCTGACAGACACCGACACCGGCGCGCCCCTCGCGCTGATGTCGGCTAACCTGCTTTCGGCCTACCGGACAGGCGCCATTCCGGGCGTCGGCGCGCGCCATCTCGCACGGCAAGATTCACGGGTGGCAGGCATTCTCGGTCCTGGCGTCATGGGCAAGACCTCTCTCAGTGCCTTCATTGCGGCCTGCCCCGGGATCGACACGGTGAAGGTGAAAGGGCGCGGCCGCAAGAACCTGGAAAACTTCCTCGAATGGGTCAGGGAGACCTATCCCCAGGTCACGACGATCCGCGAAGTTGAAACCAATGAAGAACTGGTGCGGGGCTCCGATGTCGTGGCCTATTGTTCTTCCGGCGCGACAGGCGATCCGTCGGCCTATCCGCATGTTGAACGGGACTGGATCAGCCCCGGCACGTTTCTGGCCATGCCCGCACTGGGGAATTTCGACAAGGGCGTCGAAGGGCCGGAGGTGCGCAAGGTGCTGGATTATACCGGCCTGTACGAGGCCTGGTTTGATGAGGTGCCCAAACCGACCCACAATTCGATCCCCGTAGTCGGGATGCGTTTCATGGACCTTGTCGACGAAGGACGTCTGACAATGGACGATCTGGAGGATCTGAGCGACATCGTCGCAGGCATCGCACCCGGGCGCAGAAACGATGAAGAGATCATCATGCTTTCCGTCGGCGGCATGCCGGTCGAGGACGTGGCATGGGGGACGGTCCTTTATCGCAATGCGATCGAGAAGGGGATCGGCGTGAAGCTCAATCTCTGGGATACGCCGGTTCTACGCTGATGCGTCGGTAACCGGGGCCCGACACGCAGATATTGCCCGATGGTGTCCCGAGTCACGCCTGTCCGATGCCTGTTTCGGGCGGTCCTTGAAGAACCGGCCTTCGGAACGGCCCTTTCTGCCCCCAAACACCAAAAACTAACGTTTTTTCTGCGCTGACCAATAGGCATGGCTCTCTGCGTGGATGGCCTCGTAAGAAGCGATTCGCTGTCGCGCCGCATCGCCTCTGGCCGCCACCAGCTGGGTGATGAGCGCCTCGACAAGAGCCATGGCGCCAGCGTAACAGCTGAAGTAATGCGGCGACAGGACAGAGGCGATCATGGTTTCGTCGGCACTGAAGTCCGGTGCGACGATCTCGCTGTCTGAAATCATGATAAGTTTCACACCCTTGCGTCGCGCCAGCTTGCAGGCCTCGATGGTCTCGCGGGAATAGGGGGTAAAGGTCAGGGCGATCATGACGTCCCCCGGCTGCGCGTCGTGCAGCTCGTCCACCGGGCTGTTCATATGTCGCGGGATCAGTTGCAGCGAGGGCAGCGCCATCCGGCCGACGTAGTGCAGGTAATAGGCCAGCGCATAGGTCGCCCGCACCGCCGTAAGGTAGACCGTCGGCGCCGCCATCAGCATGTCCACCACCCGCTCCATCTGCGCGGCGTCCTGCTGCTCAAGCGTGCGCTGCACGATGCTCATGCTGTTGAGCGCGGCCTCCGCCTGGATGCGCCCCACCTCATCCGCTTCGCGCAGCCGGTCGATCCACGCGGGCTTTTCCATCACACCCCCCGCCGAAACCAGCGCCTGACGGAAGGGTTCGCGCATCTCGTCGTAGCCGCCAAAGCCGAGACGTTCGGCAAGCCGGACAAGGGTATATGTGCTCACGCCCGCCTTCTTCGCCGTCTGCCTGATCGGATCCAGCCCGAAGTCGGACGGGTGATCGACGACATATTTGGCCACGGTGCGCAGCCCTTTCGGCAGATCCGGGATCTGGTCCTTGAGGGTTGCGAGGATGCGGCTGCGCAACGTGGGATCCATGTAAAACGGCTCCTCCGGACATAACATACGTTATTTTGTGATGATATTGACGGAATTCGTTTTCGCCGCAAGGGTGAAGACAGACACAGCAACCCCGAACCGCCGCAAGACAAGGCAGGAACAGATGGCCGACACGCTCCCCCCGCACGCTTCCGTTGTCGTCAAGGGCGGCAGCGCGGGAATGAACCGCGCCCATGACCCGACAGCAACCGCAGGAGGGTCTGAGCCATGACACGCACCTTCATCATGGTCGCCCCGAACGGGGCCCGGCGCAGCAGGGCGGATCACCCCGCCCTGCCCGTCACCACCGACCAGATCGCCGCCACTGCCCTGGCCTGTGCCACCGCCGGGGCCGATGCCCTGCACCTGCATGTGCGGGACGACGACGGGCGACATTCGCTCGACGCCGGACGCTACCGCGAGGCGCTGGCCGAAATCGCGGCTCGGGCGCCTGCCCTGCGGCTTCAGATCACGACAGAGGCGGGCGGTATCTTTGACGTGGCCGACCAGCTTGCCTGCCTGAAGGCGGTGAAACCTGGCTGGGCCTCGATCTCGGTGCGCGAAATCGCCCGCGACCCGGCGCTGGCGGCACAGGTCTATGGCACCTGCGCCGACCTGGGGACCGAGGTTCAACACATCCTCTATGACACCGACGACATCGCGCTGCTGAACCGCTGGCAGGCCGAGGGCATAGTGCAGCCGGATCAAACCGAAGTGATCTTCGTGCTGGGCCGCTACACGCCGGGCCAGGCGTCTTCCCCCGACGATCTGCAACCTTTCCGTGACGCCATGCCAAAGGCTGCGGGATGGATGGTCTGCGCCTTTGGCAGCCAGGAACATGCCTGCCTGCTGGCCGCAGCCCGCGCAGGCGGCGCGCTGCGCGTGGGGTTCGAAAACAGCCTGACCGATCACTGCAACCACCCCCACCCTGACAACGCCGCCTCCGTCGCGGCGCTGCGTTCCTTATTGGAGAACCATCTGTCATGACCCGGAGCCACGTCTTCCCCCGCCATTGCCACGCCACGCTGCCGACCGCCATCGGCGGTGAGGGCTGCTATCTGATCGACACCGACGGCAAGCGTTACTTCGACGGCTCCGGCGGCGCCGCGGTCTCCTGCCTCGGCCATTCCAACGCGCGGGTGCGCGAAGCGATCAAGGCGCAGGTCGACCAGCTGGCCTTTGCCCATACCGGCTTTTTCACCTCGGACCCCGCCGAGAAACTTGCCGATCTGCTGATTGCCAATGCGCCGGGTGACCTCGACCGGGTCTATTTCGTCTCCGGCGGTTCCGAGGCCGTGGAAAGCGCCATCAAACTGGCCCGCCAGTACCATGTCGAAAACGGCGAACCGCAGCGCCGCCATCTGATCGCCCGCCGCCAAAGCTATCACGGCAACACCATCGGCGCGCTTTCGGCGGGCGGCAACGCCTGGCGCCGCCAGCAATTCGGCCCTCTGCTGGTCGAGATGAGCCATATCGCCCCCTGCTACGAATACGCCGACCGCTTGGAAGACGAGACTCCGGAGGCTTACGGCCAGCGCGTCGCCAATGAGCTTGAGGCCGAGATCCTGCGCCTGGGCGAGGACAGCGTCATGGCCTTCATCGCCGAACCGGTGGTCGGCGCAACGCTGGGCGCCGTGCCCGCCGTGCCGGGATACTTCAAGCGCCTGCGCGAGATCTGCGACCGCTACGGCGTGTTGCTGATCCTCGACGAGGTGATGTGCGGCATGGGCCGGACGGGCCACCTCTTTGCCTGCGACGGTGACGGCATCGCGCCCGACATCCTGTGCATCGCCAAGGGTCTTGGCGCGGGGTACCAGCCCATCGGGGCCATGCTCTGCTCTGCCCGGATTTACGACACCATCGCGGCGGGCACCGGGTTCTTCCAGCACGGGCACACCTATATCGGCCACCCGGTCGCGGCCGCCGCCGGGCTCGCCGTTGTCTCCGAACTGCTGGAAAGGGACCTGCCCGCGCAGGTCCGCACGCGGGGGCGACACCTGCAGGCGGCGCTGGAACAGCGCTTCGGCCAGCACGCCCATGTCGGGGACATCCGCGGTCGCGGGCTTTTCCGGGGGATCGAATTCGTCGCCGACCGCGGCACGAAAGCACCGCTCGACCCGGCACTGGGCATTGCGGGCAAGGTAAAGAAAGCCGCCTTTGCCGAGGGGCTGATCTGCTACCCGATGCCCGGCACCCGCGATGGACGCCACGGCGACCATGTGCTGCTGGCCCCGCCCTTCATCGCTACCGAAGCCGAACTTGACGAGATGGTCGACCGCCTGTCGCGCGCCGTCAATACCGTGATCCTGGATCTCTGACCCGTCACACCATCTGCATCGGCGCAGCACGGCTGCACCGGTTTATCCGGTCATGACGCCGCGGTCAGGAACGACAACCGCTCGTCGGTACGTGCCGGGGCGACTTCCTGAATCTCGGGGATGGCGATACCTTCCTGTACAAAGGGGTCATCCGCGATGCGTTGTTCCAGCGCCGCCCGATCACTGCCTGCGGCAAGAATGGCGCCGCCCCCCTGGGGTTTCAGGCTGCCCACAAGAAGAAAGGCACCCTCATCAAAACCACGGGCGATCCAGGCATTATGGGCCGCCATGAACTCCGATGCCTTTGATTTCTGTGCCGTGAGGAAAAGCGTGACGATATACATGATCTGTCCTCGTATCAGTGGTGGTTGTTGTGCTGATCAGCGACGGCATCAAGCCACGCCAGCATCTGCGCGACTTCCCTCTCCAGGAAATCCTCGTCCGGATAGGCATTGGCCAGGGTCGCCACACCCTGGCTGCGGGCCAGAATATGCAGGGCAAGCGCATCGGCCTCTTTTCCGCAGCCCATGTCCTGAAAGCGGTGGCGCAGCCACACGCGGAACAGGTCGAACAGGCCGCGCGCACCGGTTTCCCCGGGATGGTCAAGCTTGGCCAGTTCCGAAAACAATGTGCCGACAGGGCAGCCGAAGGACCGGATTTTCCTGTTGTTCTTCAGCAGGATGCCAATGAAATTCGCAATACAGTCCCGGGGCGGCTGGCCGTCATCGACCCAACCGCAAAGCATCTCGTGCCGGTCCCTGATACGGCGTTCGATCACCGCATCCAGAATCTGATCCTTGGTTTTGAAGTGATAATAGAAATTACCGCGCGAAATGCCGACCAGTTCCGCGACATCCGCAAAAGACGTGGCTTCGAACCCCCGTTCGTAAAACAGCCTGTCCGCCGCCGTTACGATTTTCTCCCGCGTCGCTGTTGGTTCCGCTGTCATGCCTGCGCCCCGGATAATGCCTAGGTCAAACGTCCTAGGCATTATCATTAGGTCGCTTGTCCTAACCTGTCAATGGTGTGCTCACTGGCAGGCAAAGCAGCCGCGATCAGCCCGGGAAGAACCCCAGGATGGCCTTGGTCTCCAGACATTCCTCCATGCCAAAGACACCGTATTCGCGGCCATTGCCCGATTGCTTGTAGCCGCCAAAGGCCGCATGGGCATCCCAGGCCGGATGGTTGATATGGACCTGACCGGAGCGGATCTGGCGCGCGACGCGCCGCGCGCGTTCCAGATCGGCAGATTGCACGTGGCCGCCCAGACCAAAGACCGTGTCATTGGCGATGGCCACGGCCTCCTCCTCGCTCTCATAGGGCAGGATGCACAGCACCGGGCCAAAGATCTCTTCCTGCGCGATGCGCATGGCGCTCTGCACACCCGAAAAGACCGTCGGCCGCGCATAAAACCCCTGGGTGATCCCTTCGGGCCGGCCCGGCCCGCCGCAGATCAGCCGCGCGCCTTCCTCAATCCCGACGCGGATCATCTGCTGCACGCGGTCATATTGCGCCCGGTTGGCCACCGGTCCCATGGTTGTCTCCGGATCCTTCGGGTCGCCGACAACCAGGGTGGCGGCATGTTCCCGCGCCAGCGCCTCGACCTCCTCCAGGCGTTCGGTCGGCACGATCATCCGTGTCGGCGCACTGCAGGACTGGCCCACATTGCGCATGCCCGAAGCGATACCAAGCGGCACGACGCGGGTAAAATCGGCATCAGGCAAGAGGATATTGGGCGATTTGCCCCCCAGCTCCTGCACCACCCGCTTGACCGTCACGGCAGCTGCCTGCGCCACCTGCACCCCGGCGCGCACCGAGCCGGTGATCGAAACCATATCCACACCCGGATGCGAGGCGATGGCGGCACCCACCTCCGGCCCGGTGCCGGTCACCATGTTGAACACACCCGCAGGCGTGCCCGCATCATGCATGACCTGCGCAAAAAGGATCGCACTCAGCGGTGACAGCTCACTGGGTTTCAGAACCACCGTGCAACCGGCGGCGATGGCGGGCCCGACCTTGGCGGTGATCTGATACAACGGCCAGTTCCACGGGGTGATCAACCCGCAAACGCCGATCGGCTCGCGCAGAATTGCGGTTGTGCCCTGCCGGACAAGAAAGTCGTAATCGCCCAGCACTTCGATGGCGGCACGGATATGGGCAATCCCGAAGGGCACCTGGGTGCTGCGGGAAAAGCTGATGGCCGCGCCCATTTCCCGGGTCATCGCCTGCGCAAGGTCTTCGGCCCGCGCTTCCAGCTGCGCCTGTATGCGCCCCAGCAGGGCGCGGCGCTCTGCCACCGTGGTCTGCGAAAAACTGTCGAACGCCCGGCGCGCGGCGATGACGGCGCGGTCCACATCCGCAGCGGTGCCTGCCGCAATACTGCCTGTCTGCTGCTCCGTCGCGGGATCGGCAAAGGCGATACCGGCATCGGACGATGCATCGACCCATGCGCCGTCAATGTAGAATTGCCTGGTTTTGGTCATATCCATCGGGCTCACCTCTTTCATCATCAGTGCAGGTAATCCTGCAATTTGTAATAGGCCCCCACGAAGGGCAGGAACCATGTCGGGCCAAAATGCCCCGGGATCGCGGGCCAGTCGAAATCGCCCCAGGGATTGGCAGTCGTATTGCCGTCCATCACCTCTGCCATGATCTGACCCATGTAGGTCGCCATCTGCGTCCCGTGCCCGGAATAGCCCATCGAATAGAACAGCCCCTCGCGTTCACCCGCACGCGGCAGCCGGTCGGCGGTCATATCGACCATCCCGCCCCAGCAATAATCGATCCTGGTATCGGCAAGGTCCGGGAAGATCTCGACCATGGAGCGCCGCAGGATGGCGCCGCTTTTGACATCCGACCTGGCGTTGGACCCGGCAAACCGGGCGCGCCCCCCGAACAGCAGGCGGTTGTCGGGGGTGACGCGGAAATAGCTGACAAAGTTGCGGGTGTCCGTGGCATTGCGGCGGCCCGGCACCAGAGCGTCAAGCTGCTCTCTGGACAGGGGCTCGGTGACAATCAGGAACGCCCCCACCGGCACGATGCGGCGGCGGAACCACGACAGCGGCCCGACAGCCGAGGTGCCCGTGGCCAGCAACACCTGTCTGGCATTGACCGAACCGCGTGGCGTGGTCAACCGATGCGCCTGACCGTTCAGCCGCCTGATGCCGGTGACCGGGCTGCTCTCATGCAGATGCGCGCCATGGCGGGCCGCAGCAGTGGCCAGCCCATGGACATATTTGCCCATATGCATCTGTGCCGCATGCGGAAAGATCAGCCCCCCGAAATAGCGGTCCGTACCCACTTCCGTGCCCAGCTCCGCGCGCGAGACCAGCCGCGCATCGGGGTCTGCCCCCTGCACCATCAGCTCATGCGAACGGGCCAGCTTGTCATAATGGGCAGGCTTGGCCGCCATCTTCAGCTTGCCGACGCGCTGAAAGTCGCAATCGATGTTCTCCGCGCGGATCAGGGTTTCAACCGTATCCACGGCGGTGTTGAAGCTCTGGTAAAGCCGCAGGCTGGTTTCGGCCCCCAGCTTGCCGACCATACCGGCATAATCCTGGGCAAAGCCATTGTTGCACATCCCGCCATTCCGCCCCGAGGCGCAGCCGCCAAGCCGGTCGGCCTCCAGCAGGACCACGCTTGCGCCCTTGCGCGCCAGGGCAATGGCAGCGGACAACCCGGTAAAGCCGCCGCCGACCACGGCCACGTCATAATCGCCTTCCACAGGCCCCGTTTCGCAACCCTGGAACCTGGGGGCGGTGTCGTGCCAGTAAGAAACAAGTTTCATTTCTTTGCCTCAACCAAAGGATTGACTGGCCAGAGCGAACAGCCGCTCCGGCCCGGGAATTGCAGGGCGCTTGCCCCGCATCATGGTAGTGACCTGATCCACTTCGGGCAGGCCCAGCTCCGTCAGCCAGGCGCCCAGCCCGCTGTCGCCGCCGATGTCGATGCGCCGGACCTGACCGGCCCTGGACCGCAGGAAATACCGGATCAGCGCCTTGGCGTCCGCCGCCCCGCCTGCCACCACCGGCCCGATCACCTGGCCAAGCCCGAAGGGGCGGCAGATGGCATAGGCCTGCGGCCCCGCGTCACCCGCGATCACCATGACGGAACCGGTCTGGAAGAATTCCGCGATCATCCGCTGGCGGTCGGCCCCAAAGGCGCGCCGGTCCATCTGCAGGATCGCCTGCATGTCCTCGGCGCGGGCGGCACGCACCTGCGGATCTGCCGCATCCGGTGCCACGTTCAGGCTGGCCGGTGCCAGATGCTGATGAACCGTTCCCTGTGCCTCAAAACCGAAACTCTGATACAGCCGCATCCCCTCGGTCGTGGAATTCAGCATCACGGCGCGCCTGCCGGTAAGTTCCAGCAAACGGGTCAGCAAGACCCGCCCCAGCCCGCGCCCCTGCATGGCGGGTGACACGATGATGCTGCCACAGGTGGCAAAACCATCCCCATAGGGCCAGCACAGGGCAGAGCCGATGACCGCGCCGTTTTCTTCGGCCAGAACCCCCTGCCCCAGGGTCTGCGCGATGCGCCAGTCCTCCAGGCGATAGGCCCAGCCGACCGCTTGCGACAGGTTCAGCGCACTTTCCAGATCAGGCTGCGCTGCGGTCATCGGGCGCAGGGTTACGGGCAATGTCTTCAGATCCATGTCTTCTCCTCACGCATGGCAGGCGGCGATGGCGTCGATTTCAACGAGATAGCCGTAGTGCAGCTCGGGCACCGGCACGACAGAACGGGCCGGGCGCAGATCGCCTAGCATCTGCGCATAGATCGCGTTGAAACGTGGCCAGTTGGCGACGTCCACAAGATAAACCGTCACCTTCAGCAGGGTCTCGGCCGAGGCCCCGGCGGCCCTGGTGACAGCCAGCAGGTTGGCGATGGCCTGCCGCGCCTGGGTCTCGAAATCCGCCTGCGGGTGGTGGCTGCCATCCGGGGCGACGGGCAGCTGCCCCGAGACATAGACCAGCCCGCCATGCCGCAGCGCCTGCACGTAGTGACCCGCAGCAGCGGGGGCATCCTTGGTCGAAACCGGGGTGATCTCTGCCGCGCGCATCACCAGCCTCCGAACCGCGGCCAGACCGCTTCGACATCGCGGCTGTCACTGCGCAGCACATGATAGCGGTCATGCTGCGCGCCGGTGGCGCAGGCGTGATTGGGCAGGATCCGCAGGCGGGTGCCGATCGGCAGATCGGGCAGCACGGCGCCTGATCCTGGCCGCAGGGCAAGAATGCCATGTTCCTGATTGGCATCCACCATGATCAGATCCGCCAGCGGCGCACCATCAATGTCGCAGACCAGCCCATAGCCCTGATCAAGCACCTGTTTCGACGTGCCCCGGTCGCGCGACATCGCCATCCAGCCGGCATCGACCAGGATCCAGCCCTTTTCCTGCTGATGTCCGATCACCGTGGCCAGCACCGAAACCGCGATGTCGTCCACCGCACAGACGCCGATCCCGGCCATCACCAGATCGAAGAAGACAAAGACACCGGCCCGCACTTCGGTCACACCGTCAAGATTCTCGGCAAAATGCGCCGTCGGGGTCGACCCGACGCTGACCACCGGACATTCATAGCCGGCCTCGCGCAGAATGGTGGCCGCCGCGACCGCGCTGGCCCGCTCGCCCTCGGCACAGGCGCGCAGCGCCGCGTCGCCGCGCGCGCCATAGCTGTCACCGGCATGGGTCAGCACCCCGCGCAGGGCGCCCGCCTCTGTCAGCGCCCCCGCAATGGCCAGCAACCTCTCGCGGTCATGCGGCAGCACGCCGGAGCGATGGCCGTCACAGTCAATCTCGATCAGCGCCGGAATCGCAGCACCCGCCCTGCGCGAAGCCTCGGCCACGGCCTGCGCCTGAACCACCGTGTCCAGGGTTACCGCCAGATCCACCCCTGCCCCGCGCAGCGCCAGCACGCGGTCCAGCTTGTCAGGGGTGATGCCCACGGCATAGGTGATGTCGGTGACACCGGCGGCGGCAAATTCCTCGGCCTCTTTCAACGTCGATACCGTCGCCGGACCTGCTGCCGTGGTCATCACCCGCCGCGCGGCCTCGGGCGATTTGCAGGTTTTCAGATGCGGGCGCAGCTCGGGCCCAAGCTGCGCCAGCCGTCCCCGCAACCGCGTCACATTGCGGTCCATACGGTCACGGTCAAGAACCAGACAGGGGGTGGCAAGGGTTTCCAGGCACTGACCGGCCTCAGATGGTGGATTTGCTGGGATTGAGGACATCTTCAGGCTCCGTAACTTGTGGTGATCGGCAGTGCCCGGCTCCGGCCCGGTCGCAACGCCGGTGATCCGGCCGGTGCGGCTTCCCACCAATGGGGCGTGTTCTTTCCGGCAGTTCTGTTGGCTGGCATCTGCATATCTTCTCTTTCGGGCGAACCGGACGGCCCTGGTGCCCTTGGGATCAGAATGACCATTCGCGCGCCGCAGGATTCTCCGTTTCCGCAGCCAGTCGCGACATCTTCTTTCGTACTTCCATGAAAAACCGCAGGGTTCACACTTGCCGCAGAACTACGGAAGTTTGCCTTGGATGGGAGGGTCAGCCCGGGGTGAGGGTCCCCGCGGGGAGTACAATCCGGCAAGGGGATGGCGTGGCTCAGCCCCGCGCGATCAACTCAGGGCGTGGCCCGCCAGAGCAAAGACCCAGGGTGCGGTCGCAGAGCGGTTCAGGAACCTGCGGCCCTTCGACATCGTGATCGTCGTCTCGACCGGGGCGAGCCCACATTGGGTCAGGAACTCGGCAAACGGGCCGGATTCTTCGCGTGTGTCGATCCGCACCTGACACCCCTTCATCGTTTTCAGATGCCAGGCGGCAAGCTGGATCGCATCTTCATCGTTGCTGGCGACAATCGGGCCAATCACCTCAAGCCCCCCGAAGGGACGGCGCATCGAATAACCAACCACTTTTCCATCCCGGCGCAGAACGCAGATGGAAGACGTTTCCGCCAGTTTTTCCAGCACCGGAGCACGGTTCACGCCAAAGCCCTGGCTGTCGCAATCCATGATCTCGTCGATCTGGGAGACAGGCAAATTGCCCAGACTTCCCTGTGCGGGGCCCAGTTCCGGCACAGCGGACACTTTGCCCGCATTCAGGAAAACCGTCGCCTCATGTTCAAAGCCCAGAGAAAGATAAAGCGGATAGGCGGCCTTTGTCGCATTCAGGGCCAGGTTGCTGACTTTGCAACGCTCCAGCACCTGCGCCATCAGCCAGCGGCCCGCCCCCTGCGCCTGCGAGCGGGTCGTCGTGATCACCAGCCCGATTGTTGCAAAGTCTTCGCTTTGCTGAAACCACATCGCACTGCCAAAGACGCGGCCAATCTCGTCCACCGCGACGATCCCCTCGCCAACCTGCCGCAGGAACTCCCAGTCGGCGGGACGGTGCGGCCAGCCCACCCCGGCTGAAAGGGCATGCAACAGGTGAACATCGACATCGGAAATATCCTGCGCGACCAGCTCGAAGGACTTAATGCGAACGGATTTTCCCATCGAGACTCCTCCTCCAGCGATCTGATCCGCTATTTTCCCGGTCACATCCCACCGGTGAGCTTAGCGCGGGAACAATAGTTGTTGTCCTGATAATGGCTTCAATGCATCGGTAGAATTCACTTCATTTGGCCTGGCCAGCCAATTATTCTGCTAAACTGGTTTGATATTACGCACAACCAACATTGCCATCGGCTGTGAGCGATAGCTGAACCGCGCTTCCTGTTCCAACCGCCAGGCATTTCCGGTGCAAGCCGGGCCACTGACAGTACAATTCAGGTTTCAAGCCTGCGGAGCAGCCCGATGGCCTCGTCCAACCCGGTCTTGTCACGCTCTGCGATCAGGACAAGCCGGCAGACGGGATCCACCCCTTCTTCTGCGCGGGCCAGCGTGGCGCGGTTGCCTGAAAGCTGGAACAGCATCATGTCAGCCTGACCCTTAAACCGAATGAACCCTTTTGCCCGCAACAACCCCGGCGCGAGCTGGCCCATCACTTTCTGAAATGCACCAAGATCAATGGCACCTTCATGGATCCATTCCGCGTGGGCAAAGCGATTGTCCGGCACCGGGTTTGTCCTGGGGAAGCTGCGGTTTGTCTCCTGCAGCTCAAGCAAGGCGGATATCGAGGGCGCCTCCGCAAGGTCGAGGATGGTCTTTCTGAAGGCGACGGACAGGCGGCTGCGCAATGCGCTCAACGCTTCAGTGGTCGTGCAATCCCCCTTGGCCAGAAGCAGCACATCCGAGCCGCGGACCTGCGTCTGCCACAAGGGGTCTTCCATGCGATGCTGTGCATCTGTGGCGTCGACGACGCCGATGACCGACTGCAGGCGCGCGGACTGCCAGATCACCGGGTCCATGAGGGACTGGATGATGCCGGTGGGATCTGCCACACCGCTGGCTTCGACCACGATCAGTTCCGGCACCGGTGTCTGGCGCATGACCGTGCGCAGCGTGCGCAGCAGGTCGCCCTGGAGCGAGCAGCAGATGCAGCCATTCTTCAGCCCGATCACCCCATCTGCCGATGTGCCGATCAATGTGGCGTCGATGTTGATAGACCCGAAGTCATTGACAATGGCCGCGATCCGCAGGCCATGACCGCTTTGCAACAATGTGTTGATGAAAGTGGTCTTCCCGGCGCCGAGAAACCCGGTGACAACCAGGATCGGTACGCTCATGAGGTCTCGCGTCTGATCGGCCTGCCCGGCGCGGCATCGGGGTTGAGCATGCCATCCGTGATGACAGCCACCCCGTTGACCAACAGATGGCACACACCCACCGACGGGCGGTTCATTGCGGTGAAATCGGCCCGATCCTCCAGGGTTTCGAGGTTGAAAACGACGATATCGGCATCGCACCCTTCCTGCAGCCGGGCCTTGCGCGTCATCTGCGCTGCACATCCTTCGATGACCCTGGTGGGCAGGATCGTGCATTTTGCCAGACCTTCCATCAGGGACATGGTCTGGCGGTCCCGCACATAGCGGCTGATAAACCGTGTGAACGTGCCGGATGAACGCGGATGCGCGGAAAGGGTATCGGGCAACGGCCATTCCAGCCCTTCATAGATGCTGCCGTCCTCGTTGATCCAGGGCATCGCGTCCGAGGCGATCGAGCCGCCCGCATAGGTCACCGACAGGTCCAGCAGGCGGCGGTGCTCATCGTTCACCTCCACATCCAGGAAATGCCACATCACCAGGTCGGAAGGGGCGTTTTCGCGGGCTTTTTCAATATCCTCGCGTCCGGTGAACCGGTGGTGGTTCCGGATCAGCTCGACATTGGAATAATCGCTGCCGGTGCGCCGGGTAAAGTCCGGGTCACTGAAAAAACCGGCGCTGACAACAGTGGCCCCCGTGCCGTAGGGGTAGGCCTCGGTCGTGACCGGCAGGCCCTGGGCCTGCGCCTTGGCGACCAGTTCCGTCACCCGCTCGATGTCCATCAGCGAAGTCGAGTTCAGGTGGCAGATATGCATATGCGCGCCGGTCGCCCCTGCCAGTCCAATCAGCCGCACATAGCTGTCGACCGAGCTTTGCGGGTCGATGTTGCTGAGATAGGCGATATGGGTGAAGGTCGGTGTGCCGTATTCAAAAGCCAGATCGCAGATTTCGGTCATTTCCTTGACCCCCGCGCCGGGGGCATATCCGTTGGGGATACCGATGCCTATGGCACCTTCATCCAGCGCCTGCCGCACATGGGCGACGATGGCTTTCGTTTGATCCGCATCCGCGGCCTCAGTCGACCAGCGCATATCTTCCGCACCGGCGCCCATCTGGTCGATCGGATGCACGCCGACGTCCAGTGTGATGGCACCCATCACCGCCTTGCGCCCGAACAGCCAGGCCGCTGCGGTGCCATAGTTCAGCGCGCGCGGAATACCCGCCTGCCTGTCGTACCATCCCGCCACGGGAAGCGCGCCGACCTCCAGTTCCAGCGTTGTGGTAACACCGTCAAAAGCCTGCATCCGGTCCGCCGCAACCGACTGGCCATGTGCGTGAATGTCCACGAAACCGGGAGAGACGATCAGCCCGGTTGCGTCGATCTCTGTCTTGCCCTTGTCAGATACCGCGCCGATCCGGGTGATCTGCCCGCCCGAGATGGCGATGTCGCAGACCTGATCGAAGCCGCTGTCCGGGTCCATCACCCGGCCATTGCGGATTATGATGTCGGGGATATCTGTCATGGATTATTCCATTCTATGAGAAAGGGTTATCGACCCTTGGCCAATAGTTCCCGTCGCGTTTGGTCAGCGGAAGTCTGGTGAAATCCGGGGTGATGGCACCGGGGGTGCCGAGGTGGATAACCTCTGCCGCCATCGGGGCGAAGCCATCGTAGAAATGCTGTGAGGATTTCACGACCACGTATTTCATTGCGGCAAGGTTGATGCCAAGGTTTTCGAAGGCTTCAGGGTGGAAGGTCTGGGTGCGGCGCGTGTTCAGGACAAGATGCACACCATCCGCTTCGAGCCAGACGCAATCGCCCATGTTCATTTCCGCCGTGCCCAGATGCTGCACGGCATCATGGGCGATGCCGCGCACCGTCACGGTCAGATCGACCGGATCGCCTGACATGGGTCCGATCTTGCCCCCCACGCGCACGGCCATTGTGGCCCCGATGCCCGCGTCGATGCACATGCCGACAAGCACAGGATCCCAGAAGGTGCCGATGGCGACATCTTTCAGCCCGCGCTCCAGCACGGCCTGGAGGACATAGGTGGAATCCGAAGGCGCCCCGCCCCCCGCATTATCCGCGAAATCCGCCAGCACGACGGGTGCGGCGTTGGATGCGACGGCACGGTCGATCCCTTCGTCCATGCCGGGGAAGCGGCGCAGGTCGCCGCGCATGTCCCAAAGCGCCCGGCCCAGGGCCTCGGCCCGTTCTGCGGCAAGATCCGCGTCGCCATCGGTGATGACCAGCGTCCTTGTCCCGCAGCGCGGATTGTCCCCCCATGGAAAGCCATGCACCAGAGAGACAGAGAGGATACCGCCCGTCCCTTCCATCGCGCTCATCCGGTCCACGTAGCTGCGCACCGGTTCGAACGGCGTGTGATACATGGCCATCATCCGGCAGTCATAGTCGCGCATGACCGGCGTGACCCGGCCCGCCGCTGCATCGGCGCAGATGGTGAACAGTTCTTCGGCGCGTTCGGTCACGTCGATATGGGGGTATTCCTTGTAGCAGATGATCGCGGTGGCATTGTCCAGCATCGCTTCGGTAAGGTGGCAATGAGGGTCAACCTCCAGCCCAACTTTTGCATCGGGCCCGACGATGACGCGCACCCGGTCGAGCAGGTCACCTTCGCAATCGTCGTAGCCTTGTGCGATCATCGCGCCATGCATCGACAAGAGCACCACGTCGACCGGCATGGCAGATCTGAGATCGCTCAGGATGTCATCGCGCATCGCCTCGTAGACATGGCCGACGGTGGGGCCCGCCGGTTGCGCATAGGTCGACAGGCTTTCGGCCACTTCCCATCCCAGCGCTTCGGCGCGGTGTCGCCAGACCGTGACGGCAGCGGCGTAAAGCCCCGCTTCGCCCCGCGATGCCTGCTTGGTGTAAAGATGTTCCTTGAACCCGCTCCACCCCGTCGGGATCGGGGAGAACGAATTGGTTTCAGTTGCCAGCGAAGCCATGAAGAGTTTCATCGGGTGTCTTTCAGTTCGGCGATGGCCCGCGCGATATCGGCCAGCACGTGCAGGAGAATGAGCGAAAAGGCGAGCGGGATCGCTATCCCGAAGACCACCATCGGCAGGTCCATCGTTTCGGTTTGCCTGCCCGTCAGCCGCGCGAGGTAGCCGCGCGCCGGATCGGCGCCGGGCCCGAGGAAGCTGAACCAGAGGATCGGCAGGATAAAGCACAATACGCCGAAGGCGCGGACCAGAGTGGCCGCAAACCCGCGGGTTCCGGTGGCTTTCAGGGCCTCGGGGAAAAGGGTCGGGTCGCTGCGGAACCGAAAGGCGCAGGTCGCGCCCAGCAATCCGCCCCAGACCATGGAGAAGCGCGCAAGCTCTTCTGTCCAGATCGGAGGTTGGTTCAGAAGGTAGCGGGCGATGACCTGCCAGCCGGCCGCGAAGAGCATCAGCGCGACCGCCAGGGCAGCGCCCAGCAGCGCCACGCGGTTCAGCCCGCCCGACAGCCGGTCCAGCAGATTTGCCACCGCCCGCATGGGATCAGCGCCCGACCGCTGCGTTCCAGGCGGCAAGCGCGCCATCGGGCATTTCGGTGGATTCATAAAGCGGCTGGCTGGCGTCACGGAATTTCTGACGCTCCTCCGGTGTCAGTTCGATCACCTCGATCCCCGCCTCACCCAGTTGCTTGAGCACTTCGGTATCGTCGGAAACCAGCTTGCGGTTCGCCTCATGGGCCGCTGCGACGGCCGCCTGCACGGTCGCGCGCTCTTCGTCCGTCAGACCTTGATACCAGTCCTCGGAAGCAATCGCGACGCGGACAGAGGGGCTCATCCGGGCATTGGTGAAATAGTTGATGAAGGAGGTGTGCCCGTAGGTCAGCGGCACGAAGGCCGGGTTGATATAACCGCCCGCGACGCCGGTTTGCAGCGCATTGGGCACTTCGGACCAGGATACGATGGTCCCTTTCGCGCCCCATTGCTCGAATGTGTTGATCTGCACCTCGTCCAGGGCACGCATCCGCACGCCGCTCATGTCCTCAAACGTGCGGATCGGCACTTCTGTGGTGAAGATACCCGTGGGGGTGCCGGTATAGACGATGTCCAGCACGCGCACGCCCTTGGGGGTGGTGCCCGCGTTGATCTGCGCCAGCATGCCGCCTGCGTCCAGCGCCATGTCCAGTTGCGCCATGTCGTCGAAAAAGTAGGGCATCATCGACCCGTTGATCGTGGTGTCGAGCGCCCCTGCCGATTTCGCGTCGGACATGGAGACTTCGAGCAACCCTTGGCTGACCTGGTCCAGACGCTCTGCCTCTTCGCCCAGCGAGTTGCGTTCAAACTCCGTGGCTTCGATGCCATTGGCGTTGAGGTATTCGCCAAAGGTATGGGCCCACATGTAGGTGCCTGATTTCTCCAGATCAGGCGGGCTGTCGAGCGCGATCTTGACTTCCGCCGTCGCGGGCAGTGTCAGGGCGACGGTGATGGCTGAAGCGGTCAGAATGGTTGTCATTCTCATTTTCTGGTTCCTTCCCTTGTTGGTGTGGTCTTGAGCTATTTCCAAAGCCCCAGCGTGCGGGGCAGCCAGAGGCTGATCTCGGGCGTGAAAACCAGCACGCCCAGGACAATGATTTCGGCAAAGACAAAGGGCATGACCGCGCGGGCAAGCCGCCAGTAATCCACGCCCGTCACGGTGGAGACGATCAGCAGACAGCCGCCCAGCGGGGGCGAGACCAACCCGATGCAGAGGTTGAAGCAGATGACGATGCCCAGGTGTACGGGGTCCGCCCCGTTGGCCAGTGCGACAGGTGCCAGCAGCGGCACCAGCAAGGCCAGTGCAACGGGCACGTCCATCACCATCCCGGCAAAGATAAACAGGATGTTCATCACGATCAGGAAACCGACGGGGCCAAGGCCCATCTGATCGACCAGCCCGGCAATCGCCTGCGGAATTCTTTCGAGTGCGGCGAGATGGCCAAAGGCGGCCACGGCGCAGAGGATCATGAAGATCGACCCGGTCAGGACGGCGGTGCGCGAGAAACTCTCCCAGACATCGGAGGCCGTCAGCGGCGAATAGAAGAATGATGCGACGATCGCGGCGCCTACCGCGACAGAGGCCGCTTCGGTCGGGGTCATCCAGCCCAGAACGATGCCGCCCACAATGACCAGCGGCAGGCACAATGCCGGAAGGGCGGCAAAGACTGCGGACAGCAGGTTCGGCGCTTCGCCTTTTTCGACGCGCGGGTGGTCGTCGCGCCAGGCAAAGAAACCATTGACCGCGAAAAGCGCCACAGCCAGCAGCAGGCCCGGCAGAATGCCCGCAACGAACAGCGCCGCAACCGAGGTCTGCATCAATGCGCCGTAGAAAATCAGGATGATGGAGGGCGGCACAATCGGGCCAATGATCGACGAGGCCGCAGTGATCGCACCGGCATATTCCGCCGTATAGCCCCGTTCCCGCATCGCCGGGACCAGGGTGTTTGACAGCGCCGCCGCATCGGCCACGGCCGACCCTGAAATGCCCGCGAAAAAGACAGAAGTCATGATATTCACATGCCCCAGCCCACCGCGCAGCCGTCCAATCAGTGCCATCGAAAGGTCGATCAGCGACTTGGTCACGCCCCCCCGGTTCATCAATTCGCCTGCAAGAATGAACAGCGGCATCGCCAGCAGGGAAAACACGCTGATCTGGGAAAACACCTTTTGCGGCAGGACTGCCAGGTAGCGGGTGTTGTCGGAAATGACAAAGCTGAGCACTGCCGCGCCGCCGATGACATAGGCAAGCGCAAGGCCAGAGGCCAGAAAGGCCGCCGCGATGAAGGGCACGATCCAGATCATGCCGGCACCGCCAGCCGGTTGGGCGAGACCTGCGAAGGGTCAAAGCCGGTGTCGGTCACCACCGCGGGCATCTCCGCGCCCAGGATCAGGGCCGCCGCAACCTCGGCGGCGGCGGGGGCGGACTGGATACCATATCCACCTTGCCCCGCCATCCAGAAGAAACCGTCAACCCTCCAGGAGAACCCGATGACCGGCTCCTTGTCGGAGACGAAACTGCGCAGTCCCGCCCATTTGTTTTCGATCCGTCTGATATCCAGATCGAAGGCTGTCATGATCCGGTCCGCGCAGATGGCGACATCCATTTCTTCGGGCTGGGCATCACAGGGATCGGTTGGTGTTTCATCGGCAGGCGAGATCAGCAACCGGCCCGCGTCGGGCTTCAGGTAGAATTCTTCGTCAATGTCGATTGTGATGGGGGCATCGCGCCGGGTGAAACCCGCCGGTTCCGCCACAACCATCGCCGTGCGCCGCTTGGGCACCAGTCCGATGTTTTCGGCACCTGCCAGCTGCCCGATCTGATCGGCCCAGGCCCCCGCCGCGTTGACGATCACCGGCGCGGTCATGTGGTCTTGGCCAGAGGTGCGGACAACCCAGGTGTTGCCTTCCCTCTTCAGCCCCTCAACAGCGGCTTTTGTACGGGTCACACCGCCCCGCGCCCTGAACAGCCGCAGATAACCTTGATGGAGCGCGGCAACATCGATGTCCTGCCCGCCACAATCCAGCATCCCCGCAGTTGCATAGCCTTCGCGCAGCAAGGGTTGATGGGCGCGCAGACCGCTCGCATCAAGCCGCTGCACCCTGGTCCCGGTTGCCACCGCAGCAATCGAGCTTTCCAGCGCTGCAAGCTGATCCGCACGGGCGATCATCAGGATCTGGCGGGGCGTCAGCAGCGCTTCGGATGCAAAACCTTGGGGCGGCTGATCGTAAAACCCGCGAGAGGCACGGGTCAGCGCGCGCACGGCTTCGGGCCCATAGCTGGGGGCAAAGACGGCGGCGGAACGCCCGGTGGTGTGATAGCCTGGCTGGCTTTCCATCTCGACCAGCACAACCCGCAATGAGGCGGCCAGATGCGCCGCGACCGATGCCCCGGCAATGCCTGCGCCGATGATGATCACGTCCGCCGAGTGGGTCAGTTCAGCCATTGCAGCACTTTCTATGGGGTCGATTCCATTGCCGTCAGGCTAGGCAGGTTTTCGCAGGATGCAACAAAATTTTCTCACATACGAAAATAATTTCCTTCCAGGAGAATCCGGCTTAAAAGTATTCCGAAGCCTATCGGAGACCCGGAATCCATGACCACTGCCCAAGCTCTTGGCGCGCGCCTCAGGCATTTGCGCAAGTCGAAACAGATGACACTGACGGACCTGGGATCGCTTTCGGGTGTCTCCGTTTCAACCATTTCCAAGATCGAAAACGGCGCGCTGTCACCAACGCTCGACAAGGTTCTGCGTCTGGCCGAGGGGCTGGAACTGTCTATCGGGCAATTGATCGGGGATGAACAAAGCGCCTATGACAAGCGCCCTCCCAACAGCCGGATGCTGCCCTCCAGGATCGACGACGGCATCGTCATCGACACCGACAACTACGAATATAAATACCTCTGTGCCGAGCTGACGAACAAGCGCATGGTGCCGATCCTTGCCCGCATCAAATCCTCGACCCTTCATGATTTCGGCAGGCTGGAACAACACGAAGGCGAAGAATTCCTTATCGTGCTGAAAGGAACCGTCGAAGTGCGCAGCGAATTCTATGCCCCGGTGACCTTGCAGCAGGGGGAAAGCGTTTACCTCGACAGCACCATGGGACATGCCTATCTCAGCACCGGTACGCAGGAGGCCGAAGTCCTGTGCGTCTGCACCGACTCCCAACGCCTCAGGCCCGGCGAGGCGGATCAGCCCGGTTGAAAGCCGGTCCGGTCCCGTCAGTCACCGGATGTGGGTGCGGCAGTGATCGAGGCCAGCAGCATCGAAACCTGCGCTTCGAACCTGGCAGGCATTGATTGATCGCCTGCAAGATATTTCTGCAGGTGAAACCGAAACGCGGCGTCCAGCACGAGGTAAACCGGCGTTGCCTCCGAATGGGTGTTGCCTGTCCGGGTCAGAAACTCTCCGACGATGTCGATCAACCCGTTCTCGATGTCCTGCACGACCTCGTGAAAGGCGGGGTCGAACATCGCCTGGGACCGGATGTCGTACCAAAGCCGGTGAGTCTCCGCATCGCGCCGGATTGACCGCGACAACCCCTTGATGAAGCGCTCGGCCAGTTGGGTGGCCTCCACATCATCCGACAGGATCGACTGCATTTCCTTCATGAAGCTGATCTTGTAGCGCCGGACGCAATAGGTAATCAGATCGACCTTGTCCTCGAAATAATAATGCAGCGTGCCCACGGCCACGCCCGACAGTTCGGCGATGTCGCGCAGGCTGGTGCGGGCATAGCCAAGCTGCTTGAGCGCCGCGATGGCGCTGTCGGCAAGATCGTCCTTCTTGCGCGTGCGCTTTGCGGATTTGGCGTCTGCCTTTTCCACGAGGCGGGACATTTTGTCGATTTTGGTCACGTCGTCATGGCCTCCAGGATCACCCCCTCAGTGCATTGACGAAAATCCGCGGCAACTTCAACCATCCCGGACTGTGCTGGAACCGCGTCAGCAACCGGCCAAGGACATGCTGGCGTCGGTTGGTGACGAACCAGGGCGGGCGTGGCAGCAGGGTTGCCTTGCCAGACAGGATGTTGCGCGGAAAGGGCCGCCAGGGGGCCTGCACCACGACCCGTTGCGGGCGGTCAAACATGAAGGTGTTATGGGCAAAGCCGATCCCGCTGCCGACGTCATCCAGCGTGTGACCGGGGAAGGCGCCCCAGGGGCAGGCCGTGGCTAGAAAGGCAAGACCTGTCCAGGCATTGATGGCAATGGTGCCATAACGCAGCTCGCTGATGATCTCTTCGAACCGTCTTTTGCCGATTTCACGAATTGTTTTCGGATGGATCAGGATATTGGCGCCAAGCGTGCCGTGCAGGGTGTCGTTGGCATAGCGCATTGCCTCGATCAGGTAGGCCTCTGGGTTGGCCTCACTGATTTCATGCGTGGACATGGCCGGGGCGAAAACTTCGTTCCGGGTGAACCAGCTTTCGCCATCCCCCACCGGGGCCACGACACAGGCGGGGGCTGCCCCCCGGTCGAACCGCTCGGCGTCCGGCGCGTGGCTGGCAAAATGCGCCATCCGGTCGGCGGCACCGGGATAATAGGCCTGGCGCGCCTCGACCTGCTGCATGACGTCGCGCAGGTGCCCCATCAGCGCCACCTTTTGCGGCCATTGGCCGGGCAGGATCAACATCTGGCAGGCGACGCAGTTGAAGCCGGAATTGTGCAGCTTCTGCGTGGCGATATGTTCGGCCTGGAACCGCAGGTCGGCGGCAGACCAATGCCCCGGCACCACGATGGTCGGACAGACCGCGCCAAGCTCTGAGGTGATCGGTTTGGTCAGCTTCGGCGTGCCTGCTTTCTTGTTCTTTGCGCCCTCCGCCCCCGGCCCCCAGACAATCACGTCATGAGATGCGGCGGCACCGGTGATATGGATTTCGTCCACCGATTTGTGAGTGCAAAGATATCCGCCGACATCGGCACCGCCCCGGACAATGCGCAGAGCGTCGCGTTCGATGAGCGGCTGGAGCGCCGCCTCAAGATAGGGTGTCAGGTAGTCGTTCACCGGGTTCATCTTCAGAATGACGACCTTGTGTTCCGAGAATGCCTTTTGGAACACGTCGAGCGGGGCGATAGAGGCGATGTTGCCCGCCCCCAGCACCAAGGAAACCCCGCTTTCGCGCGCCTCAGCCGGTCCATCGTAGGCAGTGGCCGTGTTGGCGGCGAGCGTGCCTTCGGTGACCTCGGGCTCCATCCAGACCTCCGCGTTGATGCCCGACAGCAGCAGATGATCCCAGATTGTGTGCGGCACCACGCGCACGGCAAGCTGACCGTTCGCAGTCTGGCGTTTCTTCAGATGATCGAGGAAGGTCTTTCCCTCAACCCCGGCAATCGTCTGCATCAGCCCGTTGCACGCCGCCATGACGGCATAGGGCCCCGATATCCATTCTTCGCCGGCAAGCGGTGAGCCCGGCGCGATCAGCTTGTGCCGGGCCGCCGTTTCGGCCCAGCCCTCGGCGACTGCCAGCAGCCGGTCCTTGATCTCTTCCAGCACCGCGATCCGCTCCGCATTCGTTGTGCGCGCCCAGATGTCCTTGGCGGCGACCAGCGCATCGAGGTCACGGTCGAGAGCCGAATGATCCGGGATGAGGTCTGTGGTGATCTGATTCATCTCATGCCTCCTTTATCAGCACGTCGCCATAGGCTTCGCGCAGTTTGTTTTTCAGCACCTTGCCCGTTGCCCCAAGTGGCAGTTCACCGACAAAAATCACCCGGTCGGGCACCTGCCAGCTTGCAACCTTGCCATCGTAGGCTTCGAGGATCTCCGCTTCGGTCGGGGATGCGCCCTCGGCGGGGACAGCCAAAACAACGGGCCGTTCGTCCCATTTGGGATGGCGCGCGGCGATGGCGGCGGCATTTGCCACCTTCGGATGGGCGATGGCGATGTTTTCCAGCTCCACCGTCGAGATCCATTCACCACCCGATTTGATGATGTCCTTGGACCGGTCGCGGATCACCATGTAGCCGTCCCCGTCCAGCGTCGCCACATCGCCGGTGTCGAACCAGCCGTCCTGCGTCAGGGCCGTGGCGTCCTGACCGAAATAGCTGTCCACGACCCAATGGCCGCGGATGTGCAGCGCGCCCTGGGTCTTGCCATCACGGGGCAGCTCCTGGCCCGCGTCGTCCACGATCCGCAGGTCGACACCCCAGGGCGGACGCCCCTGCCCTTCGCGCAGCCTGGCCTGCGCGTCGGCGCTCAACCCGGTGTGTTTCTGAAGAAGCTGGTTCAACGTGCCCAGCGGCGAAGTTTCTGTCATCCCCCAGGCATGGATCAGCTCGACACCATAGGTGTCGCGAAATTCGCGGATCATCGACGGCGGCAGGGCCGACCCGCCGACCACCGTGCGTTTCATCGAGGTCGGCTTGATGCCGGTGGATTTCAGCCCTGCCAGCAGCCCCATCCAGATCGTCGGCACCCCCAAAGACAGCGTCACCTGCTCCTGATCGATCAGCCGGGCCAGGCTTTCACCATCAAGTTTCGGGCCGGGCATCACCAGTTTTGCACCGACCGATGCGGCGACATAGGGCACGCCCCAGGCGTTGACATGGAACATCGGCACCACCGGCATCACCACGTCGCGGGCCGCCATGTTCAGGCCGTCGGGCTGGTTGCCACCGATGGAATGCAACACGAGAGAGCGGTGCGAATATTGCACGCCCTTGGGATTGCCGGTGGTGCCGGAAGTATAGCACAGCGCGGCGGGCGCATTCTCGTCCAGGTCCGGCCATTCGGCAGCGGGATCCCCCGCCTGCAACAGATCGTCATGGAACAGAAGTCCCTCGACCATGCCCGCCGCCTCTTCGTCGCGGGGGCCCATCAGGACGTAATGCTTAACCGATTTCAGCAGCGGACCGAGCTTGGCTGCAACGGGCAGGAAGGTCCGGTCGAGAAACAGCACCTCGTCCCGGGCATCGTTCAGGATATAGACCATCTGTTCCGGCGTCAGTCGCGGGTTGATCGTATGCGTGACCCGTCCGCCGCTGCCGATGCCAAAGTAAAGCTCAAGGTGCCGCCGGTTGTTCCAGGCAATGGTCGCGCAGCGGGCGTTCGCGGGAACACCGAGGACGTCGAGCGCCGACTTGATCCGCCGGGCATTCGCGCCAATCTCACCCCAGCTGGAGCGCGCGATGCTGCCATCCGTCTCGACCGAGACAACCTCCGTACCGGCGTGATACTTCTCTGCATGTTCTATCAGTGAGCCCGTCGTCAGAGCTTGCCACATCATCGTTCCAGACATCCTGGTCTCCTTCATTCTGCCGCGATTGCAGCGGGTTTGATGCCGCGGATCATGTCCGCCGCGCGCTCTGCGATCATGATTGTCGGGGCGTTGGTATTCCCGCCGATCAATGTCGGCATGACAGAGGCATCCACGACGCGCAGCCCCTCCATCCCATGCACCCGCAGTTCGGGATCGACCACCGCCATATCGTCCACGCCCATCTTGCAGGTGCCAACCGGGTGATAGACCGTGTCCGCGCGGGCGCGGATGTGGCTTTCCCACTCCTGGTCCGTCATCCCGTCTTTCACATTGAACAATTCCTTGTGCCGAAAGCGTTTCATGGCCGGGGCTTCCAGGATTTCGCGGGTCATCTTCGCCCCCTTGATCAAGGTCTCAAGGTCACGCGGGTCGGACAGAAATTGCGGGTCAATACCCGGTGCCTTCATCGGGTCGCTGCTGGCCAGAAACACCTCGCCCCGGCTGTGAGGCCGCAGGGTACAGACATGACAGGAAAAGCCATGGCCCAGGTGCAGCTTGCGCGCGTGATCGTCTACGATCGAGATCACGAAATGCAACTGGATATCCGGCCGGTCGAGGCTCGGCTCGGTCTTGAGAAACGCCGCCCCCTCGGCAAAAGGTGTGGCAATCATCGAATTGCCGTCCTTGCGCCATTTGAAAATATGTTTCGTCAGGTCGACGGTTGCCGTCAGGCCGATGCCGAAATTGTCGGTATCCTTTGATTTGTAGGCCAGGACAAAGTCGAGGTGATCCTGAAGGTTCTTGCCGACGCCGGGCAGGTCATGCACGACCTCGATGCCATGGCGCTGGAGTTCCGTTGCCGCGCCGATGCCGGACAACTGCAGAAGCTGGGGTGAATTGAAGGCGCCACCGCACAGGATCACCTCGCGTCTGGCTGTCACGCGCGCGTCCTTGCGGCCCTTGCGGTAGCTGACACCGGTGGCGCGTTTCCCTTCGGTCAGGATCTTTGTCGCATGCGCCCCGGTGATGATTGTCAGGTTCTTGCGGGTTTTCTGGATCGGGTGAAGATAGGCCGCCGCTGCCGAGCATCTTTCGCCGTTCCTGTCCTTGTCGTGAAACTGGGTGACCTGGTAAAGCCCAACACCCTCATTGTCGCCGGTATTGAAATCCGCCGTCTCGCGGTGCTGGCATTCCGTGGCCGCCTGGACAAAGGCGCGCGAAATCGGACGCGGCGCTTTCTGATTGGAAACATGGAGAGGCCCGCGGTTGCCGTGAAAGTCACCCGCGCCCGCTTCGTTGTTTTCGGATCGTCGGAAATAGGGCAGGCAGTCATCCCAGGACCAGCCGTCGCAACCCGCATCGGCCCAATCGTCATAGTCAGACTTGTGGCCCCGGACATAGAGCATCGCGTTGATCGCGCTTGATCCGCCCAGTCCCTTGCCGCGCGGCTGATAGCCCTTGCGGCCATTCAGGCCGGGTTGCGGCACGGTGTTGAAAGCCCAGTTCGAGATCTTTCCGTGTCCCGGCAGCATGGCGACAACACCGGCGGGCGCGCGGATCAGGATGTGATCGCCGTTACCTCCCGCTTCCAACAGACAGACGGACAGTGAAGAATCCTCGGAAAGCCGCGCCGCGAGCGTAGATCCCGCAGAACCACCGCCCACGATCACGTAGTCGAATGAAGTCTTGAATGGCATAATCTTCCTCCCTGAACAGAGTCTCCCCACTCTGCCCAATAAGATGAACACATATTCTGAACATGTGTCCAGAAAAAGTATCAGAGTGCAGAAATCCGCCGGTTCACGCCAATGGCGCACCCGGGTTTGGCGCAGGAATTTGCGCCGCGTTCAAAGGGAGTGCTCAACGCCCGAGAGACCTGCGGGAAAACAATCTGAATGCGGTTCTAAACCGCAGTTTAGTCACGAAACGAGGCGCTGAATGCGTATCGAAAACGGCGCCTCATTTTCTCAGCGCCGCGCACCTGGATGGTGGGATTTCAGCAGGTGGCGTGGCCGGTTGCAGTCGTTTCTATTGCTGGTCGTGCTAAGCGCCGGCCTTGCCAAGCTCTTCGATCATCCGGTCGCGCATGATGAATTTCTGCGGTTTGCCGGTGATCGTCATGGGCAGTTCATCCACGATGCGGATATGGCGCGGGATCTTGAAATGGGCAATCTGGCCCTGGCAATGGGCCAATACGGCATCTTCGGTCAGGGTGCTGCCCTGTCTTGGAATGACCCAGGCGCAGACTTCTTCGCCCAGCCTTTTGTCGGGAATGCCGAAGACCTGGACATCGCTGATGTCGGGATGTCCGAACAGAAACTCCTCGATCTCGCGGGGATAGATGTTCTCTCCCCCACGGATGATCATGTCTTTGACACGCCCGGTGATCGAACAGAAACCTTCCGCGTCGAGAACGGCGAGGTCGCCGGTATGCATCCAGCCGTCCCTGATCGCTTCGCTCGTGCGGTCGGGGTCTTCCCAATAGCCTTTCATGACCGAATATCCCCGCGTGCACAGCTCCCCCTGGGTGCCGACCGGCACGATCTGCCCGTCCTCGTCGACAATCTTGACCTCAAGATGCGGATGTACCCGGCCCACGGTCTCGCAGCGCTGCCTTGTCGTGTCATCGACAAAGCTCTGGAAGGACACCGGCGAGGTCTCCGTCATGCCGTAGCAGATCGTCACCTCTTTCATGTTCATCCGGTCATTGACCTTTTTCATCACGTCCACGGGACAGGGCGCGCCGGCCATGATCCCGGTGCGCAGCGAGGACATGTCGCGCGGTGTCTCATCAAGGTTCTGGAGCATCGCCACGAACATGGTCGGGACGCCGTAAAGAACGCTGCAACTCTCGGTGGCCAGCACGTCCAACGTCCGCGCCGGGTCAAATGCTTCCCCCGGAAAGATCATTGCAGCCCCTTTGCTGACGGCGCCAAGGACCCCCATCACCATCCCGAAACAATGATAAAGCGGGACCGGGATCGCCAGCCGGTCATTTTCGGTCAGCCTGATCCTGTCGGTCACGAAACGCGCATTGTTGACGATGTTGTAATGCGTCAGCGTGGCCCCCTTGGGCTGTCCTGTCGTGCCTGACGTGAACTGGATGTTGATCGCATCATCGGGTTGAAGCGTGCGGTCGATTTCCGGCAGGCGGAGCTGTTGGGCGGGGCCGCCCAGATTTGAAACCTCGTCGAAACTCCAGGCCCCCGCCGCCTGACCCGCCTCTCCCATCACGACGACATGACGCAGATGTGGCAGCCGGGCAGCCTGCAACCGGCCCTTTTCGCAGCTGGCCAGTTCCGGGGCCAGGCTGCGCAGCATCTCGATATAGTTCGAGGTCTTGAAGGATTGCGCCAGGACCAGCGCCTTGCAGCCCACCTTGTTCAGCGCATATTCCAGTTCCGACAGGCGGTAGGCCGGGTTGATGTTGACCAGAATGACGCCGATCCGCGCTGTTGCGAATTGCGTCAGGATCCACTCCAGGCGGTTGGGCGACCAGATGCCCAGCCTGTCGCCCTTTTGCAGACCCAGTGCCAGGAAACCCGAGGCAAGCGCATCCACCGCGCGGTCCATATCATAATAGCTCAGCCGTGCCTGGGGAAAGACCAGCGCGTCGCGCGGGCCATACCGGGACACCGCATCGCGCAGCAGTTGCGGGATCGTGGCAAAGGCAAGTTCAGGCTGCTTGCCGCCCTGAACATAGGATTTACCGTCGCGCGGGGCGAGGGAGCCTTCCGTCTCTGACCGGGAGTCCAGGCCGAAATTCTGAATCCGGTTTGCAATGCTTTCATTCAGGATCGTCATCAAAGGCCTCCTTACATGTTGCGCCAGTCGCCCGATTGTTCAAAAGCATGGGCCGCCTGGTAGATCTTCATCTCGCCGTAGTTCGGGCCGACCAGCATCATCCCGATCGGAAGCCCTTCGCTGAAACCGCAGGGCACGTTCATCGCGGGCAAGCCCCCGTTGAAAGGTGCGGTATTCGCGACCATCTCAAAAGCCCGTTGCACATACAAGCTGAGAGAACTGTCGGCAGGCGGATGCGGCTGCGGCTTGATCGGCAGGGTCGGCATCAGAAGCAGGTCATATTGTTTCAACGCGGCATGATAGCTTTCGTTGCAGCGGCGCATGATGTTCTGCGCCTTGCCGTAAAAGCGTCCGCGATACTGGCGCTGGAAATGTTCGCCGACGAACATGCAGGTCTTCAGCGAATGGCTCAGCTCATCCGCGCGCCCGCGCCATTGCGCCATATGGTCCGTCATCGACGGCAGGAACAGCCCGCGATAGTTGGTGCCCGTGGAATTGCCCCACATCATGCCGTCCTGAAGCCCCTCCAGAGTGATCGCGGTCCAGGCATCCATCGCGACATGGTGGTCCGGCACCGAGACCTCTTCGACCCGCGCGCCCAGATCGCGGAACCGTTCGGCGGCCATCATGACCTTATGGTCCACATCCGATTCCGAGTTCGGGTGCCCGAAGCCTTCCTTCAGGACGCCGATCCGCATCCCCGCCACACCGCGCCCCAGCGCCTCGGTATAGCTGTAAACCTTGGGCTTGTACTGGCGCGGGTCCAGCCCGTCTTCGCCCGCCAGGACCTCCAGCAGCAGCGCATTGTCTGCGACGGTATTGGTCACCGGCCCCAGGTGGTCGATGGTCTGTTCGATCGGCATGGCCCCGGTATAGGGCACCAGCCCATGCGTCGGCTTCATCCCGTAGCAACCGCAATTCGAGGCCGGGATGCGGATCGACCCGCCCTGATCGCCTGCGATGGCCATGTCCACCTCGCCTGCCGCCACCAGTGCCGCCGAACCCGAAGAAGACCCCCCGGCCATATAGCCGCGCTTGTAAGGGTTGTGCACCGGCCCCTTGGCATTGGTATGCGATCCGCCCGACAGGCAGAAGTTCTCGCAATGCGCCTTGCCGACGATCACCGCGCCCGCGTCCAGCATCCGTGTCACGATGGTGGCGTCGATCTCGGGCGTATAGCCTTCCATGATCGACGATCCGTTCATCATCGGCACCCCGGCCAGACAGATCGTATCCTTCAGCGCAATCCGCTTGCCCCGTAGCTTGCCGTCCGGCGCGCCGCGCACCTCGGTCTTGACATACCAGGCATTGAGCGGGTTTTCCGACGGGTCCGGAAAGCGGCCCGGGCTGCGCGGATACCGCACTTCGGGCAAGTTGTCGGGCATGGCGTCCAGCCGGTCATAGGCCTGCATATAGGGCTCGATGATCTCGGTGTATTCCAGCAGATCCTCGTCAGAGAGTGACATGCCGAAGCGATCGGCCATGCTGCGCATTTGGGCCAGTGTGGGGCGTTTGATCGTCATTATGTTCACCGTTGAAGGGTTGGAATGTCGGGTATCAGAGACGGCTGGCGGGGTATTCCCTGGGAAGCTCTGCCCGCGCACGGGTCGGTCCTTTGCCAGGGCCCGTGTGGGACCCGGCGCGGCAGTCTCCTGCCGCGTGCCCCGCGCGGTGCCAAAGCCGAGGAACTGGTCGACCTTGGCCTGATCCGACAGGTCGGTCCGGCTGAGCGTTCCGGTGATCCGGCCACGCTCCAGCACCAGCACCCGGTCGGACAGGTCCGCGATGAAATCGAAATTCTGCTCAACCAGCAGGATCGACAGCCCGCGTTTTTCGCGCAGCTTCAGCAGGGTCTCGGCCATCTCCTCGATGATCGAGGGCTGAATGCCCTCGGTCGGCTCGTCCAGCAGCAGGAAGTCGGGATCGCCCATCAGGCAGCGCGCCAGTGACAAAAGCTGCTGTTCGCCCCCGGAGAGTGCACCGCCTTCGCGGTCCAGCAACCGGGTGAGGCGCGGAAAATCGGCCAGCACATTCTCCATCACTTCTGCCTCGGTGCCTGCGCCAAAGTCGTGCCAGGCAAAGCGCAGATTGTCGCGAACGGACAGCTGCGGGAAAATCCCCCGCCCCTGCGGCACATAGCCCAGCCCCAGCTGGCTGCGCTCGTTCGGCGGAAGGCGGGTGAGATCGGTCTGGCGAAACCTGATCTGCCCGGAGGCCGCCGGCAGGAAACCCATCAATGTCTTGAGCAAGGTGGTCTTGCCCATGCCATTGTGCCCCAGCACCCCGACAACCTCGTTTTCCGCCACCTCCAGGTCGATCCCGTGCAGGATCGGCACGCGGCCATAGCCGCCGGAAAGCCCCTTGGTCGACAGTAAAATCTCGTTCTCTTCGCGCATCAGGTCTTTTTCCCCAGGTAAACGGCCCGCACCTGGGCGTCTGACATCACCCGGTCCACGTGGTCTTCCATCAGCACGGCACCCTGGTGAAATACCGTCACCGTATCTGCGATGGACCGGATGAATTGCATGTCATGTTCGACAATCACCACGGCTGCCGTTTTGGTCAGGTCGTGGATGATGGCGGTCATGCGCTCCACATCCTGTGCGCTCATACCCGCCGCAGGCTCGTCCAGTAGCACCAGCCAGGGGTCGGCCACGGCGACAAGCCCAAGCTCCACCCGCTGCCGTTCGCCATGTGCCAGCTGGCCCAGCGAACTGCGCGCAATGGATCCCAGCGCCAGCCGGTCGATCATCTCGTCACTGCGGGCGCGCGCCTCTTTCACGGGGTGAAAGCGCCGCGCCGCAAGCCAGATGTTTTCCCGCACGCTCAAGGCATCCAGGACATTCGGTGTCTGGGTCTTGATCCCGACCCCAAGTGACGCGATCTGATGCGGGTGCCATCCCGTCACCTCCTGACCCCGCATGAAGACATGCCCCTCGGTCGGGGTCAGCAGCCCGGTGACGCATTTGAAAAAGGTCGATTTGCCCGCGCCGTTGGGGCCGATCAGGCAGCGCAGCTCCCGCGCTTTCAGCTTGAAATTGACGTTGTCGCTGGCGGTCACGCCGCCAAAGCGCATGGTCAGCCCCTGGGTTTCCAGTACCGTCTCAGCCATGCCGCATCCTCCGCATCCGGCGGGCGTCCGGCTTGCGCCTTGTGCGGCCAAAAACGGCCCGAAAAAGTGCTGCGATGGCCGGAGCCAGCCCTTTTGGCAGGAACAGGACGAAGAGCACCAGGATCAGCCCGGTGATCAGCGTGTTGTCGATCAGGCTTTGCTGGCCCAGCAGGAACTTCAGATAGGCCAGCCCTGCCGCCCCGATGATCGGTCCGATCCGGGTGCCAAGGCCCCCGACGATGCACCAGATGATGATCTCGGCGGATTGACCCAGCGAAAACAGGCTGGGTGTGACGATCTCGCCCCAATTGGCAAACAGCGCCCCGGCCAGCCCTGCAATGGCGGCACCGATGGCGAACATCACGGTCTTGCGCGCTGCCACGTCATAACCCATCAGCCCCATCCGGACCTCGTTTTCGCGAATGCCCAATGCGATGCGGCCGAAAGAGGACCGCAACAGCCAGGTGACCAGCAGGAACACGATCACCAGTGCCACCGCGCAGACATAGTAATAGGGATCACCCCAGATGTAGGCCCCCGGATCGCCCGGCACATTGAGGGTCTGGAAACCCGGAATCCCGTTGAAACCGCCCAGCCGGGCCTTGCCGATCACATAATGTGGGCCGGCAGTGGAATTGACGAACTTGAACAGGATCAGCGTGACCACCAGGGTGATCACCCCCAGGTAGACATCCGTCAGCCGACCATAGAACATCATCGCGCCGAGCAATGCCGCAAAGATGGCGGGCACCAGAACGGCCAACAGCATCGGCAGGGTGCTTTCCGCGATGTTGATGGCCGCAATGGCATAGGTATAGGCACCCAGGCCAAAGAACGCCGCCTGTCCGAAGCACAGGATGCCGCCAAACCCCCAGATCAGCCCGAGGCTGAGGCCCAGCATCCCGTAGATGACCAGCACCGTCAGCGTGTAGGTTCCGATCAGCATCGGCATGATCCAGATCAGCAGTGCCGACACGACAAGCGTCAGCAGCACGTCCTGCAGGGCTGTCCGCGCCATCACAGTTTCCCCTTGAAGAGCCGTCCGGTGATCCCCTGCGGCATCGCGCGCAACAGGATGACCGCCAGGACCAGAAGGGCGACTTCACCGATCACCGGCGAGATCGCAAAGGTAAAGACCTGGCTGACGACCCCGAAGCTGGTGGCCGAACTGACCAGCCCGGCAATCAGCGCCGGGCCCCCGGCGATCACGGTGATAAAGGCCTTGGCGATATAGGCCCCGCCGGAGGTCGGCACCAGACCGACCAGCGGTGCCAGGACCGCGCCTGCCAGCCCGGACAGGGCCGAGCCGCAAAAGAAAGTCGCCATATAGATACGGTCGGGGCTGTAACCCAGTGCGGCGGCCATGTCGGAACGCTGCATCGCGCCGCGTGCAATCAGCCCGGCACGGGTGCCCCGCAGAACCGCGTAGATCCCGATGACCAGCGCGATGGACACAAGGATGATAAAGAAATTATAGCCGTTGATCTGGTAATTACCGACAGTAAAACCCGCGATCGGGGTCGAGATGCCCGTGGTGGTATTGCCAAAGATCATCGTGGCAAGCCCGATAAAGACAAGGCTCAGCCCCCAGGTGGCAAGCATCGTATCCACCAGCCGCCCGTAAAGATGGCGGATCACCAGACGCTCAACAACAAGACCGATGAGCCCGACGACAAGGGGCGCGATGACAAGCATGGCGACAAAGACATTCACCCCCAGACCCACGGCGGTGATGGTCACATATCCGCCCATCATCATGAATTCGCCATGGGCAAGGTTGATGACCTTCATCATCCCGAAGACAACGGCAAGCCCCGCGCTGATCAGCACCAGCGATGCCACCGCGTAGAGCGTTTCCACTATGATTACGAATGTGAGGTCCATGATACCTGCCGTTCAGAGAAATGGGTCAGGGCCGCCAAAGCCGCCCCGACCCCGGGGAGAACCGGATCAGATCTCGATCTCATATTGCGTGTTGTCATCGGGGTTCGCGCTCAGATCACAGACCGCCTGGGTGTCAATCGGCTGGCGCTGGGGCAGCGTTTCGATGACCTCCATCTTCTGGTCCCGCATCTCCATCAGATGCACGTCCAGCACCGCGTGGTGGGTCTTGGGGTCGACGGTGACCTTGCCCCCCGGTCCGGTGATGGAGATGCCGGTTTCCAGCGCCTCGATCACGGCATCGCGGTCGATTGTGCCCGCTGTCCGCACCCCCTCTGCCCAGGTATGCAGCCCATGGTAGTGGGAAACCGCAATTTCATGCATCGACTGGTCGCCGTCGAACATCGCCGCCCACCGCTCCTTGAAGGCCGCGTTTTCGGGGGTGTCCAGCTCCTGGCTGTAGTTGTAGGCGCACATGATGCCGTTGCCCTCTTCGGGTGTCAGCACCTTGTGCTCATTGCCGACACCAAGGGTAGTGGAGGCCAAAGCGATCTTGTCCTTCATGCCGGCCGCTGCCCATTGGCGGAAGAATGACAGATGCGCACCGCCGACCAGAGGCGCGATCACCAGATCCGGCGCCGCCGTCTGGACCTTGGCGATGGTCGAGCCGAAGTCGCTCACGTCGAGCGGGAAGAAATCGGTGCCCACGACCTCGCCGCCATTGTCGCGCACGAACTTCTCGATCCAGCGCGCGGTGATCTGGCCATAGTTGTAATCGGCCGCGAGGATATAGACCTTCTTGCCCGAGTTGTTCATCGCATAAGGCACCAGCGCCTCGACCTGCTGGGCCGGGGTGACTCCGTTGATAAAGATGTTCCGGTCACAGACGCCGCCCTCGTAAAGCACGTTATAGAAATAGAGCGTCTTGCTCTTGCGCATGGTCTGACGGATTGCCTCGCGGGAGGCCGACAGGATGCCGCCATGCACCACATCTACCTTGTCTTGCCGGGTCAGCTGCTGTCCGTATTGTGAATACAGCGCCATGTCGGATTGGGTGTCATAGGCAATGATCTCGACTTCGCGACCCAGAAGGCCACCGGCCTCGTTGATCTCTGCGACGGCCAGCCGCGTCGCCATGTCCATCGGTTTGCCATAGGCATCGAAGGGCCCGGATTTGTCGAGGATCGAACCCAGCTTGATGGCGTCAGCGGCAAACGCCACCCGTGGCAGCAGGCCCGCCGTGGTCAGGGCGGTCGCACCGCCAAGCAATTCTCTTCTGTTCAGAGACATATATTGTCCTCCGTTGGTGAGTTTCATTGAAGGTGACTGCGGGTCACTCTTTTGAATTTTGTGGGTCGTCTTTCGCCTTGATGCGGTTTGCGTAATCTGCGGTCCGCCCCGCATTGGGCACGTCGAAATCAAGCCCGATCTCTTCGCCCATCTGTTTCATCGCGGGCAGGCGCACGGCCATTCCCAGGATCTGGTCCATCGCCGCACCAAAGGCGCTGTCTGCCCCGTCGCCGCCCGATCCCGCACCACCGCCAAACCCGCTGATCTGGTTGATGCGGATGGAATCGATCTTTTCGACCGGCTTCATCATCTGGGTCATGATCTCCGGCATCTTGTCGAGCTTGCGCTCCTCAAGACGCATGCGGATGACGGCATCGCTCAGGGTATTCTCCGCCTTGTTCAGGGCAACACGCCCGGCGGCTTCGGCTTCCATCGCGATCTTTTCGGCATTGGCCGTTGCCGTGCGCGCCGATGCATCTGCCTGGGCCCTTGCCAGCAACGTGCTGACATCACTTTTCACCCGCGCGTCCTCAAGCTCGATGTCGCGTGCCTGCTTCAGTTTCGCAATCTCACGCTCGCGTTCCGTCACGGCGCGGTCTTTCTGAGCCTGAACACTCTCGGCAGCCAGAATTACCTGCGCCCGCGCTGCTTCTTCCTCGGCTTTCACCTTGGCTTCCTTGGTGCGCGATTGTGCCAGGCTGATACCATGCGCGATCTTCGCTTCTTCCAGTTCCAGCAGCGCCTTCATCTCGGCCTTGCGCAGGGCCTCGTCGGCTGACACCTGGGCTGTCTTTGCTTCCTGTTCTTCCCGGATGCGGATGGTCTCGGAGGCGCGATGTTGCTCTGCGCGGGACTGGGCAGAGCGGCTTTCCGATTCCGCCTCCAGCCTTGCGAGGTGCTCACGCTGCGCAATTTCGGCCTCACGCTCGGCGCGCTGCAATTCGATCTGCCGCTGATGCTGGGCCAAGCGATGCTCGCGCACGGCGATCTCGGTGCTTGTCTCTACCGCGATGCGGGCCTTGCGTTCTTCGGCAACCATCTCGGCCAGCCGCCGCATGCCCCGCGCGTTGAAGCTGTTGTTCTCGTCCCGCTGAGCGAAGTCGCTTTGATCGACGGAAACCAGCGCCGCCGTGACCAGCTCAAGGCCCAGCCGTGCGGCGTGCTCCGAAACCATCGCTGAAACCTGCGCCGTGAACGCGGCCCGTTCCAAATGAATCTCGTTGATGCCGCGGGCGGCAGCAGCGGTTTGGATGGCATTGGCGAGGGGGCCCGCCAGCACGGTCTCGAATGCTTCGCCGCCGCGTGCAATCCTGTGGCCGAAAGCCTGTGCCGCGGTTGCGATGCTCTGCACATCGGAGGCCACGCGCAATTCGAACTCCATCACCAGATCGGCGCGCATCGCGTCAGCCGTCAGGACTGCATCGCGGCCGGTGCGCACCATCGTGACGGCAGCTGTCTGCATCGACACCCGTTGCAGCTGATGCACGATCGGCAGGGCCACACAGCCGCCATCGGTCAGCACCCGGCGCCCGCCCATGCCCGTGCGCACCACGGCAGTCTCTAGCGTTGCCTTGGCGTAGAACCGCTGCAGGAACCATATTCCGCCCAGCAGGACGACGATGAAAACGACAAATGCCAACAGCCAATACAATGTGATCTCTCCTGCCGCGCCCTGCCCCCCGTGCGGGGTCATGGCCTGTAACGGCAACGGTGAGCGATTTTAATTTCCATTTCAAGTAATTTATTTGAAATGGAAATTAATAAGGTAAATATGTATTATTTACAGTACCTTGAAGTCACAAAAGTTGATACCATCGGCCCGGGCGAGGTACACATCGGGCCGCTGCGCGGCATCGTTCCGGGCAAAGGAACGGCCGCTGGAATGAATCACCGGCAGCAGGTCCTGGCTGGTCCGCATCCGCCAGACAGCGCCGAAATCCCGCAGCAGAGAGGCCAGATAATGTATCCCTTCGTAGGTCGATTGACCGATGGAATTCAACGCAGGCGCGGCGTCACCGTGCAGCGCATAGTAGCGTTCCTTGAAACTGGCATTCGCCTCTGTCGATATCGACCCGAAGTAGGAGGAGACCGAGAACATTCTCTCCAGATTGGACCGGCCGCAGGCCATCAGACCGTTCTCTTCCAGGGCACAGGACAATCTGACCGCCTTGCGGTGCAACCCACGCTTTCCAAACAGCCGGTTGAAGTTCACGGCGTCCTGCCCGACCAGCGAGACCAGGACAGCTTCGGCCCCCGAGGCCTCGACCCGGTCAACCAGATCGGACATGTTCGGCAGGCCGAAAGGCACGTAACATTCCATCGCCAGCTCAACCCCCGCTGTCCTGAGAACGCTCTTGGCCAGGGAATGGGAACTGCGCGGCCAGACATAATCATTGCCGATCAGCGCCCAGCTTTTCGGGTGATATCTGGCCTGGATCTCGGCCAGTGCCGGGGCAAGCTGTTCCTGCGGCGTCTCGCCAATGGCAAACAAGCCCGGTGTCGTTTCGCCCCCCTCGTAGAGCGGCGTATAGATGTAGGGGATGCGCTGGCGGACAACCTTGGACAGGCGCTGGCGCACGGCACTCAGATGCATCCCCACGATTGCGTCAATCGCATTCAGCTCGATCAGGTCGTTTACGGTTTCCTCGATCGGCTCATCGGCTTCCACCGCTGCATCTATCATGATCAGCTGAACCCGCCGCCCGCCGATACCATTGGCGCGGTTCAGCTCTGCGGCCGCGACCTGTGCGCTGGAAATGCAGGAGGGTGCCCAGATACCCGCCGGGCCACACATCGGGATCAGCAGCGCCACACGAAAACTGCCCGAGGCGGCCAGCAGCCCGCTCTCGCGGAAATCCGCAAGTTCGATCGGCAGCGCAACGTCGTCCGTGCTATATCCCAGCGCCCTGTCTCCCCGGATCAGGATGGCAATTCGCACATTGCAATTGAAATTAATTTCCAAGTCAACTAATTTCAAAGACCTAACAAGCGGATACGATCATGACGACTGAGCCGATCTCATTTGAACGCCATCTTTCCTATGCACTGGAAGCCGCGCATCGTTCGGTCAGCAATTCGCTGAGTGCCCGGCTGAAGGCACATGGCATCCAGATCACCGCATGGCGCGTGATGGAATGCCTCGACATCGACCAGCGGCTGACAATGGGGGAACTGGCCAAACGCGCGCTGATCAATCCCCCGGCGCTGAGCAAGCTGGTGGATCGCATGGTGTCGGATGGCCTGGTTCACCGTCAGATTTCCGCCGCCGATCAGCGCCAGATCAACCTGCTGCTGACCAACCTCGGCCGCAGGCGTATGCTCCAGATCCGCAAGGACGCAGAGGAACAGGACCGCGCGCTCAGCGCGCTTCTGGACTCGGACAATGGCGAAATGCTCAAGCAGCTGTTGTTGAAGCTGGCATGACGCAATCTGGGCAGGCATCCCGCCCATGAGAATCCTGTTCCCACCTTCGGCGGATGCGTTCTCTCTGAAGCGTCAGAATGCCTCCTGCAGGATCGCTTCATAGGCCTGCACCGGGAGCGGCACCGCATTTTTCTGACTGGAAGAGGCTTTGCTGCCCAGTTCCGCCAAAGCTGCGATGCGATCCCGGGACAGCCCCATGTCTGACAATCTTGGCAACCCCTTCGCATTCACCCAGGCCTCAAAACCCGTCAGCGGGTCGGCGGCGCGTGTTTGGGCAAATGCATCTGAAACGGCCTGCAGGCAATAGGTGATCCTGTCCTGTATTTCCGGGGTTTCGCGGCTGTATTCAAGGTTCACGCGCAGCGTCGGGATCAGCAATCTGCCACAAAGCGCGCCATGCGGTGCGCCGAGTTGCGCACCCAGCACAGAGGCAAGCCCATGCGCCGCACCCAATCCAGAGTTGGCCAGCGCAAGCCCGCTGGACAGACTGGTCCAGCACATGTTTTCCCAGGCCCCGATGTCGGGGGTTTCGATAACCTGCCGCAGCGCGGCGAGGCCCAGTGGTATCGCAGGGCGGCACAATGCCATCGAAAAAGGCGTCGCGGCACAGGAGGTATAGCTTTCGATCACCTGTGTCACGGCGTCCAGCCCGGAGGCGAGCACGACACCCGCAGGGGCCGTTTGCGCCAGCAACGGGTCGATCACCGCGATATCGGGGATCAATGCGGCCCCCCTGATGCTGATCTTCGCGCCTTTGGCGGGCACGTCGATCACCGCATTGGCGGTCACTTCCGCCCCGGTGCCCGCTGTTGTTGGCAGGGCCAACAGGCGGATGTTCCGCCGGGCGGTCAAGGGCGGCAATGTTGCAAAATCCAATGGCAAGGTCAGGCCATGCTCAGCCAGTGCCGCCAGCGCCTTGCCCATGTCGATCACCGCGCCGCCGCCGCAGGCGATCACATGCGTCGGATCGTCCAGCTGTGCCAATGCCGCATTGACCGCATCAACAGAAGGTTCGCCGGGGCAACTGACAAGGGTGATATCGTGACCGGCCGCGCGCAGCGCCGCGAGGACACCTGCCGCGGCATGGCCGCTTGCCCCCTGGACAAAGAGGATACGCGCGAGCGCGTCAGGCAGCAGGCCGGGCAGCTCTGTGGCCTTGCCCGCGCCAAAATGCACCGACGTCGGACATGAAATGCCGAAATGCAGACGGGCCTCTGGCAAAGTCAATACGCCAGCGTAGAGTCCACGGCACGCTTCCAGCCGGCATATTTCCGGTCGCGGGTCCGGGCGTCCATTGCCGGTTGGAACTGCCGGTCCAGCGCCCATCCCCTGGCAAAGGCTTCCTGGTCCGGCAGCGCGCCCGCCTTCATCCCGGCCAGCCAGGCAACACCAAGGGCGGTGGTTTCCAGCACCTTGGGCCGGTCAACCGGGGCGTCGATGATGTCGGACAGGAACTGCATGGCCCAATCCGATGCGCTCATCCCGCCATCGACGCGCAACACCGGGTCGGCCCCTTGCCCGGTCCAGTCGGCATGCATCGCTTCCAGCAGGTCGCGGGTCTGGTAGCCGACGCTTTCCAAGGCGGCCTTGGCCAGTTCCTGCGGGCCTGAGTTTCGTGACAGCCCAAAGATTGCGCCCCGGCAGTCAGGGTTCCAATAAGGCGCGCCCAGCCCAGTAAAGGCGGGCACGAGCACGACTTCCTGTGTCGGGTCGGCAGCCTCGGCCAGCGGTTGGGTCTCTGACGCTTCGCGGATGATTTTCAGCCCGTCGCGCAGCCATTGCACCACGGCCCCCGCCACAAAAATCGACCCTTCCAGCGCATAGGTCGGCTTGCCATCCAGTTGATAGGCGATGGTGGTCAGCAAACGGTTTTGCGACCTTACCGGGGTATCGCCGGTGTTCAGCAAGGCAAAACATCCGGTCCCGTATGTGGATTTCAACATGCCCGGTTCAAAGCAGGCCTGCCCGATGGTCGCGGCCTGCTGGTCGCCTGCGACACCCAGAATGGGAATCGGGCGGCCAAAAAGATCGGCGCGGGTGGTGCCGAAATCGGCGGCACTGTCGCGCACATCCGGCATCATCGACATGGGAATGTCGAACAGGTCGCAGATGGTCTGGCTCCAGCGTCCCTTGCGAATGTCATAGAGCATGGTGCGCGCGGCGTTGGTGGCGTCGGTGGCATGCACCTCGCCGCCTGTCAGCTTCCAGATCAGATAGCAATCGACGGTTCCGAACAGCAGATCGCCCGCCTGTGCGGCGTCACGTGCGCCGTCGACATTGTCCAGGATCCACTTGACCTTGGTCGCGGAAAAATACGGGTCCAGCAGCAGGCCGGTGCGGTCGGCCACCATGTCGGCGTGCCCCGCATCGCGCAAAGATCTGCAGAAATCGGCGGTGCGGCGGTCTTGCCAGACGATGGCATTATGGACCGGCTTGCCGGTATTCTTGTCCCAGACGACGGTGGTTTCGCGCTGGTTGGTGATGCCGATGGAAATGATATCGCGGGCGTCGATGCCCGCGCGTTCGATCACGGCGCGGCAGGTGCCTGCGGTCGTGCTCCACAAATCGGAAGGATCATGTTCGACCCAGCCGGAGTTGGGAAATATCTGGCGAAACTCCTCTTGCGACATCGCCTTGAGGTTCAGGGTTTCGTCAAAAAGGATGGCACGGCTCGATGTGGTGCCTTGGTCGATCGACAGGATATATTTCATGGGGCGCACGCTCTGGATCAAAGGGCAAAACGGGGGGCCGTTCAAGGCCCCCCGCAGTTTCTTGCAAACCGGGTGTTATTCCCAGGATTTGATCAGCTCGTCATAAGCGACGGTTTTCGGCTCTTCGTCCTCGTTCGCCAGCTTGGGATAGGGCGCGCCGGGCTGTTCGAACCAGTATTCGGCACTTTCCTCCGGGTTCAGCTTCGGACCAAGGTCACCTTGCACACCCGCGCGCTCCAGACGCTCAAGCACTTTTTCCTGATCTGCGCAGAGCGCATCCAGAGCCTGCTGCGGTGTTTTCGCACCGGACATGGCGTCGCCGATGTTCTGCCACCACAGTTGGGCCAGCTTGGGGTAATCCGGCACGTTTGTACCAGTGGGCGACCACGCCACGCGGGCGGGTGAGCGGTAGAATTCCACCAGACCACCCAGACGCGGTGCGCGTTCGGTGAAATGGTCGCTGTCGATGGTCGATTCACGGATAAAGGTCAGACCCACATCCGATTTCTTCAAATCAACCGTTTTCGACACCACGAACTGTGCATAAAGCCATGCGGCCTGTGCGCGGTCCACGGGGGTCGATTTCATCAGCGTCCAGCTGCCTGCGTCCTGATAGCCGATCTTCTGGCCCTCTTTCCAATAGGCACCGTGGGGCGAAGGGGCCATGCGCCACTTGGGCGTGCCGTCTTCGTTCATCACCGGCAGGTCGGGTTTCACCGTGTCGGCGGTGAAGGCCGTGTACCAGAACATCTGCTGAGCGACGTTACCCTGAGCGGGGATCGGGCCCGCTTCGGAGAATGTCATACCGGCCGCAGCGGGCGGCGAGTATTTCTGCAGCCATTCGATCGCCTTGGTCACCGCATAGACGGCAGCAGGCGAGTTGGTGGCACCGCCACGGGTCACGCAGGACCCGGTCGGTTGCGACTGGTCGTTCACGCGAATGCCCCATTCGTCGACCGGCAGGCCATTGGGTTCGCCCACGTCGCCCATACCGGCCATGGACATCCAGGCATCGGTGTAACGCCAGCCCAGGCTGGGGTCTTTCTTGCCATAATCCATGTTGCCGTAAACTTCGCCGTTCACATCCATGTGCGACAGATCACGACCGGTGAAGAACTCGGCAATGTCCTCATAGGCCGACCAGTTGACCGGAACACCCAGATCATAGCCGTATTTCTCTTTGAAGTCGGCCTTGTTCTTTTCGTCGTTGAACCAGTCATAGCGGAACCAATAGAGGTTCGCGAATTGCTGGGTCGGAAGCTGGTACAGCTTGCCATCGGGACCGGTGGTGAAGGAGGTGCCGATGAAATCGTCCAGATCCAGCGTCGGCAGGGTCACGTCCGCGCCCTCACCTGCCATCCAGTCGGTCAGGTTGCGCACCTGCTGATAGCGCCAGTGGGTGCCGATCAGGTCAGAGTCGTTGATATAGGCATCATAGATGTTCTCGCCCGACTGCATCTGTGTTTGCAGCTTTTCGACAACATCGCCTTCGCCGATCAGGTCATGAGTGACCTTGATGCCGGTGATCGCAGTGAACGCGGGGGCCAGTACCTGGCTTTCATATTCATGCGTGGTAATGGTTTCGGAGACGACCTTGATCTCCATGCCTTGATAGGGTGCTGCAGCATCGACAAAGAACTGCATTTCAGCTTCCTGATCGGCGCGGCTGAGCACCGATGTATCGCCGATTTCGGCATCCAGAAACGCCTTGGCGGCATCCATGTCGGCAAATGCCGGGCCGCTGAGCATTCCAAGTGCCAGCACAACGGCTGTACTTGATTTCAGATTAAGTTTCATCGTTTCCTCCCTAATTTTCGAAACGTTATGTAATCGTATGCAGCCGGATGACATCCGGCCGCGGTGGAACCACATTGCCTAGACCCAGCGAAACACCGCCACGGCATAGACAAGGCAGACAATCAGGGCATACGGCTGGTTCGCCCCGACAATTCCAAGCCACGCCAGATTGATGAAGGCGCTGCCCAGAAGTGTGATGAAAAGACGATCGCCGCGCGTCGTCTCCATGCCCAGAACGCCACGGCGTGGCGTTTCGGGAAATTTGATCGCCAGAAAGGTGAAAGTGATCAGGGTGCAGGCAATGACGATAAAGAAGATCGCCGTCGGCCAGGTCCATGCCATCCAGTCCATGTCAGCGTGCTCCTGTCTTTGCGGTTGTATCTGTGGGTGTGATGCAGGCACTGATGCACGAGGTCCACGGGTCAGACCCGAAGATCACGGGGTATTTGTTAACCATTGGTTGCATCACACCCTCCCGAGGGCAAAGCCCTTGGCGATGTAGTTGCGCACGAAATAGATGACCAATGCCCCCGGCACGACGGTCAGGATGCCCGCTGCTGCCAGCACGCCCCAGTCGATGCCGCTGGCGCCCTGGGTCCGGGTCATGATCGCGGCAATGGGTTTCGCGTCCACCGTGGTCAGCGTGCGGCTCAGCAGCAGTTCGACCCAGGAGAACATGAAGCAGAAGAAGGCCGCCACCCCGATGCCACTGGCGATCAGGGGCATGAAAATCTTGATGAAGAACCGTCCAAAGCCGTAGCCGTCGATATAGGCGGTTTCGTCAATCTCCTTGGGCACGCCGCGCATGAAGCCTTCCAGGATCCAGACCGCCAGCGGCACGTTGAACAGGCAATGCGCCAGTGCCACGGCGATATGGGTGTCAAACAGGCCCACAGATGAATACAGCTGGAAGAACGGCAGCGCGAAAACGGCGGGCGGCGCCATGCGGTTGGTCAGCAGCCAAAAGAACAGGTGCTTGTCGCCCATGAAACTGTAGCGGCTGAAGGCATAGGCCGCAGGCAGCGCCACGGTCAGGCTGATCACGGTGTTCATCACCACGTAGATCAGCGAATTGACGTAGCCCATGTACCATGCGGGATCGGTCAGGATCGTCGCATAATTGTCAAACGTCAGGTTGCGCGGCCACAGGGTAAAGCTGTTCAGGATCTCCGTGTTCGTCTTCAGGCTCATGTTCAGCAGCCAGTAGATCGGCAACAGCAGGAACAGCAGATAAAGCGCCATGACCACGGCCGAACCGTTGATGCGCGGCCGACGGCGTTTTGCAGATGCGCTGCCGGTCATGTCGGCGGGGATGGTTGCGGTATCGGTCATCTTATCCCTCCTTCGCGTCGATGGTGGTCATCACTGTGTAGAACACCCAGGAGATCAGCAGGATCACCAGGAAATACATCAGCGAGAATGCCGCGGCGGGGCCAAGGTCGAACTGTCCCAGCGCCATCTTGACCAGGTCGATTGACAGCAGCGTCGTGGCGTTGCCGGGTCCACCGCCGGTGACCACGAACGGTTCGGTGTAGATCATGAAACTGTCCATGAACCGCAGCAGGATGGCGATCATCAGCACGCCCGCCATCTTGGGCAGTTCGATGAACCGGAAGACGGCCCAACGGCTGGCCTGGTCGATCTTGGCGGCCTGATAATAGGCATCGGGGATCGATTTCAGCCCGGCAAAGGCCAGCAGCGCCACCAGAGAGGTCCAGTGCCACACATCCATCACCACGATGGTCGCCCAGGCGGCGAAGGTATCCTGCGTATAGTTGTAGGAAATCCCCAGCGCGTCGAGCGTATGGCCCAGCAGACCAATGTCCACCCGCCCGAAGATCTGCCAGATGGTGCCGACCACGTTCCACGGGATCAGCAGCGGCAGTGACATCAGCACAAGGCAGAAGCTGGACCAGAACCCGCTTTTCGGCATGTTCAGCGCCACGAAGATGCCCAGCGGCACCTCAATCGCCAGAATGATGCCTGAGAACATCAATTGCCGTCCCAATGCCGTCCACATGCGGTCGGAATCGAGCATCTCCTCGAACCATTCGAGACCTGCCCAGAAGAACTGGTTCTGCCCGAAGGTGTCCTGCACCGAATAGTTCACCACCGTCATCAGCGGGATCACGGCGGAAAAGGCGACCAGCAGCAACACCGGCAGCACCAGGAACCATGCTTTTTGGTTGACTGTCTTGTTCATCAGGCGGCCCTCTCATCTATTTTCTGCCCTTGGCAGGCGCGTCCGGCCCGGCATGCTGTGTGGCGGATGTGCTTTGTCATGCCGCCGCCCCCTGTTGACGCCAGTCGTTCACATAGACGTTCACATGATCCGGGGCGAAGGTGATGTGGTTCATGTCAGGCGAAATCTCTTGTCCTTCCGGGGACACGATATTGATTTCCTTGCCAAAAAGATCGGCGCGCACGATTTTGTGGCGGCCCACGTCTTCGACCCGGCGCACCTTTACCGGCAGGCCATCGCCTTTTGTCAGGCTGACGAACTCGGGCCGCACACCCAGGGCGACATTGCCTGTCGGCGCGCCATAGTTCTGCTGCAGGGTCAGCGCGGTGCCATTGACCACCGCCTGCGTGCCGGAGATTTCGGCAGGGATCACGTTCATCCCCGGCGAACCGATGAAATAGCCGACAAAGGTATGCTCGGGCCGCTCAAACAGCTCTTGCGGGGTGCCGATCTGCACCACGCGGCCGTCGTACATGACCACCACCTTGTCGGCAAAGGTCAGCGCCTCGGTCTGGTCGTGGGTCACATAGATCATCGTGTGGCCGAATTCATGGTGCAGCGATTTCAGCTGCGTGCGCAATTCCCACTTCATATGCGGGTCGATCACCGTCAGCGGCTCGTCGAACAGCAGCGCGTTCACATCCTCGCGCACCATGCCGCGGCCCAGTGAAATCTTTTGCTTGGCGTCAGCGGTCAACCCCCGCGCACGGCGGTTCAGCACGTCTTCCATGCCGATCATCTGGGCGATCTTCTGGACCCGTTCCGCGATATAGCCGGGTTCCTCGCCCCGGTTGCGCAATGGAAAGGCCAGATTGTCGCGCACCGTCATCGTGTCGTAGACTACCGGAAACTGGAACACCTGCGCGATGTTGCGCGCGGCGGTGGTGGCCTGTGTGACGTCCTTGTCATCAAACAGGATGCGCCCCTGACTGGGGTGCAGCAGGCCAGAGATGATGTTGAGCAGCGTGGATTTGCCACAGCCCGAAGACCCCAGCAGGGCATAGGCCTCGCCGTCGGTCCAGACGTGATTCAGCTCCTTCAGGGCAAAGTCATCCTCACCCGTCGGATTGGACAGATAGGAATGTGCGAGGTTGTCGAGGGTGATCTTGGCCATGTCCCGCTCCTCAGGCTGCCAGCGCGTAGGACGCTGGTGCCACCAGGTCGCCCGTTACGCTGAAGATGTAGATGTGACGTGGGTCCAGATAGACGGGCAGCGCGCTGCCCAGCTTCAGATCATGCACGCCGTGAATAAGGCCGACCCATTTGCGGTCAGCATAATCGAGGTGGACGAAGGTTTCGGACCCGGTCAGTTCGGTGACGGAAAGGCGGGTGTCGAACGTAACGGCGCCTTCTGCAGGCTGCGCGATTTCGACGTGGTTGGGCCGGAAACCTGCAATGTAGATGCCATCGGGAAGGTCTGCCAAGGGACCTGTCGCCGAGGCAGTGTGCCCCTGCCCGAAGGTCAGCGTGCCACCCTGTTTGGTGATATCGAGGAAATTCATCGGAGGATCGCTGAACACCCGCGCAGTGGTGGCATCGACCGGCTGGCGATAGACCGTGGGGGTCGGGCCGAACTGGGTCACGCGCCCCTCCCACATGGTGGCGGTATTGCCGCCCAGCAGCAGCGCCTCTTCCGGTTCGGTGGTGGCATAGACGAAGACCGCGCCGGATTCCTCGAAGATCTTGGGGATCTCCACGCGCAGTTCCTCGCGCAGCTTGTAGTCGAGATTGGCCAGCGGTTCGTCCAGCAGGACGAGGCCCGCGTTCTTGACCAGCGCCCGCGCCAGGGCGCAGCGCTGCTGCTGCCCGCCGGACAGTTCCAGCGGCTTGCGGTCCAGCATCGGTTCCAGCTGCATCAGCGCGGCGGCCTGTTTCACGGCCACGTCGATCTCTGCCTTTGACTTGCCCATCAGCCGCAGCGGCGAGGCGATATTGTCATAGACGGTCATCGACGGGTAATTGATGAACTGCTGATAAACCATGGCGACCTTTCGGTCCTGCACCCGCATCCCGGTCACATCGGTGCCGTCCCAGAACACCTGGCCGCCGGTTGGCACATCCAGCCCCGCCATCAGCCGCATCAGCGACGTCTTGCCCGACGAGGTCGGACCAAGAAGCACGTTCATCGTGCCCGCCTCAAGTGTCAGGTTGGTCGGGTGAATATGTGTCTCACCATTGACCACCTTGGACACGTTTTTGAATTCCAGCGCCATCTTTCCCCCAGTTACTCCGCGGCCTTTGAAACGGGATGATCCGACGCCCTGGCGATCCACCCGTCAAGTGCCTTGATTTCCGCTGCTGTCATCCGCAGACCCAGCTTGCTGCGCCGCCAGACCACGTCTTCGGCACGCTGCACGTATTCATTGTCCATCAGCCAGCGCACTTCGCGCTCGGTCAATCCCGCCCCGAACTGCTGCCCCAGATCGGCGGGGACAGTGGCATCGCCAAGGACCATACGGGCCTGGGTGCCATAGGCGCGCACCAGACGGCGGGCCCATTTCGGGTCAAGAAAGCTGTAGTCGCGCATCAGCCCGTCCATCAGCGGCAACACCCCGTCGACCGGGAAATCGCCGCCCGGCAGGGCCACACCGGCGGTCCATGGTCCCTTGACGTGCAGAACCTCGCCAACCTTTTCCAGCGCGCTTTCAGCCAGCCGCCGATAGGTCGTGATCTTGCCGCCAAAGACGTTTACCGCAGGGGCGCCCCGGCTTTGATCCAGATGGATGGTATAATCGCGGGTCGCCGCCGTCGCGCTGCTGGCCCCGTCGTCATAGAGCGGGCGCACACCGGAATAGGTCCAGACGATGTCATCGGTCGAAATCGGGTTGGCCAGATATTCGTTCACGAAATCAACCAGATAGCGCTGTTCTTCCGGGGTGCATTCCGGCTTCACGTCCGGGTCGTGATGTTCCTGATCCGTGGTGCCGATCAGGGTAAAGTCGGTCTCATAGGGAATGGCAAAGATGATCCGCCCGTCCATCCCCTGAAAGAAATAGCATTTGTCGTGATCGAACAGCCGCTTGGTCACGATATGGCTGCCGCGCACCAGCCGCACCCCACCTGTCTGGTTGCTTTTGATCGTGCCCCGCAACACGTCGCCAACCCAGGGGCCTGCCGCGTTCACGATCATCCGCGCGGTGACAGTGATGTCCTGCCCGGTGTTGGTATCCTGTATCGTCACGGTCCAGCCGTCGCCGGAAGGGTCCGCGCTGACGACCTTGTGACGCGGCAGGATACGTGCGCCGCGCATCTCCGCATCGCGGGCATTCAGCACCACAAGGCGCGAATCCTCGACCCAGCAATCCGAATACTCATATGCATGTTCGAACTTGGCATTCAGCGGCGCGCCTTCGGGACTGTTGCGCAGATCGACGCTGCTGGTCCCCGGCAGGATCTTCCGACCGCCAAGGTTGTCATACATGAACAGCCCCAGCCGGATCAGCCAGGCGGGCCTGCGCCCTTTCATCCAGGGCATGAAGGTGTTCAGCAGTTTCGATGTCGGTGTGGTCGTGTCGAACCGCATGGAATCGTGGTAGGGCAGCACAAACCGCATGGGCCAGGAAATATGCGGCATCGCCCGCAACAGCGTTTCCCGCTCCACCAGGGCCTCGCGCACAAGGCGCACCTCGAAATATTCCAGATACCGCAAGCCGCCGTGAAACAGCTTGGTGGAGGAGGCCGAAGTGGCCGACCCGATGTCGTTCATCTCGGCCAGACAAACGGACAGCCCCCTGCCCGCCGCATCGCGCGCAATTCCGCAGCCGTTGATGCCCCCGCCGATAACCAGCAGGTCGAAATCGGGCGTCATGGTGTCCTCCCCCCAGCGATAGAATGCTCGCTTTCGGAGAAGGTGACAAAAAACGCATCAAAAAGGAAGAGAAAAATGTTCGTTATTGCGCGTTTTCGATAGTAAATTGAAAAATATCAACTATTTTCGCTGACATGAGGGATGAGGCCCCTTTGACCGAAGGCGGACAGGCGCGAATATCCCCGTGAAAAGCGTGACTGAGCCGGATCAAACGGTGTAGCAAGGTCGTATTCTTTCGATTCGAGGGGTAGAATGAGTCAAACCTTGCGCAAACCGGAGATCATCCAGATCGCCCGCCGTGAGGGGAAGGTCACGGTCGACGGGCTGGCGGAACATTTCAGTGTAACGCCGCAGACCATCCGCCGCGATCTGACCGAACTTGCCGACGATGGCAGGCTTGAGCGTGTCCATGGCGGCGCGGTCCTTCCCTCGACCACCACCAACATCGGCTACAGCGAGCGGCGCGAGCTGAATCAGGCCGCCAAGGTCGACATCGGCAGTGCCTGCGCAAAGTTCATTCCCAATGATTGCTCCGTCTTCCTGAACATCGGCACCACCACAGAGGCTGTTGCGGCAGAACTGCTGCACCATGAGGGGCTGCTGGTCGTGACCAACAACATCAACATCGCGATGATCCTGTCGCAGAACCACAACGTCGAAGTGATCGTCACCGGCGGCCACCTGCGCCGGTCGGACGGCGGGCTGGTCGGTGACCTTGCCACCCAGACGATCCGGCAATTCCGGTTCGATTACGCGGTGATCGGCTGTTCCGCGCTGCGCCACGACGGCGAAATCCTGGACTTCGACGTGCAGGAGGTCGGCGTCAGCAAAACCATCATCCAACAGTCGCAAGAGGTCTTCCTGGCCGCCGACAGTTCGAAGTTCGGGCGCAAGGCACCTGCGCGGATTGCCTCCATGGCCGATGTGGACCGGTTTATCACCGACCGGCCCCTCTCCGAGCAATGCCGGTTGTTCTGCGAAAAAGCGGGCACCAAGGTTCATTATGCCTGACCGCCACCGCGGCTCTTCATGAGCGGCTTTATCGGGATCCTGATGCTGGACACGGCCTTTCCCCGCGTTGTCGGGGATGCGGGCAATGCTGACAGCTATCCCTTCCCGGTGCGGCTGCATGTGGTTGCCGGCGCCGGATCTCCCGACATCGTGCGGGGCCGCGCACCAGACCCGGCGCTGATCGCTGCCTTTGTTGCCGCCGCCCGCGCGCTGGAAGCCGAAGGCGCCCTTGGCATCATTTCGACCTGCGGATTCCTGGTGCATATCCAGGACGCACTGGCAGCGGCGGTGGAGATTCCGGTGATGGTCTCGACGCTGTCACTTTATCCTGCCCTGCGGCTGTCCTTTGGCACGAAGCCCATCGGCATCCTGACCGCCTCGCGGGACAGTTTGCTGGGCGGCGCACTGCAATCGGCGGGGGTTGATCCCGGCGCGGTACATGTTGCGGGCATGCAGGACTGCGCTGCCTTTGCCGGTGCCATCCTGAGCCACAAATCCGATCAGCCGGATGTGCTGGACAGCCGTGCAATCGCGCGCCATTGCACCGATCTGGCCCGGGGCATGGTGGCGCAGCACCCCGGGCTGGGCTGCTTTCTGCTGGAATGCGGAAACCTGCCGCCCTATGCTGCCGCGATCCGGCGGGCCACGGGGCGGCCGGTCTATGGTATTCTGGATGCCGCCGCGCTGTTGTGGCGCGGTGCGCAAGGTTGAAAGCCGCAGCGCCGAAAGGTAGCCTTGCAAGGCACCCCTTGTGCGGCAACCGAAGGAATTCGCAATGCGCGACACCACTTTGTCCCGCAGACGTCTGCGCACCTGGATCAGGTTGCTGCGTCTGACCCGGCAGACCGAAAACAGCCTGCGCGAATATATGCGTGTCAGCCATGGCACCACCCTGCCCCGGTTTGACGTGATGGCCGCACTCTACCGCGCCGATGCACCCATCAAGATGAGCGCGCTCAGCCAGATGTTGCTGGTCTCCAACGGCAATGCCTCTACCGTGGTGGACCGGCTGGAAAAGGACGGTCTGGTGGTCCGCATCGCCGCTGCAAGCGACAGGCGTGTGGTCAATGTCAGCCTGTCCGACAAGGGCCGCAAGCAGTTCGAGGTTCTGGCCGCAGGACATGAGGCGCTGGTCGACCGGATCTTTGCCAGACTGGGGCATGACGACCTGGACCTGATCCGCGACCTTTTGCACCGCGCCGATGCCGCTGCCGCTGCCGCACCGGAAAGCTGATTTACCCCAGACATGAACAACAGTGGTACGGTTAGGCTCTGGCCTCAGCGCGTTCTGCCAGACAACAGATGCTACGGCAGCACCGCCGTTGCTTCGATCTCAACCAGCGCCTCATCCTCGATCAATCCGGCGACAACGACCATCGCCATGGCCGGAAAGTTGCGGCCCAGGACCCTGCGATAGGCTTCGCCCATCTCGCGTTGCTTCGCCAGGTATTCGCGCTTGTCGGTGATGTACCAGGTCAGGCGCACCAGATCCTCCGGCTTGCCGCCTGCGGCCTCAAGCACCGCCCGGATGTTAAGCAGGGCCTGTTCGGTCTGCCCGATGAAATCGTGACTTTCGAACTTCTGCTCGGCGGTCCAGCCGATCTGGCCACCGATATAGATCTGCTGTCCGGCCGCTTTCACACCATTGGCATAGCCTTTGGCGGGGGCCCATCCTTCCGGCTGAATAACCTCATTTGCCATCTGGCGTCTCCTTCTTGATAAATCTGTCCAGCCGGGTGCGGATTGCATCCGTCCATGGGGCGGGCCGGCCTTTGTCGTCGATGAAGACAACTGTCGAGCTCGCCGTGAAACGTGGCGCGCCTTCGCAGCGCGCGTCATAAGCCAAACCGAGGCTGCTCCGCCCCAGTCGCGTGATGGTCAAAGCGATCTCCAGCTGATCGCCCAATCGGCTGGGGGCCTGGAACTGCGCTTCTATCCCTGCCGTGGGAATACCGCATTTCTGCTGCATCCCGGAAAAGGGCAGCAAGGCGACCTTTTCAAAGAAATCTTCGACCGTGTCGTTCATCATCTCGAAATAGCGGGGGTAAAAGACGATCCCCGCCGGATCGCAATGCCTGAACTTGACCTTCTGGTGATACACAAACGGCATGGCTCAGACCCCCAGGTACTGATCTTTGACGGGGCCGGACAGATCGTCCATGCCACCGGTCCAGACAGATTTGCCGCGTTCCAGGATCACCACCCGATCGGCGATCCGGCGCAATTCGCTGATTGTCTTGTCCACCACGAGGATCGACAGGCCCGCGTCGCCCTTGAGCGTGGCGATGGCGGCCCAGATCTCCTGCCGCACCACGGGGGCCAGCCCCTCGGTCGCCTCGTCCAGGATCAGCAGGCGCGGGTTTGTCATCAGCGCGCGGCCAATCGCCAGCATCTGCTGTTCGCCCCCCGAAAGCGATCCCGCCAACTGGTCGCCGCGTTCTTCCAGCCGGGGAAACAGCCCATGCACACGGGCAAAATCCCAGGCGCCGGGCCGGGCCGAGGCATGAAGGTTCTCGCGCACGGTCAGATTGGTGAAACACCGGCGTCCTTCGGGAACCAGGCCCAGGCCCAGCTTGGCCGCACGATGCGCGGGCATCCCGGCCAGGTTCTGGCCTGCGAACTGCACCTCTCCATGGGTGTTTTGCAACAGGCGGCAGATCACCTTGATCGTGGTCGACTTGCCCATGCCGTTGCGGCCCATCAGCGCCACGACCTCGCCCTCGGCCACATTCAGGTCCACCCCGAACAGGGCCTGCGACGCACCATAGCTGGCGGTGATCCCGTTGAGCGAAAGCAGGTTCATGCCGCGTCCTCCTCGCCCAGATAGGCGGTTTTGACATCCGCGTTGCTGCGGATTTCGTCAACGTTGCCGGTCGCGATGATCTTGCCATAGACCAGCACGCTGATCCGGTCGGCGAGGGCAAAGACCGCGTCCATGTCATGTTCTACCAGCAGGATCGGGGCCTGATGTTTCAGGTCCTGCAGAAACCCGGTCAGCTCGCGCGAGCCTTCGGCCCCCATGCCGGCCATCGGTTCATCCATCAAAAAGGCCTTTGGGGCCAGTGTCAGGGCAACTGCGACTTCAAGCTGCCGTCGCTGGCCGTGGGACAATTCCGACGTGATCGTGCTGGCATGGTCGGTCAGGCCAACACGCTCCAGCGCCGCTGCAGCACTGTCCAGCAATGCGCGGTCCTTCATCGCCGGGCGGAAGAAACCAAAGGTGCGCCCGCTTTGCCCGATCGCCCCCAGCACGGCGTTTTCCATGACGGTATATTCCATCGCCAGGGCCGAAATCTGGAACGTCCGCGCCAGACCCGCATGGGCCCGCTGCGCCACTGACAGCGCGCTTACATCGCGCCCCATGAAATGCACCGCACCCCGGTCGGGCTTCAGCCCGCCCGCAATCTGCTTGATCAGGGTCGATTTTCCCGCCCCGTTCGGCCCGATCAGCGCATGAATCTCGCCCGCCCGCAGGTCCAGCGAAATGCCGTCGCTGGCCTTGAGCGCGCCAAAGCTCTTGTGCAGGTCGCGCACATCCAGGATCACCTCACCCGGCATGGCGCACCTCCCGGCGGGACAATCCGCCAACCAGCCCGCCCTTGGCAAAGAGCACCACAAACAGCAGGATCGCACCCAGATAGATGTGCCAGTATTCCGACAGCCCCCCCAACACATGTTCCAGCAGGATATAGACCGCCGCACCCGCCACCGGGCCGCACAGCCGCGCAACACCGCCAAGGATGATGAAGACCATGATCTCGCCTGACGTCTGCCAACTGAACATGGTCGGGCTGACGAAACGGTTCAGATCGGCAAAGAGCGCCCCGGCCAGCCCGGTGATCGCACCGGAGATGACAAAGGCGGTCAGCCGCAACCGGTAGACATTGATGCCCACGGTGCGCGCGCGTTCTTCATTCTGGTGGGCACCGTTCAGGGCCAGACCAAAGGGCGATTTGTTCAGCAGGTTGACGGCAAAAAGCACGATCAGCAGAACGGCGAAACACAGGCCGAAGAACTGGATCGGGTCCAGCGTGTTCAAGCCGGGAAATCCGTTGCGCACATAGATCGAGAGCCCGTCCTCACCGCCGTAGGCCGGCCAGGAGATTGCGAAGTAATAGAGCATCTGGCCAAAGGCGAGCGTCACCATGATGAAATAGACCCCCGAGGTCCGCAGCGACAATGCGCCGACCAGCAGGGCCACCAATGCGCTGGCGACTATCGCCACCAGCCAGATCACCAGCATGGATTTGGTTCCTTCGATCAGGAACGGTGCCTCCATCAGCGGTGTATAGCTTTGCGCGTGGCTGGCGAGGATGCCCATGGCATAGCCGCCCACCCCGAAATAGGCGGCATGGCCAAAGCTGACCAGCCCGCCCTGCCCCAGGGCAAGGTTCAGCCCCACGCCCGCCACCGCAAGCACGGCGGCCTTGGTTGCCAATGTGATGATAAAGGGCTCATCCATCGCCAGCGCCACCAGTGGCACCGCCAGCAACAGGCCGAGGATCAGCAGATTGATCATACGTTCCGGCAACATGTCAGGCGCTCCCGAACAGGCCGGTGGGTTTGAACAGCAAGACCCCCGCCATGAGAATGTAAATCAGCATCGACGCCAGCGCCGAGCCGACGGTGGTCGCGGCAGAAGGATCCATGAAACTGGCGAGAAGGACGGGCAGCAGCGTGCGCCCCAGCGTATCGGTCAGCCCGACCAGAATTGCACCGGCCAGCGCCCCCTTGATCGACCCGATGCCGCCAATCACGATGACCACGAAGGCCAGGATCAACACCGGCTCGCCCATGCCGACCTCGACCGACTGGATCGCGCCGACCAGCGCACCGGACAGGCCGGCCAGCGCCGCCCCCAGGGCAAAGACCATTGTATAGAGAACCGAAATATCGACCCCCAGCGCGCCGATCATCTCGCGGTCGTTTTCACCGGCGCGGATGCGCATGCCGACACGGGTCTTGGAGATCAGCAGGAACAGGCCCACAGCCACCGCCAGCCCGATCAGGATGATCGCAAGGCGGTACTTGGAATACAGGATGCCTCCCGGCAGGGTCACCGTGCCGGACAGGAAAGCAGGCGTGTCCAGAAACAGCGGGAAAGAGCCGAAAACCCAGCGCGTCGCCTCTGAAAAGATGAGGATCAGGGCAAAGGTTGCCAGCACCTGATCCAGGTGGTCGCGTGCGTAAAGCCTGCGGATCACGGTAAGTTCGATCAACGCGCCAAACAGCGCCGCCGAGGTCAGGGCGGCAATCAGACCCAACACAAAGGATCCTGTGGCGGCGGCCCCGGCCGCAGCAGCAAAGGCGCCGATCATGTAAAGCGATCCATGCGCCAGGTTGATCAGCCCCATGACGCCAAAGATCAGCGTCAGGCCGGCAGCCATCAGGAACAGCATCACTCCGAACTGCAGGCCGTTCAGGATTTGCTCTATCAGCAGAATTATCGACATGCTTGCCCCGGAACCAATGGGCGGCCCGATACGGGCCGCCGGTAATTGCCTTAGTCGCTCAGGCCGCAATCGGCCGCATAGACATCCTGGTGATCGGTCAGGATCGTCGAGATGATCTTGTTGGTGTAAACGTCACCTTCCTTGATCACTTCGCGCACATAGATGTCCTGGATCGGATGCTGGTTGTTGCCGAACCTGAACTTGCCACGCACCGAATTGAAATCAGCCGCCTTCAGCGCTGCCCGGAACGCATCCCGGTCCGCGATGTCCGCCTGCCCCGCCGCCGCAAGGATCAGGTTTGCGGTGTCAAAGGCCTGCGCCGCATAAAGCGTCGGCAAACGGTCGTAGGTTTCCTGAAACGTCTCTACAAAGGCCTTGTTGGTGGGATTGTCGATGTCCTTGTTCCACTGCGAGGTGTTGTGGATGCCAAGGGCCGCATCGCCGACCGCCTGCAGGATTCCCTGATCAAAGCTGAAGGATGGCCCGATCACCGGCAGTTCGATCCCGCTGTCGGCATATTGCTTGAGGAACGAAATCCCCATGCCGCCCGGCAGGAAGAAAAAGATGCTGTCGGCGCCCGAGGCGCGGATCTGCGCAATCTCGGCGGCATAGTCTGTCTGGCCAAGCTTGGTGTAAAGCTCACCTGCCAATTCGCCTTCATAGAGACGCTTGAAGCCTGTCAGTGAATCCTGCCCGGCCGGATAGTTCGGGGCAAGGATGAAGGCGTTGGTGTACCCGGAAGCAGTGGCATGCGCGCCTGCCGCCTCGTGCATGTTGTCGTTCTGGTAGGACACGGCAAAATAGTCCTTGTTGCAGCCCTTGCCCGCCAGCTGCGCCGGGGCGGCATTGGTCGAGATATAGAACTTGCCCTGCGCGTTCGCGGCGGGTGCCACGGCCATCGCCAGGTTGGACCATACGATACCGGTCAGGATGTCCACCTTGTCGGACTGAATCATCTTGTCGGCAACCTGCACGGCCACATCCGGCTTGCGCTGGTCGTCTTCCACCACAACTTCGACGGCGTCATTGGCTGCCTGGTCGATGGCCAGCATGAACCCGTCGCGGGTATCGACACCCAAAGCGGCGCCGCCGCCGGTCAGGGTGGTGATCAGTCCGATCTTTACTTTTCCTGAATGCGCATCTGCCAGCGCGGCGTTGCCAAAGGTCATCGCCAGTGCAGCAGCGGCAAGGGCTGTGAATTTCATTGTCATCATAATCTCCCAATTGGACCGGCGCATTTTTGCGCTCGACTGAGCTTGTAAAAGTTCTGCGCCACAAGCAAGCGACCGCATGACTCCCTTTTGGCTCAGACTCCAAGTTAGCGGTCGGGCAAATTTACTTCAAGCAAAAATATTTTGAGCTTGAAATTAATTACCGTAAAACAGCCGCCCCACCCCATGGTCAGGGTCATGCGTTGAAACCGTCTCTAATCGGGATCGCCATCCGTCAAACGTGAATTGGCGGCACTGCCTTTGCAGCACCGCCAATTTTCAGCCTCCTGCGGCAGATCAGTTCGACGCTTCAACCTCCGGTCCGACGGACACCAGATAGGCCCAGACATTGCGCGCGTCTTCTTCCTTGCGCAGTTTGAGCGACATTTTGGTCCGCGCCTTGCGGTCATCAAGATAGTTTTGCAGGAACGCGCGCGGGTCCTGCACATAGGCAATGAAATCCTGCTCGTTCCACGCCAGCCCGGCCTCACCGGCTTCGATCATCGAACTGCCGTACTTGCTGGCAAAATCTTCATCTGCACCGGCAACGCGGGTGTAGATCCCATAAAGGTTCGGTCCCGTCCGGCCCCCTTTGACAATCGTGTCGCCACCGGCATCGACAATTGAATGACATGCCTTGCACTTGGCAAAGACTTTCTCGCCCGCAGCGGCATCACCCGTTGCGTGACTGTCAGCAAAAGCAGGACCAGCGGCCAGCGCAACACCAAGCACGGCTGTCTTTACAATATTCATGACGAACTCCTGTTCATATGCTTCACCCGCTACCCTAGTGCATCTTCCAAGGCAGCGAATGCAACCTTGCAAAGCCAGGGCATCGGCCGAACGCAGACGCAGTTTACCCTCAACCATATGAATAACATGACATTTCATGAGGCTGACAGTGATCCACTGCGTTCATATGTCGCCCTCCAATGCATCCGGAATCGACAGGATAAAAGGGCGCCTCGGGGAGTAGATCGAAGACCTTGCACAGCCGACAGGTTTGGTGGCAGGAAGGGCCGCATGACGCCTACCGATATCATGATCCCCGCCTGGATCGACGGCACGCTGACGCCCGTCGAAAAACTGGCAGCGCACCAGCGCGGGCTGCGCCACCTGGCGGTTTCGGTCTTTGTCATGCGGGCCGGAAAGATACTGATCCAGCAGCGGGCGCTTGGCAAATATCATACGCCGGGGCTCTGGGCGAACACCTGCTGCACACATCCCGAATGGGGCGAGGCGGCGCAGGCCTGCGCCAACCGCCGCCTGGATGAGGAACTGGGCATCACGGGGCTCGACCTGGACCATCGCGGGCAGGTCGAATACCGCGCCGAGGTGGGCAACGGATTGATCGAACATGAACTGGTCGAGGTCTTCCTTGCCGAGGCCCCCGCCGATCTGCCCCTTGCCCCGAACCCCGCCGAGGTGATGGCGACCCGCTGGATCACCCCCGCCGCGCTGGCGGCAGAGATCGCGGCAACGCCCGCCCTCTTCACGCCCTGGCTGCGCATCTACCTGGAACAGCACAGCAGCCTGATCTTCGACTGAGGCGCTATCCCGCGCCCATCTGCTCTGAGGGTGCCCAGGCGGGCGCGTCGGAGGTGAATTCATGATAGCTGATCCGCAGACCCGGATCACCGTCCAGACATTGCGCGTTGATCGGAAAAGCCTCGTCCGGTGACAAGGGCTCGCCCAGTGACGTGCCGCAACCCTTGCAGAAGGACCGCATATAGGTGCTGCCCGGTGGGGGTGCGATGGTCTCGATCATGTCGCGGCCCTGCGCCAGCCTGAACTGGTCCCGCCCGACAAAAACCACCGTCGATGTGCCCAGCTTGCGGCAGCGCGAGCAGTGACAGCTGCCCATGCTCTTTGGCGTTCCCGCGATGACAAATGCCACTGCACCACAAAGGCAGCTTCCCTTGATTTCCATGATCCGTTCCATTTCCTGGTTGAGTATGGCGCGGATATATCTGCACCATGCTGACAGCGTGGTGGCAGCATCATGTCACCATGATACCAGCAGTCCGAAGGAGACCCAGATGCGACGCGGTGACCGATTGTTCGAGATCATCGAAATCCTGCGCCGCGCCCGTGGCCCGATCCCTGCAAGCCGCATCGCCGCCGAGCTGGAGGTCTCACAGCGCACGGTCTACCGCGACATTGCCGCCCTGATGGCGCAGCGCGTTCCGATCCTGGGTGAGGCAGGTGTGGGTTATATCCTTGAAAGCGGATTCCACATGCCGCCACTGATGCTGAAAGCGGCAGAGATCGAAGCCGCCGTTCTGGGCGCACAATGGGTGAAAACCCGCGGAGAGCCGGAACTGGCCCGCGCCGCCGAGGCCCTGCTCGCCCGGTTGGAAGCGGTTGCGCCCCCTGCCACGCAGTCCCTGTTCTATCAGCCGGCAACCAGCGTGGCACCCGTGGCCTCGCCGACAGAGAGGTTGGAGGCCTCTGCAATCCGTCGGGCCATCCGCGAGCGATCAAAGATCAGGCTGACCTATGTGGATGAAAGCGGCATCAGGACCGACCGCATCATCTGGCCGATCCTTCTGGGATATCGGGACGCAGGCCGGATCATCGCAGCCTGGTGCGAGCTTCGGCAATCCTTTCGCTACTTCCGTACCGAACGGATCGAAAGCGCCGAGGTGCTGGAGGACAGGATTCTGCGCCGCATGGACCATCTGCGCAGCGATTGGAAAGCCGCGATGGACACGGAACGCGCCCGCTTCGAGGCTCTGTAAGGCCCTTTAGAGACGAATTCAGGCGCCGAGACTGGTCTGTAGTCAGAGCCCCGGCATCCGCTTGTTCGATTACTTACCAGCCGGAATATTGCGCCGCACATGGGCCAGGAAGGCTGACGCTGTGGGTGACAGCGACCTTCCGGGCTGGTGCACAAGTCCGATCCGCCGCCTGGCCCCGAAATCGGAAATCCCTCGCCGCACCAGCCGCTCCATCGGCAGGACCGGCAGCGTCAGGGTGGGCAGCAATATGATACCGAGGTTCACCGCCACCAACGCCCCCGCAGTGGCAAGGTGGGCCACTTCGAACCGTGGCGACACCACCTTGTCGATGCGCTGGCAGGCGCCGTCGAACAATTCGCGCACGCTGGTGCCGCGTTCCATGGCGATCAGCGGCATTTCTACCAATTCCGCCATGTCATAGATGCGATCCTGTTCCAGCGGCCCGCCCGGTGCGCCGACAGCCACAAATGTATCGTCCATCAGGGGATGAAACGTCAGCCGCATCCGCGCCGATACGGTGCCCGCCGTGAACCCGATGTCCGCGCGCCCGGTCTCTATCGCCTCAACCACGCTGCCGGAGAGCGCGTCAATGATACGCAGGTCGATGTCCGGATGCGCCCGGGAGAAACTGGCGAGCAGATCCGGCAAGAGGCCCGCAGTCACCGATGGCAACCCCGCGATGGTCAGCCGCCCGTTGCTGGCGGACAGATGCGCATCGAATTCGGCCATCACATCCGTTGATGTGTTGACCATCCGCTCTGCCAGTTTGGCAAAGGCCAGCCCGGAGGTGGTGGGCGTGACATTGCGTGTGTCGCGGTCAAACAGACGCGCGCCCAGCCGGGCCTCCAGCGCGGCGATCTGCCGGGATAGCGCAGAGGCCGACATGCCCAGAACTTCGGAGGCCGCGCGAAACGTCCCGCTTTCACTGACGACAAGGGCGGCCTGGAAATCCGCGAGAGAGGGAGTGTTGCGTTTCATGCATCAATTATCAACAATATCTCACTTTTCACAATAGACCACTTGAGGCACCTTTCAGCAGCGCGCCATGCGGTGCAAAATGGGAGGAAACCATGAAACATTTCGTTCACGCCCTTTTGGGTGCAACCATGCTTGCCGGACCATTGTCCGCACAAAACACCGACCTGCTGATCGGATCGACCTCGGCCTCGTCCAGCCACTATGGCTATTTTGTTGCCGTGGGCCAGCTGATCAATGAAAACGCCGAGGGCCTGCGTGCATCGGTGGTCGAGACGGGTGCCACGATGGACAACATCCGGCGGATGGAGCGGGGGCAGGTCGATCTTGGGCTGGTCACCACAAACGTCGCCCAGCACGCTGTCGCAGGCAGCAATGAATTCGAAGGCAAGCAGCAGGACCTGATGCTGCTCTGGGTCTATACCGGCGCGCCGCAGAACGTGATCATGCGGGCGGATGCTGGTGTCGCGGATCTGTCCGGCCTTGCCGGTGTGCGCTTCAATCCGGGCATCAAGGGGTCGGCAACTGAATCCACCACCGAAGCTGTTTTCAACACCCTGGGGCTGACGGCGGATTACGTGCGCGGTTCGACAACGGATGTGGTCGACATGATCAAGGACAACCGGGTCGCGGGATATGTGAAATCCGGGTCGGGCAACAAACTGGACGGATCGACGATGGACATCGCCACATCGACCGAGATTGCCATTCTGGGCCTGACGCCGGAGCAGTCGGACAAGCTCAGGGCCGAGATGCCCGATATCTCCGTCGTCGATATCCCCGAGGGTGCGGCAGATGGCGTGCCCGCCTATACGACCTGGAGCTTTGGCGTCGGCGTTGCAGCGCCTTCCTCGATGGACGAGGAAACCGCCTATCAGATCGTCAAATCCGTGATGGAGGATACCGAAGCGCAGGCCAATGCGATGGCCAGCCTGAAGGGCGAGAGCCTGGCCGACATCACGCTGCAGTTCGGAACGATCCCGCTGCACCCCGGTGCCGCGCGCTGGTTCAAAGAGCAGGGCATCGACCTGCCCGCCAAGCTGAAACCGGCAGAGTAAGGCGCTTTCCATGACACTCCAGCGTGTGCAGCGGGGTCTGGCGATCTTTGTCGGTCTCTTCGTCCTCTACACAGCGGCAACCGGCCCTTTCGAGGGACTGATCCAGAGGGCCCTGTTCCTCGCGCTGGTGACCTGTCTGGGCTTTGCGCTGTTTCCGCTGGGTGCCGGGAAATCCTGGCGTCCGGCGGTGCTTGCCGTCGATCTCGCGCTTTGTGCGGTATCGGTGGCGGCCTGTGCCTATGTCGTGGTGAACTACGACACGATCATGACGACCCTTCCCTGGGCCACGGCCCTGGACAAGGCGCTGACCGTCGGTCTGGTACTGGCCGTGCTGGAGCTGGGCCGGCGCACCGTCGGGATCATCTTTCCGATCCTGGTGCTGCTTGGGCTGGGCTATGCACTGTTCGGGAACCACCTGCCGGGGCCGCTGCGCCATCGCGGTTTCGATACGGCCTTTGTGACAGAGACGATATTTCTGGGTGATCTGGGCATCTGGGGCATGCTGACGGGTGTCGCCGCGACGGTGATCGCGGCCTTCGTCCTTTTTGGCGCGCTGCTGCTGCACACGGGCGGCGGGCAGGCGTTCATGGATCTGGCCATGCGGTTGGGCGGTCGCCAGCCCGGCGGTGCCGCCAAGATTGCGACCATCGCCAGCGGCTTGTTCGGGATGATCTCCGGCTCTGCCGTGGCCAATGTGGCGACCACCGGCAACTTCACCATTCCGATGATGATCCGCCTCGGCTATCCACGCCCCTTCGCGGCAGCGGTCGAGGCTGTTGCCTCCACCGGCGGACAGATCGCACCGCCGATCATGGGCGCCGCGGCCTTTGTCATGGCCGAAATCCTTGGCGTGCCCTATTTGACCATCATCGTCGCCGCGATCCTGCCCGCAGTGCTGTTCTATCTGTCGGTCTTCATGACCGTGCATTTCGTGGCGCTGCGGCGGGGGCTGGCCATCGTGCCGGAGGATGAAATGCCCGCATGGGGGAGCATCCTTGCCCCGCGCCGCGTGCTGCCGATCCTCTGTGCGCTTGGCGGGCTTGGCATCGGCATCTGGATGGGGCGTTCGATCTCGACCTCCGCGTTTTACGGCATCATCGGACTGCTGATCGCCTTTTTCGGGACGGAAACCGGGCGGCTCAGCCTGCGCGAGATGGCGGGCAAACTGCTGAACGGGCTGGAAGACGCGGGCAAGGGACTTGTCATCATCGGCGTCTTGCTGGCCGGTGCGCAGGTACTGGTGTCGATGATCAACCTGACCGGGATCGGGGTCACCCTGTCGTCACTGATTGTCAGCATGGCCGGAGATTCCATGGTGCTGGTCGCGCTGATCGTGGGCTTGGTCTGCCTGATCATGGGCATGGGGCTGCCCACGACCGCCGCTTACGTCCTGGTCGCCGCAGTGCTGGCACCGGCGATGACGGCGGTGGGGGTGGACCCGCTGGCGGCACATCTCTTTGTGTTCTATTTCGCGACCATATCCGTCATTACACCGCCCGTTTGTGTCGCGGTCTTTGTCGGCGCGGGGATCGCCGGGACCAACTGGCTGCCCGCAGCGGGAGAGGCTGTCAGGCTGGGTGCCGTCACCTATATCGTGCCCTTCCTGCTGCTGCTTTATCCCGGGATGCTGCTGGGTGGCAGCGCGCTGGACATCCTCGAAGCCGTGGCTGCCGGGCTGGTATTGGTGCTTGCGGTCCCGGCCCTGCTGTCAGGGGCCAGGCTTTACGGCCGCAAGCCGGTCGATGTCGCGATCTACGCCGTGGTCATCGCACTGGCGATCTATCCGCAGCCGGTGACACCATTCCTGGCGCTTGCGATCCTTGTCGCGGCACATTTCACGGGCCGCGTCCAACGGAGGGCGCTGGCATGAGTGTCTTGCGCATCGGGGCGGGTGCCGGTTTTCAGGGTGACCGCATCGCACCTGCCATCGCGCTGGCCGAACGGGGACAGCTGGATTACCTGGTGTTCGAATGTCTGGGGGAACGTACCATCGCCCTTGCCCAACAGGCCCGCAGCCTCGATCCGTCACAGGGCTACGATCCCTTGCTTGAGCGGCGCATGCGGGCGGTGCTGCCCGCCTGTGTGCGGAGCGGCACGCGGATTGTCACGAACATGGGGGCAGCGAACCCGCGCGCTGCCGCCGAAAAAACCCGGGCCGTCGCGCGGGAGCTTGGGTTGACCGGGCTCAAGGTCGCAGCCGTGACAGGCGACGACGTGGTGGACCGGATCGGGGATTTCATTCTGGATGAAACCGGCACAACCGCGTCAGCGCTTGGCGACCGGCTGGTCTCGGCCAATGCCTATATCGGTATCGACGGCCTTGTCGCCGCGTTGAACGCGGGCGCCGATGTGGTCATTTGCGGGCGCGCCTCTGACCCTTCGCTGTTTCTGGCCCCCCTGGTCCACGAATTCGGCTGGGCCCGCGACGACTGGACCCGCCTGGGCCGTGGCATCCTTGTCGGGCATCTGCTGGAATGCGCGGCACAGATCACCGGCGGCTATTTTGCCGACCCCGGAGTGAAAGAGGTGCCTGATCTGGCAAATATCGGGCATCCGCTGGCCGAGGTGGACTGTGACGGCAATGCCGTCATCACCAAGCTGGACGGCAGCGGGGGCTGCGTCAGCCGGGCGACCTGCATCGAACAGTTGCTTTACGAAATCCACGATCCCGCGCGTTATCTGCAACCCGATGTGGTTGCGGATTTCTCAGGCGTGCAGTTCAGGGAGATCGGCGCGGACCGTGTCGCCGTGACCGGCGCATCCGGCACCCCCGCCACCGGGTTGCTGAAAGTTTCCGTCGGATACCGCGATGGCTGGCTCGGCGAAGGCCAGATCAGCTATGCCGGGGCAAATTGCCTGGCACGGGGACAACTTGCCATCGACCTGGTGCGGGACCGGTTGGCGCATATCTCCGGCGCACTGCTGGAACAGCGTGGCGAACTGATCGGCGTGAACTCAGTCCTCCCAACAACTTCTGCCAGCGCCTGCCCCGCCGAAGTACGCATGCGCTATGCCGCACGCTGCCCTGATGCACAGACCGCCCGCGCTGTCGGGGAGGAAGTGGAAGGGCTTTACCTTGCCGGTCCGGCGGGCGGAGGTGGTGTGACCAAGGGCATACGCGAGGTGCTTGCCATCGCCTCGACCCTGATGCCTGCAGACCGTGTTGCCGTGACCTTTGAAATGCAAGAGGTACAGCATGAGACTGCATGACATCGCCCACGCCCGGACCGGCGACAAGGGCGACATCTCCAACATATCGGTCATTGCCTATGACGCGGCGCATTGGCCCCTGATCCGGGATGCCGTGACGCCGGAACGGGTTGCGGCGCATTTCGGGACTTTCGATGCGAGGGATGTCACCCGTTACGACCTGCCACAGCTGCAGGCCCTCAACTTCGTGATCCGGGGTGCCCTGACCGGCGGTGTCACACGCTCGCTCGCGCTTGACGCCCATGGCAAATGCCTGGCCTCCGTCCTGCTGGAGATGCCGGTTTGAAAGACAGCCTTCGCTGAGAGGCTTCATAGGCGGCGACCGCTCGCAGCAGCGGCTCAGGGGCGGCCCGCCGGTTGCTGCTCCAGCACAAAATCATGCTCCACCCGCCAGAACCAGCCATCGCCTTGCGCTGCTGCAATTTCCGATGGGCTGTCGATTTTCTCGAATCTGGCCATCAGGCTCTCCTTGACGCCAAAAACCGCATCCGACCGGATATAGGGATCGTCGGGGTCAAAGATATGTGTCGTCAGAGTCTCGAACCCCTGGGCGGTCAGGATGTAGTGCAGATGCGCGGGGCGATAGGGGTGGCGGCCCAGCTGGGCAAGCAGTTGACCCACCGGACCGTCATCGGGAATGGCATAGTATTTCGGGCGCACAGCCCAGAACCTGTAGCTGCCGTCGGCCCCCGTCCGGAACCGTCCCCGCAGGTTGAAGTCGGGCTGAAGGCCCTTTTGCTGAACGTCATAGAACCCCTCGTCATTGGCCTGCCAGACATCCAGCTCGGCCCCGGCGATCGGCGCGCCTGTCAGGTCGCGCACCGTGCCCCTGACCTCCATCGGCTCGCCCTTGCCATCCAGGCAGATGTTCGCGCCCATTTCCATGACCGGCGCATCATCGACGTGAAACGGGCCTAACACGGTGGATTCGCTGGCCCCGCTGGCCTTGCGATTGTTGATGGCATCCACCAGCATCGACACACCAAGAACGTCGGACAACAGGATGTATTCCTGCCGCCAATCGCTGCACATCTGGCCCGTTTTGGTCAGGAACTGGATGGCCTGAAACCATTCCTCCTCGCTTGGCTCGATCTCCTTGACGGCGGCGTGCAGATGGCGGGTCAGTACCGCCATCACTTCGGCCAGTCTGGCGTCTTTGGCCTTGGCATTACGGGCAATCACCACCTCTGCCGATTGGTCTTCGGAAAAATAGCCGCTTTCTGTCACTGTCTCTGTCATGTTTCCACTTTCGTTCAGATGGGCCGAGGGCGGGTTCCGTTCACCGCCGCCCGCAGCAATGCGGTAATGTCCCCGGCGTCAAACGCGCGTGGATTCGAATATGTGTTGCGTGTGGCGATATCCGCCGCGCGGGGCAGATCCTTTTCCGTGAATCTTAGATCGGACAGGGCCAGCGGCGCGCCTGCCGCCTTGGCAAAATCCCAAAGGCCGCCACCCAGATCCTCGCCAAAAAGCGCTGTCGCCGGGGCAAGCTGCGCACGGGCCGCCGCTGCGTTGAACCCCGCCGTATGGGGCAGCAGGATTGCATGGGTCTGCGCATGGGGCAGGTCAAAGGAACCGCCCAGAACATGGCAAAGCTTGTGATGCAGGCCCATCTCGGCCTGACCCAGAACCGTCGAGCAGAGCCAGGCACCATACAACACATCGCTGCGCCCCGCCGCATCTGTCGGATCGGCCACCACCTGCGGCACACCTTTGAAAAGGGCGGCAAGGCCCGCGCCTGCCAGCTGGCTGATCACCGGGTTGCCGTCGGCGGCATAAAGCGCCTCGACCGCGTGGGCGGCGGCGTTCAGCGCAGAGGTGACCGTCATGTCGGTCGGCAGGCCAAGCGTCAGGGCGACATCATAGATCACTGTCGCGGGCCGGATGGCGGGATTGCGGCGGGTGGTCTTTTCGCCGTCTTTTGTCTCGCCCAGGATATCGGTCATCTCGGACCCTGCGTAGGTTGTGGGCACCGCCAGATGCGGCAGACCGGTGCGGATGGAAACCGCCTTGCCCAATCCCACGGTGGACCCGCCGCCAAGCGAAACAAGGCAATCCGCGCCAAGGGATTTTGCCGCCTCCTGCGCCTTTTCGGTGATGGCAACAGGCGTGTGCATGGCCGCTTCGGAAAAGACCCCGACGCAACGCCCGCCAAGATCAGAGGCCAGCCGCCCGGCGTCTTCTGCCTGATGGGACGTGGACAGGACTAGCGCCGCCTTGCCGCCCAGCCGCGCCACTTCTTCGGCCACCGCCGCCAGCGTGCCGGTGCCAAAGATCACCCGAGTCGGGATGCCTTTGAATACGAAATCGTCCATGTCCGTCATTCCTTGTCCATCTTACTGAGCCGATACGCCCTGCACCGCCGCGACATTGCGCACGCGCAGCAGGTCGTCGATGCGCCGCTGCGCACGTTCAAGCGCCTCACGGTCGGTGGCATCACCGCGCAGGGCGGCATGAATTTCCTCGCCCAGGATCGTCTCGATCCCGTGAAACTCCGGCACGGCGGGTCGCGACCAGGTGCAGACCGAGTTGGAGCGCAGCAAGCGGTCCACCACGCCCATGACCGGAGAACTTGCCGCCGCTTCCGGGTCAGCCGCGACAGAGAAACGCGGGGCCACCGGGAAACCCTCCGACACATGTTCCTTCATCACTTCCGGCGAACACATCCAGCTGATCGCATCAAAGGCGAGCTGCACCCGGTCTTCGGCAAGGTTGCTGGGGATCATCAGGTGGAAACCACCGACAGGATTGGCATGCATCCCGGCCTTGCCTTTGGGCTGCTCCAGATAGCGCATCCGCCGCGAAACGACCGATTTGACGTGGTATTCCATCAGCGCAGCATGCATCGACCAGCAATATCCCATGACCGCCTTTCCGGTCAGCAGCGCATCAACCCTGCGATCCCAGTCCATTGCCAGGACATCGGGGTGTGACACCTCCTTCAGACGATGCATGTAATCGAGCACCTCGAACGCCTGATCGGTCAGCAGTTGCGCCCGCAGCTTGTCGGACACGAGATCATGCATCGGTGTGTGAATGCGGCGGCGCGGCAGGTTCAGACAGGCAGAGTTGCACGACCCCAGCAACACCATGAAGGTGTTCGCCACCGGCATCCCCCGGGCACCGTTCCATGCGACGCCGTACAACCCTTCTTCAGGCCGTTGCAACGCCCGCCCGGCCTCGATCACCTGGTCAAAGGTGCGGGGATAGGCAATGCCGCTGCGCTCGAACACATCCTGTCGCGCCAGGAACAGTTCAACCGTGGTATAGATCGGCACGCCATATTGCGCCCCTTGCCAGGAGGCGGACTCCCAGACCATCGGCGAGAAATCGAGCGGCTGAACATGGCTTTGCCCGATCAGATCGTCTAGCGGGCGGACCAGCCCGCGGTTCACCAGGTCACCGACCCAGGGCTTGTTCACACAGATCACGTCAAACTCCGACGTGGCCCGCCCGCCATTTTCGATGATCCGGTCGTAAAGATGGGGCAGCGGCAAAAGGTCGACATTCTGGATCGACCCGACATTCGACCGCAGGTCGGCCCAGGTGTTGCGCAGCGCCTCAAAGTAATTGTCCTTGCGAAACAGGAAACGCAGCTCCTTTCCGCCGGACGCCCGATGGGTTTGCAACCGGGGCGGCGGAATGACAACCCGGGAGAAGTTGGAGCCGCCAAAGTAGAACCCGTCGACATCGTCGATTGAATCAATCGTGCCGAAGGTCCGGCCGATGGTGGCTTTCACGCCCCGGCAATAGGTGGTGAACCGTTCCATCAGTTCCGCGCTGGGGCGCACATAGAAACTGCGCCCGGTCGAGGTGCGCGGGTCCAGCATGATATGCCCGTCGTCGATCATCTGGCTGATGTGGCGCATTGCCGTGACGAAGGGCACCCCGCCTGATTCCGCCAGCGCGCTTTTGGTTATGTCACGCCCGGTCAGATGCGCCTGCATCAGCGACAGGGTGAGCGCGAATATCGGATCGCCCCTGCTGTCCGGCACAACTGTTCCGAACGGCCCGTTCAGGTCGTTCAGAAAGTCGATGATGCGCAGCATTTCGTATTCGGTCATCCGGCAGCTTCCTCCTCAAGCGCGGACGCGGCCAGTTAGCCCGCGCTGTCCTGCCTTGGGTGGGCAGCATCCCCGATCCAATCGACAAGCGCAAAGAAATCCTGCGCGGCGCGACCGGCCTGTGCGGCGGTCTGGTATTGCTCAAGAACAAGCTCCGCGACTTCCATTTCGATATTCTCTTTCCTGGCGGCAGCGATGATCAGCGAATAGTCCTTTACCATCTGATCAAGCTGAAAGGCCGGGTCCGTGTCGTGACCGACAACCGTGTCTTTCTTGTATTTCAGCAGGGGCGAGGTCACGGCGCTTTCCAGGATCACATCCATCATGTCGGCCCGCGACAGCCCGCCCCGTTCGCCCAGCAGCAGCGCTTCACCCAGCACGGAGGCGGTTGCCCCGACCAGGGTGTTCAGGACCAGCTTCATGTAACGTGCCGCATCCCCTTCCCCCAGCCAGAACCGTCGCGCGGAATACTGCGCCAGAAGGGTCTCGACCTCGTCCCAGGCGGATTTGTCGCCCGATGCGAGCACCGTCAGACCGCCGGCCTGTGCGATGCTGGTACTGCCGGAAACGGGCGCGCGGACATAGCGGATGCCAGCCGCCTGCAAGGCCCGCGCGGCCTGCTGCGAAGCCTCCGGGCTGACAGTGCTGGTTTCGACAAGGATCGAACCTGCGGCCATGGACCGGGCCAGCCCGCCACTGGCCCCCTGCCCTTCGACAATGGCAATCAGGGCGGAATCATCGGGGATGGACGTAAAGACGACACCGCAGTTCTGCCCGATTGCCTCAATGCCTGGTGCTGCTGTGACGGTCTCTGTCAGCAGGGCAGCATAGGAAGCGGGCCGCGCGTCGAACACCTGCAAGGCTTGGCCTGACCCTGCCAGGTGGGCAACCATCGGTGCGCCCATCTTTCCGGTGCCAATCCAGCCTACCGGCCCTGCTTTCGTTGCGGACATACCGATCCTCCCTGTGTCTTTCGACCCGACACTACGACCGCGCAGCAAAGCTGAAGCCGGCTGTTTCGACCAATATGGAAAAAATTCGCTGCGGCATGGCCCTTGCGTTCTGCAGAAATCGAACATGACAAGAGTTTTGACGTCTTATGATAATACGGTATTACTATATTGCAGAAATTCGAAAACCGCGCAAATGCGCGTCAAGGGAGGAAGTAAATGAGACTGGATGGAAAAGTTGTCCTGGTGACCGGGGCATCCCGCGGAATCGGGCTGGGCATTGTCGAACGTTTTCACGAGGAAGGTGCAATCGTATATGCTGGCAGCACCAGCAACCCCTCAGGTGTCTACCCGGACGGGGTGACCGGCATCACGCTCGACGTGGCGGATGAGGCCCAGTGGAAAACCGCGATCAAGCAGATCGTCGAGGCGCGGGGCCGAATCGACTGCCTCGTGAACAACGCGGGGATTGCCGTCTATGACGGTGTGGCCGACGGCTCGACAGAGAACTGGCGCAAGGTGATCGGGGTGAACCAGGACGGCGTGTTCTTCGGAATGCGTGAAGTGATCCCGCATATGCAAAAGGAAAAGTCCGGCTCCATCATCAACATTTCCTCGATCTGGGGAAAGGCCGCCGTCGCGGGCGCCCATGCCTATCATGCGTCCAAGGGCGCGCTGGTGATGATGACCAAGAACGCGGCAATCACCTATGTGAAAGAGGGGATTCGCGTGAATTCGGTTCATCCGGGGTTTATTGACACCCCTTTGACCCAGGCACAGGACCCCGCCATAAACGAATTCGTCATCGGCATGACGCCAATGGGCCGGGCCGGGACGCCACGGGAAATTGCCAATGGTTGCCTGTACTTGGCGTCGGATGAGGCGAGCTTTGTCACCGGCGCCGAGCTTGTTATCGACGGCGGTTACCTCGCGCAGTAACGGCACAGGGAAATCAAATAATCCCAAAATGGAAATCTTGCGTCGCCCCCGATCGGGGCGACGTTGGCACATTCAGGCATCCGGCAAGCATCCGGACGATCACGGAATGCTGCCAGAATTCACGAGTTGACGTATGACCGTATTATGGTATTATAGTAAGTCAAAGAGACAGACCCCGCCTGCTGTACAAGCCGGCGACACATACGACCCGGCGGAGCATCACCAAATGTCGGCCGGACGCGATCATGGGCCAGGGAGGAGACCTCCGGCCCGTTTACCAGGGAGAGGAATCTAAAATGACCCAACACAACGGCCTGACGTGGCCCATCCGCCTGACGGCGCTCACCGTGATGACCCTCGGCTTGCCGATGGTTGCTGCAGCACAATCCGCCGAAGAGATGATGTCTTCGCGGCTTGGCACCACCGATGTCGGCCCGGTTTTCCAGGAAGCCTTTGAGCACGCTGCAATGCCGGTCAGCGAAGAAATCCGCGCCAAGGCGATCCAGTGCTGGAACGACAACCAATGCGACACCGGCACCGGCGGAGAGCTGACCGTTGCCTATGCCGACGGCTTTGGCGAGAACGTCTGGCGCCAGGTGACGAAGATGGAATTCATCATGCAGGCGCTGACCTACCCGGAGGTGGGCAAGATCGTCTATACTTCGGCGCGCGGTGACGCCGCCAAGGCGCTGTCGGATTTCCGCGCCTATATCGCCCAGGGCGTCGATGTGATCGTGACCTTTGCCGACCACGGCGAGGCACTGGCCCCCTCGATCCGCGAAGCGACCGAATCCGGGATCACGGTCATTCTGCACAACGGCACCGTCGCAGGCACGCCGGGCGAAGATTATGTCACCAACATTTCGGAAAACATCTGCGAGCTGGGCAAGGAATTCATCCGCGCGGTCCGCACCGGCAACCCCGAAGCAAAAGCCATCGCGGCATTGGGTGGCACACCCGGCAACCCGCTGTCGGCCACATGGCAGGGCTGCGCAGCGGAAGAGGTCGCAACCCTCGACGGTGTCGAAATCATTGCCACCGAAGACACCAACTGGACCCAGGAAGGCACCTTTTCCGCGGTCTCCGCGATCCTGTCCCGTTTCGACAAGATTGATGGGTATATCTATGACTACGCAGACGGGTTCCGGGGCGGCGTGCGCGCCTATGAATCCGCCAACAAACCGCTCGACTTCACCGTTGCCCTGCGCACCGATGAGCAGGGGCTGTTCTGCGACATGAAGGCGGCGGGCAACCCCAACTTCAAGGTCTTCTACTCCTCCGGCCAGAACTACCAGGCGCGTCTGGCGTTGACGGCCGGCATGATGGCCCACGGCGGCGCTGAGATCCCTGCCAACCTGGATGTGCCCTTCTCGATGAAACAGGCAACGGTTGACCAGTGCGATGCCAGCCTGCCCGACGAAGTCTCGGTTTCGACCCTCGTCGATCCGGACACGCTTCGCGCGATGTTCAAGTAAGCACACATCGGCCATGGCGGCAGCTGTCTGCCATGGCCGGACGTTCGAGTGGGGGAGAACGCCGCATGGCTGATATCGTTTTGAAGATGGAGAGCGTCTCCAAATCCTATCCGGGCGTGAAAGCGCTCGACAATTTCAGTTTTGATGTTCACGCGGGCGAAGTGCACGCGATCCTCGGCGAAAACGGCTCCGGCAAGTCGACGCTGATGAAGATCGCATCCGGTGCGATCACACCCAATGCCGGCCGGATCGAAATCGGCGGCAAGCACCTCGCCCATGCCGACCCGCGAGAGGCGATATCATATGGCCTGGCCACCGTTTATCAGGACGACAGCCTGGTGCGCGAATTGTCCGTGGCGCAGAACCTCTTTCTCGCCACGCCGAAAGGCAGCGTGCCTTATGGCAGCATGGTCCGCTGGGCCGAAGAACAGCTGGCCCCCTTCAACCTGGGCATTTCACCAACCACCGCTGTCGGGAATCTGACACCCGCACATCGCCAGTTCGTCGAGGTGGTCAAGGCGCTCCTCTCCAACCCGCGTGTGCTGCTGCTGGATGAGCCGACGTCCACGCTGGATTACGATGGCGTGGCACATCTGACATCGCTGGTGCGCGACCTGACGGCAAAGGGCACCGGCGTCGTCTATGTCAGCCACCGCCTGCCCGAAATTCTGGACCTCGCCAATCGGGTCACGATCCTGCGCGACGGGGTGCACGAGGGCACATTTGACGTCACCGATGACACTTCGGAACAGGAGCTAGTTTCCCGCATGATCGGTCGGGACGTCGAAAGCGAATACCCCGCCAAGGCGGGACGGATCGAACCCGATCCCGTCCTTGTGGTCGATGGCCTGTCTGGGGATGCATTCGAAGACATCAGTTTTGTCGCCAACCGGGGTGAGATCGTGGGTTTTGCCGGCGCCGAAGGCAACGGCCAGCGCGAGGCATTGCGCGCCATTGCGGGGCTTGAAGCCAGCCACAGCGGCACTGTCACCTGCAAGGGAAAGGCCGTCGATGTAACGGAACCGCGCCATGCGATCCGTTCGGGCGTGCTCTGCCTGTCTGCCGACCGTGCCGGGGAATCCATTTTCCCGGACCTTGGCGTGCGCAAGAACATGACCCTGCCCCGCCTGCGCGACTTCGCCCGGCGCGGCCTCCTGTCCAACCGGCAGGAACAGGACCACGCCGCCACGATGCGCGATGAATTCGGCGTCGTTACGGCAACGCTGGAAACACCGATCAGCGGATTGTCGGGCGGCAACCAGCAAAAGGTCGTTCTGGCCCGGTCGTTCCGGACCGATGCCAAGGCCGTGCTGATCGACGAACCGACCCAGGGCGTTGATGCAGGCGCGCGCCACGACATCTATCAGGCGATCCGCACCAACCTGCGCGAGGATGGCGCCCTGGTGATCAATTCCTCGGATGCGCAGGAGCTTGCGGGCATCTGCGACCGGGTGCTGGTTTTTTCGCGCGGGCGTATCGTGGCGGAACTGACCGGCCAAGACGTCAACGAAGAACAGATCGTATCCAGTTTCCTGCGGGCACGAGATGCAAAACAGGCCGGAGATACAGCGGCGGGCATGATGTCCCGCGTTTTCCGCACGCTGATTTCGGGGTCGAACATCTGGTGGGTGCCGCTTGTGTTCCTGGCGGCACTGACGCTGATCGTCGGCGGCTATGCGGCGCTGCAGACAGATGTGTTCCTGCGCCATGTCAACATCCGCTACATCCTGCTGGCAACCGCGCCTGCCGCGATGGTGGCGATGGCCCAGTTGCATGTGCTTCTGGTGCGCGGCCTCGACGTCTCCGTGGGCTCCATGATGAGCCTCACGGTGGTTGCCGCATCCTTCATGATCGCCTTTCAGATGCCCATCGGGATGCAGATCCTCGGCGTGCTGGGATGCCTTGCCATTGGCGCGGTGGTTGGTCTGATCAACGGCACCCTGGTCCGCTTTGCCAATATCAACGCGGTGATCACGACCATCGCCATGCTGTCCGTCCTTCAGGGTGCCGCCCTGCTGGGCCGGCCCACACCTGCCGGGATGATCTCGCAGGAATTCACGGGTCTCCTGCGCGAACGCATCGGCTTCCTGCCGATCTCGATCTTCGTTCTGCTCGGCGTCGCCATTGCCTTCGACTTCTGGCTGCATCGCACACGCTCGGGACTGGAGGCAAAGGCCGTCGGATTTCGCGAGGTTGCGGCGCAGCGTAACGGCGTGCGCGTGGACCGTGTCCATGTCAGGGCCTATGTGCTTGCCGCCCTCATGGCGACGGTTGCCGGATTCTTCCTCGGCTCGGAGGTTGGGGTGGGTGCGCCGACGGTCGGCGCAAACTATGCGCTTACCTCGATCGCCGCTGCCGTCCTTGGCGGTGCGGCGCTCTCTGGCGGGCGCGGCTCTTTCGTGGGTGCCCTGTTTGGTGCGCTGTTCTTTGCGCTGATGGTCAATGTCATCACGCTTCTGGGCCTTTCCACTTCTTTCGGGATCATCGCCAGCGGCGCCATGACGCTCTTTGCGATCTTCCTCTACTCCGGGCTGGGTGAAGTCGAAACACTGATGCAATCGGCCCTGCGCCGCCGCAAGGTCATCCGGGCCACCAAGAGATCGACCGCCTGATGCCCGCCCCGGACCCAGAAACCGACGAGGGAAAAATGACAGATTCAACAACGCCTGCCCTGTCACATTACACACGGACGTCACGCAGCGGACGGGGCGGCAAAGGCCGCGTGCCGGCGATCCAGATGCAATTCGCCGCCATCTGGATTGCCCTGGCGATACTGCTGCTGATCGGCGCGGTCTTTCTGCCGCGCAGTGTCTCGGCAACCTCGATCATCAGCATCCTGCCCTTCGCGGGTTTTCTTGCCATTGCGGCAATGGGCCAATCCCTGGTTCTCATGGCGCGCGGCATCGACCTGTCGGTGCCTGCCATCGTGACGCTGTCCAGCACGGTCCTGCTGGGAACATCGGGCGGCGCGGAAGGCTCCGTGGTCATCGGAACTTTCATGGCCATCCTGGCAGCGATGTGCGTCGGTCTGATCAACGGCCTGCTGGTGGCCTGGCTCAAGCTCAATGCCCTGATTGTCACCCTGTCGACCGGCGCAATCGTCTCGGGGATCACGCTTTGGTACCGGACCGGGCTGCCCGCCGAATCCGGCGTCCCCACCGCCCTTGCAGGCTTTGGCGGCACCCGCTGGCTGGGACTGAATACAACGGTCTGGATCACCATTGCCCTGACGCTGGTCCTGACGATCCTGCTGCGCCGGACCCAGCTTGGACGCCGTTTCGAGGCGGTGGGTGCCAACCCGCGTGCGGCCTATGCGACGGGGGTCGAGATCCGGCGATACCAGGCTGGTGCCTTTGTCGCGGCCTCCTTCCTCTATGGCATCGTCGGCGTGTTGCTTTCGGCCTTTATCCGCAATCCGACACTGGACGTCGGCAACCCCTATCTGCTGGCACCGATTGCCGCTGCCGTCCTGGGTGGCACGGCCATCAGTGGCGGGATCGGGTCTATGATCGCGGTCACCGGTGCCGCCCTGTTCCTGATCCAGCTTGGCCAGACATTGAAAGTCCTGGGGCTGGAGACGTCCTGGCAGATGATCTTTCAGGGTGTCGCCATTGCCCTGGGCATGTTCCTGTCCGAAATGCAGGGCCGCAAACGGCGTGGCGGCTGAAACCGCGCTTTCCTTCACTGCAGACAAAACAAAACTGGCGCCGGTTTCCCGGCGCCAGCTGCAACAGCCTTGTGGCTGATTAAAGAGTAACCAGCTCCCCCGACTTCGAACTGCTTACAATCGCCTCAAGCAGGGCCGCGGTCTCGATCATCTGGCCGGTGGTGATGGGATAGGCGGCCTGCCCACGGATCGCCCGCGCGAAAGCCACGATATTGTCGCGCACGGGCTCTGCCGGGCCGACCTCTTCCACCTCGATCTTTCCGCCCTTGCGCGCGCTGGTGACAACCCAGCCATCGGGGGCCTCCACATGGGCGCGGTCCCTGACGTCGATCCAGGCTTCGGATCCGAACAGCGAACAGCGCGAGACAAAGGGCATCGCGAGATTGGCGGCAATTGTCGCTGTGCCACCCCCCTTGAACATCACGAAGGCAGCGATCGTGTCACCCTGCGGCAGTTCCGATGCAAGCGTCTCGCAGGAACAGATGACGCTCTTTGCCGGACCCATCAGCCGCACCGCAAGATCCAGCAGGTGGATGCCCGTCGCCGTCATCCCGGCGGCGGGCGCATCCCCGGCACCAAGACGCCAGTTCGTTGGGTCCAGCGACAGGAATTTGTCGTGGCTGAAAGTGGCGTCAAACTGCATCAACCGGCCCATCTCGCCCCTGTCCGCCGCCGCAATCATCCGGGCGATGGGCGGCTCATAGCGGCGCTCGTGCCCTGTCGCCAGGATCAGCCCCGCCGCTTCAACGGCATCCACCGCCGCGACTGCGCCGGCGCGTGTCATCGCAAGGGGCTTTTCGCAAAAGACATGTTTGCCCGCCGCCACACAGGCCGCGATTTGCGCCGCATGAAGGCTATGCGGCGTGACCAGCAGCACCGCCTCGACATCAGGGTCGACCAATGCTGCATCAAGTTCGGCGGTCACCGGAATGCCATGCGCCTTTTCAAAGGCCATCGCGACCTCGGCGTTTGGCTCGATTGCCCTGACAATTGTCACCTCGTCCGGGGCGGCCTGCAAAACGGCGGTGATCTTCTGTCCCCACCAGCCAAGGCCGGCAAGCGCCACACGTACCGGCCCGCTCATGTGCGATTGTCCACGCGCTTGCTGAACGGACGGATGGACACCTTTTCCCAGATCCCCGCCGCATAAAAGGGATCATTCCGGTGAAAGGTCATGACCTCCTCCATACTCTGCGCTTCGACCAGAAAGCACGAGCCGATCATCGTCTCCTCATCCTCCGCCAGCAACGGACCCGAAATCAGTGTCCTGATCGGATTCGTCGCAAGATAGGCCTTGTGGCTGTCGTAGTGGTCCAGACGTTTCTGAACCTGCCCGACATAATCAAGGCAATGAACGATGTAGTGCATCATGTCTCTCCTGTTATGGAACTTCGATGGCGACCTCGGCCGCGCTCAACCGCTTGGCCAGCGCCTCGACCGCCGGGGCCGCGGTGGCGCGTGCGATCACGACAATCCGGCTGCGGCCATCGCCCGCCTCACGGGTCAGCCGCACCGGCCGGTAGATCTGGTAGCGCACCATTTGCAGTGCCAGCGGGCGGGCATCATCCCTGTCCGCGACAATGCCCTTGAGCCGCAACAGGGCCGGACCGGCCGCGCGGCTCATCCGGGCGATATGTTGTGACAATTGCGTCCAGTCCTGAGGCCCGGTCTCGATCAGCCACGAACGGATGCTGTCGGGATATTCGCCATGATGGTGGACATGAACGCTGCCCTGCGCGCGCAGCCATGCATCTGCCTGCACTTCGCCGCTGCGCCCGTCGATCAGGCCGGCATTGAACAGGACGTCCGGGTCGGGCCGCGCCTGGCCGTCAAGGATGGGCACCGTCGGGTTCATCGCGGCAATACGCCGCCGTATCGCCGCGGCGGCGATTGGCACCACCAGGTCGGTCTTCGTCACCACGATCCGGTCGGCGCAGGCGATATGCTCGGCCCGCGTCTCATCCGGGGCGGTGGCATCTACAACGGCGATAGCAGCATCCAGACGCACCATCCCGCGCAGCACGTGATCCGCGCCGATCTTGGCCAGCACCGCAGACAATTCCGCAACGCCGGAGGTTTCCACCAGGATCCGCACCAAGGGTTCGGGTGCCGCCGCGATCATCTTGCGCACGGCTTCGGACAGGTCATTGCCCGGACGGCAGCAGATGCAACCATTGCGCAGAAGCGCCAGCTGCGCATCCGGGGCGGATGACCCCAGCATCAGGTCATCGACGCCGAATTCACCGAATTCATTCACCACGACCCCGGTGCGCCCCATGCCCGGCTGCTCAAGCAGCCGCGCAATCAGAGAGGTTTTTCCCGCGCCCAACCCGCCGCCCACAACGGAAAGCGCGGGCCGCTGGCGGACCCCGGCCATCGCTCAGAACTCGCTGTCGGTGGCGGCCTCGAAGGGGCGCGGCAACCATGAGCCGTCAGAGGGCACGCCAGCCTTTTCAAAAAGACCGTCCCGCGCGGCTTCGACCCTTGTCTTGAAGGAAGCATGATCGAAATCGACCAGCTTGAAATCGCGCTTGCGTATGTTACCGGCGACAATCACCGTTTCGACATTGCCCGCATGGGCCGCCTCGACAACGATCCCATAGGCGTTGTTCATCGGCATCGTGTTCAGCGAATTGCAGTTCACCAGCACGATGTCCGCTTCCTTGCCGACGGTCAGCGATCCCGTCTTGTCACCCAGCCCGCAGGCAATCGCGCCCTGCAGCGTGGCGAATTCCAGAACATCTGTTGCCATCAGCGGCAGAGGGTCGACAATCACCTTGTCGATCAGCGCCTGATTGTTCACCACCGCCCGCGTGCCTGACAGCAGCGCACGCATGGCCGAGAACATGTCATCGGGCACCGTGGTCACCACATCGATGGAGATCGACGGGCGCACCCCGACCTTCATCAGCGACAGCGTGGGCGGGAAACCATGCCCCATGTGCAGCTCAAGCTCCGGCGCAATAGAGGCGGTGCCGCCGGTGTCACCGATGATCTGGAAATCCTCTGACTGCAGTGAATTGCAGTGGACATAGGTCACGTCCGGCCCTGTCAGCCCTTCGGCATGCAGATCGACCACCGGCTTGTTCATGCCCCACAGCCCGTCACCCATGTGAACGCTGATCCGCAAGCCAAGGTCCCGGGCCTTGACGAAGTCTTCTTTGGTGACGCGCATCGTGGCGAACTGATTGCCGCGCGCTGCGAAACCCATAGTGACAAGCTGATCGTCGGAGGAGAAATATTCGCGCTTCACCCGCGCCACGTCCTCGAAATCGGATGGCGCGTCGCTGACCGGGACCCATTCCGCATCCGAGTTGCCATAGCCGAAGACAGCCCGCATCCCGGCGGCCATCAGTCCTTCGACCGCAGCCGAGGAATGGTCGGGCGAATTGTTGTTGTGGGACCAGTCGTACAGCGTGGTGATCCCGGCATCGAGGGCGGCAATCGCGCCCAGATGGTTGCCGATCTTCATGTCATCGGGGGTGTAGAGCGTGCCCATGACACCCCGCACGCCCGCAAAATATTGCGCCAGCGTCCAGTCGGCCCCGCTGGCGCGCAGCAGCGCCTGCCAGGTGTGGCGATGGGTATCGATGAAACCCGGAATGGCAATGCGGCCCTCGCCGTCGATGATCTCTGCATCAGAAACGGAAAGGTCTGTGCCGATTGCCGCGATCTTGCTGCCTTCAATCAGGATGTCGCCGCGCGGGATGACCCCCACCTCGGGATCGATCGAGATGATATGCGCATTGCGAATGAGTTTGCGTGCCATTTCTGTGCTCCTCCACAGCCTGAATTCCCGGCCACGAGCGGTATCGTCCACAGACGCAATCCGGCCGCTGGCCCTCCCGCCACCATTGATGCCCTGCATACCCGGAACGAAAGGTTGGAAAAATTACCGAAATGAAAACTCTGCCCCACAGGTCCCGCGAGGCAGTGAAAATGAACGCGATGGGCCCACCCGATACGGGCAGGCCGACCGCTGGTCAAAGCGTGATTTACCGGATCTCGAAACCGCGATAATTGTCGTCGCGGATGGCGTTCATCTCTGTCACATAGTTCCCCATGCCGCCCATGTACCACATCGAGGTGCGCGGCTTGCCGGGGATGTTTGCACCGTTGATCCAGCTGTCCGTCACCTCGAACAGCGTGCCTGCCATGCCTTCCTGACAGACCCTGACCCAGCTGTCCTGCGCCTGCCTGGTGGTTTCGATCACGCCGCTGCCCTCTTCGGCATGTTTGATCATGTCGGTCAGGAAGTTGACCTGCCATTCATGGACAAGCGGCTGGCTGGTAAAGGGGCTGAACGGACCAAAGACCATCAGCAGGTTGGGGAAGTCGGCAATCGACATCCCGGCATAGGCATGGGGGCCATCGCTCCAGGCGTCCTGCAGCTTTGTGCCATCGCGCCCGATGGTTTCGATCTTGAGGTAATTGCCGGTCATGGCGTCGAACCCCGTCGCCATGATGACCACATCCAGCGCCAGCTCCTCGCCGTCGATGATCAACCCGTTTTCGCTGAAGCTCTCGATGGGGTGCGCCTTGACGTCGTGCAGGGTGACGTTGTCGCGGTTGTAGACCTCGTAATAGCCATCCGCCGCCAGCGGGCGCCGCGCGTAATAATCGCTGGGCGTCAGCTTTGCGGCCACCTCCGGGTCTGTCACGATTGCGTCGATCTTGCCCTTGATGAAATCGGTTGCGGTCTTGTTGGCTGCTGCCGTCACCGGGATGTCGGAGAATGTCTCAAGCATGAAGGCAAAGCCGTTCCCTTTTTCCCAGGCGGTCTGATAAACCTTCTGGCGTTCAGCCTCGGACACCTCAAGCGCCGATGTTGTCGCCTCGTCGAAACCGAATACCGCACCAGTGCTGAGCGCCCAGTCGCGGAACCCCCGGGGATCGGCCTTGATCTTTTCGCGGGTTTCCTGCGGGAACGGGCCGACGCCCAGGGGCACCACCCATTGCGCGGTCCGTTGCAGAACATGGAGGTGGCCCACCTTGTCGGCCAGTGCCGTGACGATCTGGATGCCGGTCGACCCCGTACCCAGCACTGCGACACGTTTGTTGCTCAGGTCCGGCTCCTGCTCCGGCCAGCGCGAGGCGACCAATACGTCACCCTTGAACTTGTCCTGCCCGGGGAACTGCGGCGCATAGGAAGACGACAGCAGGCCAACCGCCTCGATGACATATTTTGCCTTGACCACATCGCCTTTGGCCGTGGTCAGGGTCCAGCGGCCCTCATCTTCGTTCCACACCATCCTGGTGATCCGGGTGTTGAAGTTGATGGACCGCTTGAGGTCATGCTTGTCAGCCACCGCATTGAGATAGCCCAGAACTTCGGGCTGTTTTGCGTAGCGTTCCGACCATTCCCAGTTCTGGAACATGTCGAGGTCGAAAGAATAGGTGTAAACGGTGGATTCCGTATCGACCCGGCAGCCCGGATAGCGGTTCCAGTACCAGGTGCCGCCAACGCCCCCGGCGTCATCGAACGCCTGAACGTTCATGCCCATTTCGTTGCGTGTCCGGTGCAGCGCGTACAGGCCGCCCACCCCCGTCCCGATGACCGCCACGTCAAGCTCAAGGCCATTCAATGTCGTCTCGTTCATGCCAGTTCTCCCTTTTTCATCTCACCTGCGGCAGTGCCGCGTTCAATCTTCTGTCAGCCAAGGGCCACGCCGTGCCGGTTGGGCGTTTCCCCTGAGGGCTGCGCGCCCGATGGGCGCCTGAACCCCCTGCAATTGACTGAAATCCTCCCTTGATTCTCCGCCGACAGCTATCGGCGCAGAAGCCGAAACCCGCTTCTTTCAAAGCCGGAAATCAACTCTCTTGCCACATGCTTACTGTAATACCGTAATACCGTCAACAAGCTGAATTCTGCTTGGGAAATTCTGGCCGGACAGCGCCCCGCCAGCAAAATGCGCTTGTCAGGAACATAATCCGATAATACAGTATTACGCAATATCTATTCACGCCATCAGCGCGGAACAGCCGCCAAGTCCACAAGGAAAATACCATGACAAATCACCCCAAGGACCTTGTATCAAAGCCGGAAGGCGGCCTTCTGCCCGACACGCGGCTTTACATTGACGGGGCCTGGACAGATGCCGCGACTCAGTTTGACGTGATCAATCCGGCCACCGGAAAAACCATTGCCGAAGTCTCTGACGCGGGCAGTGAAGATGCGCTGCGGGCGCTTGACAGTGCGCAGGCCGCGCAGGCCGCCTGGGCGCGCGTGGCCCCGCGTGCTCGTGCCAATCTCATGCACCGCGCCCACGCCCTGATGCTGGAGCGCGAACAGGCCTTCGTACATACGATGACATTGGAAAGCGGCAAACCGCTGACCGAATCCCGCGCCGAATTCCTTCTCTCGGCAGACTTCCTGCTGTGGTTCGCGGAACAGACCGCGCATCTGCATGGGACCTATTCCGAGAGCTCGAACGGCGGCTTCCGGGTGATGGTGACGCACCAGCCCGTCGGCCCCTGCCTGCTGATCACACCGTGGAATTTTCCGCTGCTGATGATCGTGCGCAAGGGGGGCGCAGCGCTGGCGGCCGGCTGCACGACAATCACCAAGACCGCGCAGGAAACGCCGATGACCGGCGCGCTTTTCATGCAGGTGCTGCATGACGCGGGCTTCCCGCCGGGCGTGGCAAACCTGCTGCATACGACCAATTCCTCCGGCGTGTCGAAACCGCTGATGCAGGACAAGCGCCTGCGCAAGGTGTCTTTCACAGGGTCCACCGGGGTCGGCGGCCTGCTGATGGAACAGGGTGCCCGCAACATCATGAACGCATCGATGGAGCTGGGTGGCGACGGGCCTTTCATCGTCCTTGATGACGCCGACATCGACCTTGCCGTCGATCAGGCGATCATTTGCAAGTTCCGCAACGCGGGTCAGGCCTGTGTGGCGGCAAACCGCATCATCGTGGATGCCCGCGTCGAAGCGGAATTCACCGAGAAATTCGTGGCCAAGGTCAAGGCCCTGACGGTCGGTGACGGCATGAACCCGGTCGATGTAGGGCCGATGATCTCGGCCAGGCAGCGAGACCGTCTATCCGATACCGTTGCGCAGCTCACCCAGGCGGGCGGCACGCTGCTTGCCGGCGGCAAGCCGATTGCCGGTGACGGTTTCTTTTTCGAGCCGACCGTGCTGCGCTATGTCGGGCGCAATGACGTGATGTGTTCCAACGAGCTTTTCGCGCCCATCGCCACGATCTTTTCTGTTGAGGGCCCGGAAGAAGCGCTGTCCTTTGCAAATGACAGCGACTTCGGGTTAGCCTCCTATGTGTTCACCAGGGACCTGTCCCGCGCGATCAACTTTGGTGAGCGGCTGGAATTCGGGATGGTTGGCATCAACAGAGGTATCATGGCAGATCCAAAGGCCCCCTTTGGCGGCACCAAGACATCCGGCATCGGCCGCGAGGCGGGCAACGATGGCATCTACGAATTCACGGAACAGAAATACATGGCCGTCACGGTGAATGAGGCCTTTGCCTGATGTCGATGGAAAACACGCTCGGCCTTGGTCTTGTCCGTCAACCCAAGACCGTCCTTTTCGGCCCCGGACAACGTGGGCAACTTGGCCTTTATGCCCGCGGCTTTGGCACGCGGGTCCTGATGGTGACCGACGAACGCATGGCAACCACGCCCGAATTCAAGGCGATGCATGACGATCTTTCGGCGGCGGGCATGAAGATTTCGATCTACGATCAGGCGCTGCCCGACCTGCCCCGCCAGAACGTCATCGACGCCACCGCGCCGTTCGCCAGGGGCAGTATCGACGTGATTGTGGGCATCGGCGGCGGCTCCTGCATGGATCTGGCCAAGGCGGTTTCCGTGATCCTTGCCCATGGCGGCGATGTCAGGGACTATTTCGGCGAATTTGCGGTCCCCGGCCCGGGCATTCCCATCATCACGATCCCGACCACCGGCGGCACCGGTGCCGAGGTCACCAGCCTTGCCATTGTCTATGACGACGAGAACCAGATGAAGATGGCCATCGCCGATGCCCATATCGCCCCGGCCATCGCGATCATCGACCCGGAACTGACGCTGAGCTGCCCGCCCGGCCTGACGGCGGCCACGGCGGCAGACGCGCTGTCCCACCTGGTCGAAGCCTATACAGCCAGGCCCAAGAACCCGACACCGCAGCAGATCGCCACGCAGATCTACGTGGGCAAGAACCGCATCACCGACATGTTCTGCACACAGGGCCTGACGTTGATGAACAAGTCTCTTGGCGCCGTCGTGGACGATCCTTCCGATCTCGCGGCGCGTTCTGATGTCATGTTTGCCGCCTATTGCGCGGGCATGGCGATCAACACGACCGGCACGGCGGCCGCCCATGCGATCCAAAGCCCGATGGCCGCCATCGGTCACACGCCGCATGGCTTCGGGGTGGGGGCGCTGCTGCCCTATGTCATGCGGTTCAACCTGCCCTATTGCACCTCCGAGTTTGCCCAGATCGGTCAAACTCTCGGGGTGGCCCGGCCCGGCCAGTCGGAGCGCGATCAGGGCCGCGCGGCGATCACCCGGATCGAGGAACTGCTGGAAAAGACCGGCACCCCGATGGAACTGGCCTCACTCGGCGTCGAAGAGAAACATTTCGACCAGATCGCCGCATCCTCGGTCAAGGCGACGCGGCTTGTTCTCAACAACCCGGCCCTGATGACGGAGCAGGCCATCAAGGCGCTTCTGGCCCGCGGTGTCGCCGGTGACCGAAGCTGGTGGGAAAAACCCTGACATGGACAAGCAGGCGCGGCGCGACAAGCGCCGCCCGCCTTCTCAGCCGTCAGGCAGGATGTCCTTGTTCCGCTTTACATATTCCTCAATCGCAAGCTCGCCCGCGAGAAGAATGTGATGTTCGCAGGCCGCCCATGCGGCCTCGCCATTCCGGGCAATTGCGGCGGCATCAATGATCGTCTCCAGCTCGGCGATGGATGGCTCGATCCGGGCCTCGTCCACAAATGCAAACCGCCTGAACATCGCGATCCGGGCATGCATGCTCCTCAGGCTTTCCGCCAGAATCTCGTTCCCGCCACCTTCGGTCAGCTGCCGATAGAAATCGGCCTTGATCAGCTCGCGGCTTTCAATGTCGCCCTTGCGGTATTCGCGATCGAGCCGGTCCCGCAGTTTCACCAGGTTTTTCGCCTGGGTGGCATCTGCATTCTCGGCAAAGAGCTTGCCGGCCAACCCCTCAAGGGCCGCCCGCACCACATAGATCGACCTGATTTCCTTTTCCGTCAGGACAGCCACGATCGGCCCGAGGTTCGGAACCACTTCGATCAGATGTTCCGATTCAAGCTGGCGCAGCGCCTCTCGGATCACGGTGCGGGACACCCCGTAAGCATCGCAAAGCGTGCTTTCGACCAGACGTTGCCCGGGAACAAGTTTACCCTCAAGGATGTCCTCTCGGACCAGTCGGACAACTTGCTGCCGAAGAGGGGCCGCAGTTCTTGCAATCACGGTCGACTTCGCCATGCATTTCTCCGTTTTACTTCACAATAGACCGGACATCCCTGCAACAGGCGGACCGGCAACAACACTCAGTCGGTAAGGGGCGAGTGCACAGCAAGACCATCCTACGATATTACAGTATTACAGTCAACGTGCTTCGCCCCCACTACTGAGGCGAGAATACACTAAAGACGCCAAAAACACTCGTAAAGTGGCCGATACGCGCAGTTGGTTGAATTTTCGCCAGTTTTCGGGCCAATTAACCGCGACAGGCACCCCCGGTCTGATCAGTTTCGGCAGGCTTGCGCCTCTGCCCCGTTCGGATTGAAATAGCGGGTGGACGCGTTTGCGCTATTACCGTATTACGGTAGGACAGGATACGGAATCTGGCCCGCAACCGCGCCGCTCAGAGGACATTTCAAGGGGGGATTACAATCATGACAGCAAAACAGCTCAAGACGCAGAACGCCGGATGGTATCGTTTCAACGTCGGCGCCCTGGAATGCACGGCGATATGGGATGGATATATTCATCACGGGTACGAAGGCCTGTTCCCCAACGCCGATCCTGCCGAGCTTGCGCGTCTGAAAGAAGCCTACCGCCTGCCCCAGGGCGAATTCTTTCCCATGGATCTGATCCCGGTGGTCGTGAACACCGGCGACAAGCTGATCCTGATCGACGCGGGCATGGGCCGGACCTCTCAGCTTTTCGGCGACACGATGGGCCATACCCTCGACAACATGAAGGCGAGCGGTATCAACCCCGACGATATCGACGTCATTCTGATGACCCACCTGCACCCCGATCATTCCTTCGGGCTGATCCACCCGGACGGAACGCCGGTCTACAAGAATGCCGATCTCTATGTCTCCGATACCGATTGGGAGGAATGGACAGACGAGGCAAGCCTGTCCCGCACCGATTTCCGAAAACCCTGGACCGAGGGGACGCTGGCCGCTGTTGCGCCCTACCGCGAGCGGGTCAGGCTTTTCAAACTGGGTGATGACATCCTGCCCGGTGTCACGACGCTCTCTGTTGCCGGGCACAGCATGGGGCAATGCGCCTTCATCTTTGAAAGCCAGGGCGAGAAGGTCGTGTTCACCGGCGACGTTGCGCATCACCACATCTTTGACCCGATCCACCCGGAATGGTTCTTTCACATGGATTACGACAGCGATCCGCAGATGGGGGCGGAAGCAAAATCGGTGATATTTGCCCATGTCGTGGACAACAACATCCGCTATCACGGCTATCACTTCCCCTACCCCGGTCTCGGAGACCTGGAAAGGGCCGAGGATGGCACCTACCGCTTTCACGGCGAGGCGGTGACGCCGCGGCTCGGCTACTCCCCGGTCACTGGTTAGGCATCGGGCAAGATCATGACCCAGAAATCAGCAATCGTCACCGGCGGTGGGCGCAACATCGGCCAGGCCATTTCGCTGCGTCTGCAACAGGACGGTTACCGCGTTTTCGCGCTTGATGTCGCAAAGCCGGAGGCCGAAAGCCTGCAGGCGGATGCCGTCATGGTCGACCTGACAGATGCGGAAGCCACACGGCAGGCGCTGCGCGGCATTCTTGCCGGCCACAAGGTCACTTGCCTGGTCAATAATGTCGGGCTGGTCGCCCCTGCCCCATTGGAGGCCGTGCAGCTTGAGGATTTTGACAGGCTCATGCATCTCAATCTGCGGACATCCATCATCTGCGCCCAGCTTGTCGTGCCCGAGATGCGCAGACACGGTGGCGGGCGGATCGTCTTCAACACCAGCCGCGTGACAAAGGGCAAACTGGACCGGACGCTATACAGCGCCACCAAGGGTGCCGCGCAATCCATGGCGCGCACCTGGGCGCTTGAACTGGGCAAAGACTCCATCACCGTCAATTGCGTGGCCCCCGGCCCCATCGCAACAACCGCGTTCTGGGAGAACAACCCGCCAGACGCCCCAAAGACCAAGGCGATCGTGGATGCCCTGCCTCTGGGCCGCATGGGCACACCCGAAGATGTCGCCAATGCCGTGAGCTTTTTCTGCGATGATCGCGCCGGTTTTGTCACCGGACAGACGCTCTTTGTCTGTGGCGGTGTGACCGTCGGCTGACCTGCACGGCGGATGAAGCGCTGGCAGCCGCGGGCTTTGACGGGTTTCCCGGCAGGACGACCCTCAGGCCTGTGGCAGACTGATTTCCAGATGCGCCGCCACCTGCCGTGCGATATCGGCGGCCAGTTCGGCGGCGTAATCCTCGGTGATCGCGGCGACATGGGGCGTCAGGGTGACATTCGACAGTTTAGCAAACCGAGGGTCGGGATGCGGCTCGTTCTCGAATACGTCCAAGGCGGCACCGGCAATCGTGCCCTCCGTCAGGGCCGAAATAAGCGCCTCCTCGTCAACAACCGTCCCGCGCGAGATGTTGACGAAATAGCCACGCGGCCCCAGAGCGCGCAGAACGCCCGCATCGAACAAGTTCCGCGTGGCCGCGCCACCGGGCACAGCCGCCACCAGGAAATCGGACCGCGCTGCAAGTTCTTCCAGGTCGCCCACATGGGGCCAGGGTGCATCCGGCCTGGGCGCGCGGGTGTGATAGGCAACGTCAAGGCCAAGTCCGGTCAGCCGCTCGGCGATCAGCCGCCCGATCCGGCCCAGGCCGACAATCCCCGCCGTCTTGCCCGCCACCCGGATGCGATAGCCGAAATGCCCGTCGGCCCAGCGGCCACTGCGCACATGATCATCCGCCCGGACAACATCCCGCGCCATCGCCAAAAGCAACATCACCGCCATTTCCGCAGTGTCCGAACTGACCAGATGCCCGGTATCGTTCAGCGTGATGCCCCGCGCCCGCAGGTCGTCAAAATCGAACCGGTCCAGCCCGGCACCGGCGGATACGATGTGAGAGAGGTTGGGCAACAGATCCAGCAGCTCGCCCGATGCACCGTTGACCGCCGATGTGACCGCACAGGTGATCGCAGCACGCCGTTCCGGCGACAGCGCGGCAATATCATCCGCCAGCACGGGGGTGGCGAATGCAGCGACCTGCGTGATCACGGTATCCATCTTGAACCCCAGGAAGGCGACGTCGGGTCTTTTCATGTCTTTGTACTTTCGGAAGTGCTCAGAAAAAGATCTCGGGTGGTCTGCCATGCGGAGCGGATCAGCCGGTCGGTCATCTCCGCGGCCCGCTGGCCCTGGCCATTGCGGATTTCACCAATCAGCGCCCTGTTGCCCTCGATCATGTCATCCAGCATCCCCGCCGTGCTCAGATAGGCCCGGAACCGATAGCGCAGGGCGGATGTGTCGAGCTGATCCAGCAGACGCATCAGCACCGAATTGCCGCATTGCTTGTGCATCAGGGCTGTCAGGCGCACGTTGGCCTCGAACCCCGATCTGAAGTCGCGCTGCGCCCTGGCCTTGCGCATCTCGGCCAGAACCTGATCCAGCGCGTCGGCGATCTCGGCGTGATCCTCGCGTTCTGCCAGCAACCGGCTGCAGGTGCATTCCAGCGCCAGACGGCAGGTCGTGATCTCGTCCAGCACCTCGACGGTCATTTCGGTCACGCGCGTGCCCAGCCGCGGCCGCCGCTCTACCAGACCACGCGCTTCGAGGATCTGGAATGCCTCGCGCAGGGGCGACCGCGACACGCCGAAGCGTGTGCAAATGTCCACTTCGCGCAGCTTTTCGCCCGGTGCGAAAGTCTCCCGCACGATGGCGGCTTCCAGACGGTCCGCGACCTCGACCCCGATGGGCCGCAGCCCCAGTGATGTATCCACAGTATCGTCCATTCCGGTCAATCGCGTCCGAACAACATGTTGGAGAGGGTGACAAGGACGAGGGTCAGCAGGATGGAAACAGTGGACACGGCAGCAGCCTCGGGTGTGAAATTGAAACGCAGATAGTCATAAAGCTGGATCGGCAGCGGTGCTGATCCGGTTCCCTTCAGGATGAAGGAAACTCCGAAGGTATCAAAGCTGATAATGAATGCAAACACGCCACCGGTCGCCATGCCCGGCGCGATCAGCGGCAGGGTGATGCGCCGGAACGCCGTCATCCGCGAAGCGCCAAGGGTGCGCGCAGCCAGTTCGACCGCATCGTCGCGCCCCTGCAGGGAGGTGGTCACGTTGAGAAATACAAACGGCAATGTCATCAGCACGTGGCCGGTGAACAGCGCAATCTTGTACTGCGTACCGATGCCGATCTCGTAGAAAAAGAACAGCAAGGCGATAGCGGTCAGGATCTCGGGCAGGATCAGCGGCAGCAGCACGCCGATGCGCACCACTTCGGCCTCGCGGCGGGCATGACGAACAAAGTAGAGCGCGGCCATCGTGCCCAGCACCAGCGATACCGCCGTGGCCAGCGCCGCAAGGATCAGTGAATAGACAATGGCGTCGATGAAGACATCGTTGTTCAGGAAGGTCCAGAACCAGCGCAGGCTCAGGCCCTGCGGCGGAAAGGTCAGGAAATTGCCCGCGTTCAGCGAAGCCAGCACGACCACGACGATCGGGGCCAGCAGAAAGACATAGACAAGCGCACGCAGCAGCGACAGCAGCGGTGTGACAAGACCCATGGCTCAGCTCCACCTGATGCGGGTCAGGCGGGCAAAGATCAGCACCACGATCCCCGCGCTGATGGCCAGCGTCAGCGCCATTGCCGACCCGAAGGGCCACTGGAACTGGTCGATCAGCGCATCCACCACCAGCAATGTCGTGGTCTTGACCCGCATGCCGCCCACCAGTGCGGGCGTCACATAGGACGAAATCGCCAGCACGAAGACCAGGATGCAGCCTGACTGTATGCCCGGCATCGACATCGGCAGGGTCACCCGGCGAAACACCGTGAACCGCCCGGCCCCAAGTGACCGCGCCGCCTGCCGCACCGCCGGATCCGCTGTCTGCAACGACGCCAGAAGCGGCAGCACCATGAAGGGCAGAAAGACATGCGCCAGCGCCAGCACAACGCCGAATTCATTATACATCAGCGGCAGCGGCCGCTCGATCAGCCCGAGATTGCGCAGCGTCGTGTTAATCACGCCGGCATTGCCCAGCAGGATGGTCCAGCCGTAGCTGCGCACCACGATCCCCACAAGCAGCGGCGACAGCACGATGCCATATAGCAGCCCGCGCCAGCGTTTCGGTGCCGTGGCGATATGCAGGGCCACGGGATAGCCCAGCAGCAGGCACACCAGCGAGGTCACGATGCCCAGCCCCATCGTTTGCGGCAAGGACAGCGCGTAATAGCTCTGGCTGAAGAACTGGCGATACCCCTCCACGCTGAACCCCGCGCCATAGGGCTGGCCGTCGGCGGGGGCGCGAAAGCTCATCAGCAGCACGGTGACATAGGGCAGCACGATGAACAGAAAGATCAGCACCGCAACCGGGGCGATCAGCATCAGGATGCGCGCGCGCTTCATGCGGCAGGCTCCGCCGCGCGGGCAGGATCCGGCAGTGGCCACAGGCGTTGGGTATCGAAAGTCAGGCCGACATTGGCCCCTTCGGCCATGTTCTGTGTCGTCGGGGACAGCACGTTGAGTGTCCCGCATTCGGTTTCCACATGATACTCCACATGGCCGCCACTGAAATACCGCTTGGTGATCCGCCCGTCGAGATGCCCCTCACCGGGCCCGGTCAGCGCGATCTGTTCAGGCCGCGCCATCACCCGCAACCGGGTCGCAGGCGTATCGCCGCCGCTTGCCACAGCCAGCCTGCCGCCGCCCGGCACGCTCAGCGAGGTGCGCCCATGCATCTGGCCCGCCACGGCGAGGTCGAGGATATTCGCATTGCCCACGAACCGTGCAACCCGTTCCGATGCAGGTCGGTCATAGACATCCTCGGGCGGTGCCGCCTGTGCGATCTTGCCGTCAAACATGACAACGACCCGGTCCGACATGGTCATCGCCTCGTTCTGGTCATGTGTGACATAGATCGTGGTGATCCCGACCCGCTTTTGCAGATCGCGGATAAACCCGCGCATCTCGTCGCGCAACTTGGCATCCAGGTTGGCCAGTGGTTCGTCCAGCAGCAGGATTGCCGGTTCGATCACCAGCGCGCGGGCCAGAGCGACACGTTGTTGCTGGCCCCCCGACAAGGCCTTGGGATAGCGGTCCGCATAGGGCGTCAACTGTACCATATCCATCGCGCGGGCCACACGTTCGGCGATTTCAGACCGCGCCATGCGGCGCATTTCCAGCCCGAAGGCCAGGTTGCGCTCTACCGTCATATGCGGGAACAGCGCATAGGACTGGAACACCATCCCGATATCACGATCCTCGGGCAATTTGCGCGAGATGTCCTTGCTGTCGAACAGGATCTTGCCATCGGTCACATCCTCGAAACCGGCGATGCATTTCAGCGTCGTCGACTTGCCGCATCCCGACGGCCCAAGTAGCGACACGAACTCGCCATGGCCCACGTCAAGCGATATCCCCTTGAGCGCCGTCGACTTGCCATAGGATTTGACAAGCGACAGCAGCGAAACTTCGGTCATGCAGGGAGCCCTCTTTCCGGCATCGCCTGCCCCCTGTGGGGCAGGCATTTGTTGTTTTTCACGCGCCGAAAATCTCGTTCCAGCGGCGCGCGATTTCCTCGGCGTTGGCGTTCATCAGCTTCCAGTCCCAGTCGATGAACTGCGCCATCGCCTCGCCATGGACCGGCACGTCGCGCTGAAGATCTGCAGGCACCTCGACGTTACGGTTGACCGGCGACACAAAGAATTCGCGCATCAACAGATCTTGCCCCACCGGGCCCAGAACAAAGTTGAGGTACTTATAGGCATCCTCGCGCGCGGCACCGTTCACACAGATGTTGAAGGTCTGGTCCCACATCATCAAACCTTCTTCGGGAATGATGCAATCCACCGGCAGGCCCTGCGCCCGCAGGCGCGCGATCTCGCCGAAATCGAAGGGGGCAATCGCCACTTCGCCGGTGGCCAGCGCGGTGCTCATGTTGAAATCGGTCTGATACACCTGCCCCAGTTCCGCCAGCTTGGCAAAGCCTGTCTCAAGGTCATCAATCCCCGATCCATAGATCATCGATGTCAGCATCAGGAACATTTTCCCGGCCGAGTTCTGGATATTGTAAAGCCCCAGTTGCCCGGCAACCTCCGGGTTCTCCCAAAGGTCTTTCCACGATGTCGGCGGCGTCTGGATCAGGTCGGTGCGATAGCCGATCCCGATGGGCGAAATCAGCCCCACCGCCGCATAGCCATCAGATGCCTTGGTCGCCACCGGATAGAGATCGGCATAATTCGGTAACATCGACAGGTCCAGCTTCTCGAAATATCCCTCGTCCCGCAGGACGGTGGAATAGATCTCGTTCGTCATCAGACAACTGTAGGGCGGGTTGTCCTTCCCGGCGGCGCGCAGGTTGGTGGTATAGACGCGCCCCAGCCCGATATCCAGCTGCGGGTCGATGCCCGTCTCCGAGGCAAAGCCGGGGATCAGCGTATCGCGCCAGAATTTCTCCCAGGATCCGCCATAGGTGGTGATCACCAGCTTCTCTGCCTGAGCGCGCACGCCCGGGACCTGCAGCACGCTTGCGCCGCCAAGCGCAAGCAATGCCGTCAACATTGTACGTCGGTTCATCTGTGTCATTTCAGTTTCCCTGTGGTTTTATGATGCATGATGCAACCCGCGCCCTTCACGAGGCTTTTTTGCGGTAGTCGTAGTTCTTGTTGAGCCGCTCAAGCAGGTAATCGCCATAAAGCACCGGCTCCATTTTCGCGGTCTCTCCCTTGTCCAGCATCTCCTCCGGGCAGGCGACCAATGCGCTCATCGACGGGTCATAGAAGAAGGGCTGCGAATACCTGTCGCGGCGGCTGAGGTTGCGCACCCGGTGCGGGGTGGAGACAAGCCGCCCGTTCGACCATTTCGCCAGAATGTCGCCGACATTCATCACGAATGTACCCTTGATTGGCGGTGCCGGGATCCATTCGTTGCGTTTGTTGCGCACTTCAAGGCCGCCGACATCATCCTGCTTGAGCAGCGTGACAAAGCCGTAGTCGGTATGCGGCGCCGATCCGAACAATTCCTCCTCGTCGGGCTGTTCAGGATAATGCAGCAGGCGCAGGAACAACGTGGGATTGTCGAAATGCTCTTTGAACCAGTCGCGCGGCAGCCCCACCGCCTCGGCAATGCCACCGGCCAGCCGTGCGCCAAGCGCGGTCATCTGGGTCATGTACTCCAGCGCGGTGCTGCGCACCTCCGGCAGATTTTCGGGAAACTGGTTCGGCCCCTGCAAGGGTTCGCCCGCATAAGGGGCGTCTTCGGGAACCTCATGCATGAACATCAGGCTTTCAGACCGGTTCGGCTTGGTCACCTTGGCAACGGACGAGGTCACAATCGTCGAGGTGGACATGGGCATGTACCCACGGTGAAACGCATTGATCTTCAGCTTGAGCTTTTCTTCCATCGGCTGATCGTGAAAGGCCACATTCTGCTGCCGCATCCGCTCCACCAGATCCTCGGACACGCCGTGATCCGACAGATAGGCAAAGCCGGAAACCTCAAGCGCCTCTTTCAGGGCCGCAACGGTTTTGGACCTGTCGCCTGAATTTGCATCATCAGCCAGACCGGCAAGGCTGACGATCGGGATATTGTCGAAATCGCCTTTCATGGACTCTCTCCTTATGCCAATTCTGTATACAATGTACATAAATGAGGGCAGGGCAACCCTTTCCATTCCCAAATCCGGCCCTTCCAGGGCAAAAACCCCGCAACGCCTAAAATTCGATCTTCTCCTCCGCTCCCAATCAAAAGGACTTCCGCCATGACGCCCAAACCCGTCATCATCGACACCGACCCCGGACAGGATGACGCCTTTGCGATTCTGCTGGCACTTGCCGCCCCCGCACTTGACGTGCTCGGCCTGACAACGGTCGCCGGGAACATGGGGCTGGCGCAAACAACCGATAATGCCCGTCGCATCGTCGAACTGGCCGGGCGGGGCGACACACCGGTTCACGCGGGCGCGCCGCGCCCGCTGTTGCGCGCGCCCCGCCCGGTGCCGGAGATCCACGGCGACACCGGGATCGACGGCTGGGACTGGGCCCCGGCCGCGCATCCCCCTGCACCGGGTCATGCGGTGGATTTCATCATCGACACCATCAGCAACCATCCGGACCCCGTGACGCTGATCGCGCTTGGCCCGCAGACCAACATCGCGCTGGCACTGCGCCGCGCCCCCGAGATTGCCGAGCAGATCGACCGGATCGTTTTCATGGGGGGTGGGTTTTTCGAAGGCGGCAACATGTCGCCCGCGGCAGAGTACAATATCCTCGTCGACCCCGAAGCCGCGCGCATCGTGCTGGGGTCCGGGGTTCCGATCACTGCCGTACCGCTGGATTGCACCCACAAGGCACCTGCCCCGCTTGGCTGGTCACAGACCCTGGCCGATCACGGCACCCCTGTCATGCGCGCCTGCGCCGGCATGATGGAATTCTTCGAACGCTACGGCAACGCCAAATACGGCACTGCAACCCGCCCGTTGCATGACGCAATCGCCGTATCCGCGCTCCTTTGGCCCGAGCTCTTTGACGGCAGGTTATGCCCTGTCGATATCGAATGCGCCGGAGAGCTGACAACAGGCATGACCGTCGTGGACTGGTTGCGCCAGACCGGCAAGCCCGACAATTGCCTCTGGCTCAATGCCTGCCACGATCCGGCAGAAGTATACGCAAGGATGGAATCGGCGCTCGCAAAGCTCTGAACGCCACCGGATGGGGCAGGGTCAGATCCCTGCCAAAGCCTGCGCCAAGGCGTCGACAGACACCGGCTTGTCCACACGGGCAAAGCGGCCCCGGTCGGCCTCCCCGATCCGGTCTGCGGCGGGCAACTGAGTCGACATGGCGATGGCGCGGGTCTGCGGGTGACCATCCAGCGCCTTGCGGATCAGATCCCAGCCGCTGTGCTGCGCATCCAGCTTCAGGTCGCTCAGCACCAGATCGGGCCGGGGCGCCCTTTCCAGCGCCGCATGGCCGCCCGCGAAATCGGCGGCGGTGCTCACCTCGAAGCCCAGCGTTTCCAGTGCCGTGGCGGCTGCCGCCAGCGCGCGGGGATCGTCATCAATCACCAGCGCCCGCCCCCGATGCTGCATCACGGCGGTTTCCTCAGCCGCCGGCGGGAACAGCAGAGTGACACGCGTCCCCTCCTCCGGCACCGAGGCGATGTGCAGATTGCCGCCTGACTGGTGCACAAATCCATCCACCATCGACAGGCCCAGCCCGGTGCCGCTGCCATCGCGGCGCGCGGTAAAGAACGGCTCGGTCGCATAGCGCAAGGCCTCGGCACTCATGCCGTGACCATCATCCGCTACTATCAGCGCGATATGGCCATCCTCCCGCTCGGTGACCGAAATCTCGATATGCCCGCTGCTGCTGATCGCCTGACCCGCGTTGACACAAAGGTTCAGGATCGCGCTTTCCAGCTGGCCGGGGTCGATTGTCGCCCAGACCGGCCCGTCCGGCGCAGTGACCGTGAGCGTGACCGTCTCGGGCAGGGCAACCTCCAGCAGATCATGCATTGCATGAAGCAAATCAACAATATCGGTGCGCTGCGGCTCCAGATGCTGTTTGCGGGCAAAGGCCAGCAACCGTTCGGTCAGGGTCACGCCCAGATCCACTGCATCCTCTATCCGCGCCCGCAGGCGCCTGGCCGCATCACCTTCGGCGCTTTCCAGCAGATGCAGATTGCCCGAGATCGTGGAGAGGATGTTGCCAAAGTCATGGGCCACCTCGCCCGTCACCTTGCCCAGGGTCTCGACCCGCTGGATTTCCGCCAGCCGCGCATCGACCAGCCGCCGTTCGGTGACTTCTGAAAACAACCAGACCGCGCCGCCTTCGGGAAAGGGCGAGCGGCGCAGTTCCATCACGTGACCCGCCGCACTTTCATATTCCTGATAACCCGCCGCCGTGACCGCCGTCTCGCGCAACTCAAAAGGCGATTGCGCCAGCAGATCTTCCACCGTTTCCACTGCTGCCGCCCCCTCGGGCAGACGCAATAGCGCACGGATACGCTGGTTCTGCGCCAGGATGCGCCCCGAAGCAGCCGTGATCACCACCCCGTCGGTGATGTTCTCGAACACCCGCGAAAACAGCGTGTTCTGCCGCCGGATCAGCCGTGAATTGCGGTCCAGCCGCAGCGCATTGGCACGAAAGATGCGAAAAGCCGAGAACAGCTGCCCGATTTCGTCCTCGCTTTCCAGCCTGCGTTCCAGCCGCGTCGCACGATCCCCGGCCGCCAGCCTGCGCATGGCCTGAGCGATCCGGTGCAGGTTCATCACCACATAGCGCGAGACAAACACGGCCGAGACCACCGCCACCCCCACGCTGACCGCCATCAGCACCAGCATCACCCATTGCGCCAGCGCCAGACGGGCGCGGGTGTCGGCCTGTGACAACTCAAGCCGTTCACGCGCAGCGGTCACCTTTTGTGCGGCCAGCAGATTGATCCGCTCCGCCTCGGTCCGGATTCGGAACAGGGCGTTTTCCGCGTCCAGCGAAATCGCCAGGCTGCGATAGACCAGATTGAACAGCGTATCATCGCGGCTGATGGTACGGTCGATCTCCTGCACATTGTCGGCTATCTGCGGCGTGGCGACCGCCAGAATGTCGGCACGGATGTTCCTGTACCCCAGTCGGAATTCCCAGATCGAGGTCAGCGTATTGGCGCGCGCGGTCCCTACCGCCTCCATCGCAAGCTGTTGCAACGCGGCCCAGGCCTGCCGCTGATAGGTCGTGGCCTCGCGCGTGGTGATCCACTGCCGATAGCGGCGCAGCAGCACCTCAAGCGCCGCATCTATCCCGGCAATATCCTGACGGATCTGGTTGCGCTGCGGAATGATCTCGACCAGATCATCCACCGCCGCCCGCATCCGTGCCACCGACAGCGACAATTCCGCATCGCCCTCGGCCATGGCTTCCAGCCGGGTGATCGCCGCATAGATTTCATCGGTTTCGGTGGCTATCCCGAAGGGTGGATTCAGCGACAACAGAAAGGGCGCGGACTTCGACAGGGTCGCGGCATTCTGTGACAATTCCAGCGCCCGCGACACTTCGCTCAGGGTCACGCTGTGCAGCAATTCGATCTGCCGGTCGGCCCGCTCCAACGTGTAAAAGGCGATGATCCCGATCGCCGCCGCCACCACCGACAACAGCCCGATGGCCCCCAGCAGCCGCGTTCGGATGCTCAGCCGCGACAGGCCCGCGCCTGTCATGCCCTGCGCCCGTCCAGCACAAAGATATAGCCCTGCGCACGGCGTGTTTGCAGATGCACCGGCTTGGAGGGGATCGGCTCGATCTTGCGGCGCAGGCGCAGGATCAGCACGTCGATGGTACGGTCCAGATAGCGTTCGGTGTCGCTGCCCAGTTCCTCCAGCAGTTCCGGGCGCGGGATGATCCGACCCGGATTGCGCACAAAGTAATCCAGCAGCCGGTATTCCGCATTGGTCAGCGGAATCTCGTTGCCCGCCGCGTCCTGCAACTCGCGTTTCTGCAAATCCACCCGCTTGTCGCCAAAGCCGATCTCGTGACCCGTCGCGGGCGGCGTTACCGCGCCATGACCATAGCGGCGCAGCACCGCACGAATGCGCGCCACCAGTTCGCGCGGGTTGAAGGGTTTGATCAGGTAATCATCTGCGCCGGTTTCCAGCCCGATGATCTTGTCGATCTCATCCCCGACGCCGGTCAGCATGACAATCGGCAGGTTGTATTTCTCGCGGATGTGGATGGCCAGCATCAACCCGCTTTCGCCCCGAAGCCGCAGGTCGATCAGCGCAAGCTCAATCGCGGGAGGATCACCCAGCGCATGAAATGCAGCACTGTCGGCACAGGCAATCGCCCGGTAGCCGCTTTGCTCAAGCAAGGCGGACAACGTCTGCCGGACCTGGGCATCGTCATCGACAATGGCAATCCGGGGCTGTGGGGCGGTACGTGTCATGACCAAGCTATGTCACGGCACGGGCACAGCCGCCAAGCGTCCTGAAAGGGTGACGTGGTGAAAAACCAACCAAACGCCCCCGTATTGTAACTCTGTTAACATTGCGCCGCGCCCCGGTAACTCTGTTAGTCACTTGTGCAGTGGCTCGCGCAGGTCATTGCCGACTAGCATCGGCCCGGATCGACCACCCAGGGGCTGCGGAGGAACGGGCGCCCCTGACTGCCGGTCGACACATGTATTTACGGGAGGAACAAAATGAATATCACCAAAACCCTGCTTGGCACCGCCGTTGCCGCGACCCTTGGAAGCACGGCCGCCTTTGCCCAGGACGACTGCGCCGAACGTGGCGTGCTGGACGCCATCTATTGCGACGCCAACGGCGATCTGGTTGCCGACACCCCCACCGACCCGGCCAAGCTGAACGACCCGTCAACGCTGGTCTTCGCCTATACCCCGGTCGAAGACCCCGCCGTCTACGCCGACATCTGGGAACCATTCATCGCGCATCTGGAAGAGGCCACAGGCCGCGACGTGCAGTTCTTTGCCGTTCAGTCCAACTCGGCCGAGGTCGAGGCCATGCGCTCGGGCCGTCTGCACATCGCGGGCTTTTCGACCGGCCCCACACCTTTCGCGGTGAACCTTGCCGGTGCGGTGCCCTTTGCGATCATGGGCGCGGATGACGGGCAGTTCGGTTACAAGCTGCAGGTCTTCACCCAGGCCGATTCCGACATCAAGGAAATGGCCGATCTCAAGGGCAAGCGCGTCGCCCATACCTCGCCCACCTCGAACTCGGGCAACCAGGCACCGCGCGCGTTGTTCCCCGGTCTGGGTGTGACACCCGACACCGATTACGAGGTCACCTATTCCGGTTCCCATGACCAATCCATGCTGGGCGTGGTTGCAGGCGATTATGATGCCGCCCCGGTGGCCTCGGAAGTGGTCGAGCGCATGGCCGAACGTGGTCTTTACGACCCCGCCGACGTGCGCCTGATCTGGGAAAGCGCGCCCTTCCCGACGACCTCCTTCACCGTGGCCCATGATCTGGACCCGGAACTGGCTGAAAAGATCAAGCAAGCCTTCTTCAGCTTCCAGTTCGAAGGCACCAAGCTGGGTGAAGAATTCCAGGGCGTGAGCAAGTTCATCCCGATCACCTACAAGGACCAATGGGCGGTGATCCGCGAAATCCAGGCCAGCAACGGCGTGGAATACACACCCCAAGGCCTCGCTGCCAACTAAGCGTCAAACACGGCACGGGACGACCCATCGCGGTTGCCCCGTGCCCCTTTGCGCGCGCCCATCTGTCCGTAAGAGGTCACCATGCTGAAAATCGAAAAACTGGTCAAACGCTACAACGGCGGCGATCCCGTGTTGAAAGACCTCGACCTTGAGGTCGGCGGCCAAGAGGTCGTCTCGATCATCGGATCATCCGGTGCTGGCAAAAGCACGCTGTTGCGCTGCATCAACCGTCTGGTCGAACCCACATCGGGCACGATCACACTGAACGGCACCGATCTGACCCAGCTGAAGAAATCGGAACTGCGCCTGGCCCGTCGCCGCATCGGCATGGTGTTTCAAAGTTTCAATCTGGTTGACCGCCTGACAGTCATGGAAAACGTCCAGTCGGGGCGTCTGGGCTATATCTCGACCTGGGCCGCGCTGACGCGCCGCTATCCCAAAGAGGACATCCGCCGCGCCTATGAGCTGATGGAACGCGTGGGCATCGCCCATTACGCCAACAAACGCGCCGACGAACTGTCGGGTGGCGAACGCCAGCGGGTCGGCGTGGTGCGCGCGCTGATGCAGCAGCCCGAAATTCTGCTGGCGGATGAGCCCACAGCCTCGCTCGATCCGAAGACATCGGAACAGATCATGGCGCTGCTGCGCGATCTGGCGAACGAACTGGAATTGCCCGTCATCATCAACATCCACAACGTCACCGAGGCCAAACAATACACCGACCGCATCGTCGGCATGCGCTATGGCCGGATCATCTTTGACGATGTGCCCGACGCACTGAACGCCACCGCAATGGATGAAATCTATGCCGGTGTGCCCGCCGAGGACCGCGCAGCCCAGGGGGCAGCGGCATGAGCGATTTTCCCGACACATGGCGCAAGCCGCCCTTCATCCGCAACACCCTGCTCCGGCGCGGGCTGTGGATTGCCATTCTGGCCTATGTGGTGTTCACCATGGCCACCCTGCCAATCGACTGGGAACGCGTTTCGGCAGGCATGGGCCGCGCCGCCAAGATCTTTGGCGGAGCCTTTCCGCCCAGCTTTGCCCGCGCCGACCTGTTGATCGACGGCTTCTTGGAAAGCCTGAAGATCGCACTGCTGGCCACCGTCGCCGGTGTGGCCCTGTCGATCCCCATCGCCTTTTGCGCCGCGCGCAACATCGCACCCCGGCCCGTCTATTATCTGGGTCGCGCCACCATCATCATCGCCCGCAGCTTCCACCCCGTCATCGTCGCCATCATCTTTGTCAAAGCCGTGGGCTTTGGCCCCTTTGCCGGTGTGCTGACGCTGACCGTCTATTCCATCGGCTTTGTCGCCAAACTGCTGGCCGAACGCATCGAAGAGATCGACTTTGGTCAGGTCGAGGCGATGCGCTCTGCCGGGGCACCGTTCTTCAGCACGCTGATTTACGCCATCGCGCCGCAGATTCTGGCCCGTCAGGTCGGCCTGTCGATCTATCAGCTCGACAGCAACCTGCGCGCCTCCGCCGTGGTTGGTCTGGTGGGCGCGGGCGGCATCGGGGCAACGCTGGCCAATGCCTTTGGCCGTTATGATTACGACTTTGCGCTGGCCATCACCATGGTGATCGTCGGGGTTATCTTGGTGTCCGAAGCCGTCAGCGGCATCATTCGGGAGAAACTGGCATGAACAACCCCGCCGCATTGGACCATTGGTCCCGCTTCACCCCGAAACAGCGCATCAAACGCTACGCCGTGCTGCTGGCCACCCTGCTGGTGGTCGCCTGGGCGCTGCAAAGCATCGACGTGATCTGGGAATGGGTCTGGGATTCACCCGCGCAAATGGCCGACCTGTTCAGCCGCATGGTGCCGCCCGACCCGCAGAACCTGTCAACGATCATGCAGGCCATGTGGGAAACCGTGAACATCGCCACGATCGCCACGCTCTTCGCTGTGATACTGTCCTTGCCCGTCGCCTATATCGCCGCGCGCAACACCACGCCCAACGTGGTGACCCTGTGGATTGGCCGGTTCATCCTTGTCTCGTCACGGTCGGTCAACACGATCATCTGGGCGCTGCTCTTCGTGGCCATCTTCGGCCCCGGCATCATCGCGGGGATCGTTGCGATCATGTTCCGGTCCATCGGCTTCATGGGCAAACTGCTGGGCGAAGCCATCGAGGAGATCGACACGCGTCCCGTCGAGGCCCTGCAAGCCAGTGGTGCCACGCGCTTCAAGGTGGTGCTTTATGCCATCGTGCCCCAGGTCATGCCCACATTCTTTGCCGTCTCGATCCTGCGCTGGGACATCAACCTGCGCGAATCCACGGTGCTTGGGCTGGTCGGTGCGGGTGGCATCGGGATCATCCTTCAGGGCGCCATCGACACGTTCAACTGGCCCGAAGTCTCGACCATACTGCTGGCGATCCTTGCCTTCGTCATCCTGGGTGAAGTGGTGTCGATGTACCTGCGCAAACGCATCCTGTGACCTTGCAGGGGCAAGCCGTGCATCGCCTCAGGGTTTGATCCCCTGGCGGTTCATCTTGGCGTTCAGGGTCCGGCGCGGAATGCCCAGCTGTGCGGCGGCCCGCGCCGTGTTGCCCCGGCATTGATCGAGGACACGCATGATCTCCAATGCCTCGAAACGTGCCACGCGGTCCTTCAAGGTGCCTTTCACCGCCAGATCCCGGGTATCGGCAACCCCGTCCAGCCCCAGTATCCGCCGCTGCGCCGCCTGCCGCAACTGATGGGCATTGCCGGGCCAGTCATGGCTCTGCAGCGCCTTTCGCTCCGCAAAGGTGATCTCGGGCACGGGCACACCGTGGCGCACAGCCGCCTGGGTCATGAAATGCACAAACAGCACCGGAATATCCGGCGCGATCTGGCGCAGCGGCGGCAGCTGAATCTCGACCCCTGCCAGCCGATAATACAGGTCCTGCCGAAAAGCCCCCTTCGCAATCAGCTCTTTCAGGTCCTCGCTGGCCGAGGCCACAACCCGCAGATCGACATCAATCGGGGCCTGCCCGCCCACCGGTTCGATCTGCCGCGATTGCAGCAGGCGCAACAAGAGCGGCTGCAACTCAAGCGGCATCACATCAATCTGGTCGAGGAACAATGTCCCCCCCTCGGCAAGGCCCACGCGCCCCGGCTGCAAGGTGCCCGTGGCATCAATGCGCCCGAACAGGTCCACCCCGAACCCGCTGTTCGGCAAGGCTGCGCAATTGATCGTGACAAACGGGCCGCTGCGCCCCGACTGGTCGTGCAGACTGCGCGCCGCCAGTTCCTTGCCGGTCCCGGTTTCGCCCTGCAGGATGACATCGACGGGCAGGCCCGCAATTTCCGTCAGCCGCGCACGCACGGCGGCGATTGCGGTGGTCTCCCCGATCAGATGCGCGCCCTCGACCTTCAGACGCTCGCGCAGCATCCGGATCTCTGCGTGCAGACGCCCGGCAGCAAGGCTGCGCTCGACCACTGTCAAAAGATGATCGGCATCATAGGGCTTTTCCAGAAAATCCTGTGCCCCGCGCTGCATCGCACGTACGGCATGCGCAACATCGCCGTGTCCGGTCAGCAAAACGACCGGCAGATCGGCCGCCACTTCCCGGACCGCATCCAATACCCCGATGCCGTCAAGGCCGGGCATCCGCAGGTCCGTCAGGACAAGGTCAGGCAGCGGCCCTTCCAGCGCATCACGCGCGGCAATGCCCCCTGACAGGCCGACCGGATGATGCCCCGCCGCCGCGATCAGATCACACAGACCCTCGCGGTGATCGTCATCGTCATCGACCACCCAGATTTCGGCCCGGCTCATGCGGCGGTCTTTCGGTTGCGTTGCTCAGCGCGGGGCAGCGTCACGGTCGCACAGGTGCCCTCCCCCGGAGCGGCGTCGTAATGCAGTGTTCCGTGGAAATCCTGCACAATGGACTGGCTAATCGCAACGCCCAGCCCCAGCCCCTCGCCTTCCTGCTTGCGGCTGAAGAAAGGCTCTCCGATCTTGGCAATCGCCTCGGCGTCCAGGCCCACACCATTGTCCTTCACCGTCACGATCACCGCCTCGGGGGTCACCCTCCGCGTGACCACGACCTGACCCGCCGCAGTGGCAACCACCGCGTCTAGCGCATTCAGCAGCAGGTTCACCAACACCTGCTCCAGCCGCACCATGCCACCCATCACCGGCGGCGCGTCACCGGGGCAATCACAGGTCAGCTTGGCCCCGATGTCATCGGCGCGGTGGCGGACAAGTTCGATGGCGTTGTCGATCACCCGGTCCATGTTCACCGGGGTCAGTGTCCCGGTATCCTTGCGGCTGAAACTCTTGAGGTGCTTGATGGTCCGCAGCATCCGCCGGATATGGCCGCGTGTGGTTTCGATCCGTTTCGCCGTGCCGCCGGCATCCCGCGTCCCGCCAATGGCAGCGGCGGCCAGGGTCGCCTCCATCGCGGCAAGCGGCTGGCTGATTTCATGGACGATGGCGGCGGACATCCGGCCCAGTGCGGCCATCTTCTCGGAATGGATCAGCGCATCCTGGGCACGGTTCAGCTCCTGTTCCGCCGCGATGCGCGTTTCGATCTCGGCGGCCAGCTCGCGGGTCCGCCGCTCCACCTGCTGCTCCAGCAACCGGCTTTGCTGCAACCGCATGCGGATCATCCGCCGGCGCTGCAGCAGGGTCTGCACCAGCAGCGCCGCCGCCAGCGTTGTCAGCCCGAGGATCGCCGCCGTTGCCAGCGCGGTCAGCCGTGCGGTGGCAACCGGGCTGGCCTGGATCACCTGCCAGTCCTCCTGTTCCATGGCCAGACGGCGCAGCAGAAGCGACCGCCCCGACAGGTCCACAGGCTGTACATCAGCCAGCGACGACGGCGCCGCCGCCAAAAGTGCGTCGGCCGTGTCGAAATTGACCCCCTCATAGCGCCTTGTCACCGCAATATGGTCGCGTGCCTGCGCCCCGAGGGCAAACAGCGGCCGGTAAAGCCAGTCAGGCTGACCCGACAGAAAGATGATCCCGTCCGCATCGGCAATCGCCGTGTCGACGGCGGCCAGCCGCCAGGTTGCCTGCAAGGGCGTCAGGTCAATCTTGACCACCAGCACGGCAAGATCCCCGCCCCCCAGATCCAGACGCGACGACAGGAAATATCCCGGTCGGCCCGTGGTGACCCCGATCCCATAGAAACGCCCGGCACCCGCATCCATCGCATCACGGAAATAGGGCCGGAAACTGTAGTCGATCCCCACGAAACTATCCGGCGTGTTCCAGTTGCTGGCCGCGATGGCGATGCCCGATTGATCCAGCAGATACAGCTGGTTGGCACCCGATACGGCGGCAATCGTCTCAAGATACCGGTTTGCGGCAGCAACCGCCCCGGCATCCTGCGGTGCCGTGACCGCCCGGCTGATCCGCACGTCCTGTTCCGCCACCTCCGGCAGATACCGGAACCGGTCGATCTCCGTCTCGATGGACCGCCGCGTCAGGGTCAGCGATTGGTCCAGCGTCTCGGCAAGGCGCAGAATCTCCACCCGATAGGCCACCATCCCGCCCATGCCCGCAACCAGCAGCGCAAGGCACAGCATGAACAGGAAAGTGCGTATATGGCCGGTACGGATCATGGCCCTCAGTCTGGCACGGGTTCGGTACGTTTTACAGCCTCCGTTTTACAAGGCGCGACCATGATCGGCGCGGCACGATCAGCGCCGATGACCTGACAGCGACCGTCCGCGCAGAGCGTCCAGCCTGCGCCCGTCGCACCGGAGGCCGCCAGCATCAGCGCCGGAACCTGAAGATGGCCGGCAGAGACCCACCATCCATCCTTCAGAACCGCATCCGGCCCCGGCTCCATCCCCGCGCCCGAACCCTTGAGGCGCGAGCCTTCCAGCGTCAGCACGTCACCATCGACGCGCCAGTCTTCCTGCCAGGCGACATGTTCGACCGAATGGGTCCATTGCAGCGTGAAAGACCCCAGCGCCAGATGCAGCACTGCGGCCCCCACGCTCAGACACCCGGTCACGCAACCGCCCTGCGCCGCATGATGACGACACCGCCGACAAAGAGCGCCGCCAGGGCAAAGCCGATTTCATCAGTGGCAGGCAAGGCCGCGATCAGCGTGACAGCCGCGACGATGCCCAGGATGCGCAGGGGCCAGCCCAGCGGACGGCCCAGCCAGCCGATCACCGCAGCGCCCCACATCCCGATGCACAGGACCGTCTTGAACACGATATAGGCGACGGCGGGCCAATACCCGATCGTTTCGGCCAAAGGCCCGCCCGCCTGCAACATCAGCGCAGGCGTATAGACCGCCATGAACGGAATGACGAAGCCGGCGGCCGCCACCTTGATCGCCTCCAGGCTGATCTTGAGCCCGCTTTCCTTGGCGATGGGCGCTGCCGCAAAACAGGCCAGCGCCACGGGCGGTGTCAGATCCGCAAGGATGCCGAAGTAGAAGACGAACATGTGGCTGACGATCAGGGGCACACCAAGCTCAAGCAGGGCAGGCCCCGCAATCGACGAGGTGATGATGTAATTGGGGATCGTGGGGATCCCCATGCCCAGCAGGATGCAGGTGAACATCGTCAGGATCAGGCTCAGCAACAGACTGCTCTGCCCCACTGCCACAATGAACTGACCAAATGTATTGGCCGCCCCGGTCAGGGTCATCGTCCCGATGATGATGCCGACCAGCGCACAGGCAACCCCAACCGGCAGCGCGGTCTTGGCCCCCTCGGCCAGGGAATCCCGGCACAGGATCAGGGTTTCACGCCCGCCGTGTGACAGGGCACACCAGACAAGAAGCACAGCCAGTGCCGCGATCAGCACGTCGATGCCAAATTGCAGGAACCCGGCGGCGACAAGACCCAGACACAGCCAGAATACGGTACGCATGGCCCCCGCAGGAAGGTTCAGCACAGCGGACCCGCCCAGGATCAAGAGCACGGTCAGCCCCAGACCGATGGTGCCCGCAAACAGCGGCGTGTAACCACCGAACAACAGGTAAACCAGCACACCCAAAGGCACGAGCAGCATCCAGTTTTCCCGGATCGCCTTGCGGGCAGAGGGCAGATCATCCTTGCTCAGCCCGCGCAACCCGTGACGCCCGGCTTCAAGGTGAACCATCCAGAAGGCCGAGGCAAAATAGAGCATCGCGGGGATCAGCGCGGCTTTGACAACTTCGACATAGGCCACGTCCAGCGTCTCGGCCATGATGAAGGCAACAGCCCCCATCACCGGCGGCATGATCTGCCCGCCCATCGAGGCAGTCGCTTCGACCCCCCCGGCAAAGGCGGGCCGGTAGCCGAATTTCTTCATCAGGGGGATCGTGAACTGACCTGTGGTCACCACGTTGGCAACGCCCGAGCCCGAAATCGTCCCCATCAGCCCCGAGGACACCACCGCAACCTTGGCCGCGCCGCCTTGCCGCTGACCGAACAGACCCAGCGCCACATCGGTAAACAGGCGGATCATCCCGGCCCGTTCAAGGAACGACCCAAACAGGATGAACAGAAAGATATAGGTCGAGGATACATAGGTCGGGATGCCATAAATCCCCTCGGTCCCATAGGCCATGTGGTCGATCACCTGAGAGAAATCGTAACCACGGTGATTCAGCGGCGCGGGAAGATATTCACCAAACAGGCAATAGGCCAGGAACAGCCCCGCGATCAGCGGCAGGGCAAAGCCCATCATCGTCCAGGCGGCTGCAAAGACCACAACCAGCGCCACCACGCCTACGACAATGTCCTGCGTCAGCGGACGCCCGGCACGCAGGATCAGCGGCTGGTACTGCCACCACTGGTAGAGCGCCACCGCAACGCCCGCCAGGGCAAAACCCCAGGCCAGAGCCTTCAGCGACGCCGACATGCGGCGGCCATAGGCGATCAGGGGAAAGGCCAGCAACGTGAGAAAGCCGACATGCACAGCGCGTGTGATCTGGCTGGAAAGATCGACAAGATGCGCGGCGGTGACGATCTGAAAGACCGAAAACAAAACCGCGATCCAGAACAGCAGACGGCCAACGGGACCAGCGCCAAACGACACCTCGTGTCCCTCTTGCGGGTCGGGGGGTGAAACGGGATTGGACATGAGAACACCTTGGACAGATCAGAGAGACCGGATGGGATGCGCCACACGGCGCACCCCAACCATATGCGAAACACGGGTGTGCTTACTTGAGGATGCCCATCTCGCGGTAATACCGCTCTGCGCCGGGATGCAGCGGAATCGGCATGCCCTCCAGCGCTTTCGCCATGTCGATCTGCGCCGCCGCCTGATGGGCCGCAACCAGCGTATCCAGGTTCTCGAACAGCTGCTTGGTCATCTGATAGGCGATCTCGTCGCTGACGCCCTCGTGGCTGACCAGGAAGTTTGACACGGCAACGGTCGGCACGTCAGCCTCCTGACCGTCATAGGTGCCTGCGGGGATGGTGGCCGCAACATAGGGCGCGCCCAGCTTTTCAGCCACATCGCCGGGGATCGCTACAACGGTAATCGGCACCGAAGAAGCCAGATCGCGGATCGAGGCAACGCCAAGCCCCGCAGATTGCAATGTACCGTCCAGCTGACGGTTCTTGATCAGCTCAACCGATTCAGCAAAGGGCAGATACTCGATCTTGCCCAGATCCTCATAGGACATGTCCATCGCGCCGAAAATGGCGCGTGCGTTCAGCTCGGTGCCCGATGCCGGTGCGCCCACCGACAGGCTCTTGCCTGCCAGATCGCCGAACTCGGTGATGCCGCTGTCGGTGCTGGCAACAATCTGGATGTAGTTCGGATAGATCGCCGCGATGCCCCGCAACTTGTCCAGTTTCTGCGCAAAGCCCGCATCCGCGTTCCCTTCCCAGGCCATCGCGACGGAGTCACCCAGCGCAAAACCCAGCTCGCCACGTCCGTCCTGCAACAGGTTCAGGTTCTCGACGCTGGCCTTGGTCGATTGCACCTGCGTGCGCACGCCGTCGATCTTCTCGCCATAGATATTGGCCAGCCCCGCGCCCAGCGGATAGTAGACGCCGGATGTGCCACCGGTCAGCACGTTGATGAACTCCTGCGCCTGTACGGCAAACGGAGCTGCCGCCAGTGACGTCGCCAGTGCACAACCGCGCAGAGCGGATTTGAAATTGATCATGGTTTTCCTCCCAGAAATGATCGAAGGCCCGGGGGCCCGACGCTGGCTACAGTCGGTTGCGACAGGCGGCAGAGACAAGAAAATGCCGCCGGAGGACCCATAATACCTGGCAAGAAATGACCACGGTTCTGGCCAGAAACAGCCAGGGCACAGGCCTGGTGGCTTTTCCGTCAACATCCCGCGCTCCGCCCAGATCGGGCATGATCGGTTTGAAGCAAAACCTATCATCGGATTGCGCTGCAAACTTTGGCCGAAGTTTTTGGCGGATACAGGCAGGGAGAATCTATCAAGGATTTCCAAAGGTGTGGTCTGTGAATAAACATCATTGCGTAAACGTCTCCGATATAAGCGTTTCTTGGAGATTGGTTTTCGCCGACCATCGAGCCTTGTCCTAAACAGGAGTTATTGCATGCAAGCGCCATCTGTCGAAGAGTTCCAGACCGCGCATGTTGCATTGCGCGACCAGGTCATCCGCACGCCTACGCTGACTTTAGCGCATGCGCCCTTCCGGGAGCGTTTTCCGGCTGATGTTCAAGTGCGTGCAAAGCTTGAACTGTTTCAGCATGCCGGCTCATTCAAAGCCAGGGGCGCGATTTTAGGAATAAGACAGCTGACCCCGGAACAACGTTCCGCGGGAGTCGTCGCCGCAAGTGGCGGCAATCACGCCATCGCCGTTTCATGGGCCGCAAGGGCTGTCGGCGTGAACGCCTCGATTTTCATGCCGGAAACCGCTGATCCCTTGAGGATCGATGCGTGCCGCAAGCTGGGCGCAAAAGTCACGCTTGTCTCCGATATTGCCAAAGCCTTCGACTTGATGTCGGAGACGGAACAAAGCGAAGGGCGCACCATCATGCACCCTTTTGAAGCCAGACACATGACACTCGGTGCCGGAAGCTGCGGCATCGAACTGCTTGAGGATGCCGCTGATTCCGATATTTTTGTCATCCCGGTTGGTGGCGGCGGGCTCATCAGTGGTATCTCTGCAGTGGTACGCCAAGCGCGCCCCGACGCAAAGATCTTTGGCGTGGAGCCGGTGGGTGCGGACACGATGTTCCGAAGCCTCGAAGAGAGCAAACCTGTGACGATTGCAAAAGTCGACACAATTGCCGACAGCCTTGGTTCACCCTATGCGCTGCCCTACAGTTTTGAGATTTCCCGACAAAATGTCAGCGCCATTGCGCGCGTTACCGACGACGAAATTCGATCCGCCATGCGGCTTTACTTCGACGCTCTGCGCTTGATTGCCGAGCCCGCCTGCGCTGCGGCGCTCGCGGCCGTTTGCGGCCCGCTAAAGGAAATCTGCGCAGGGCAAAAAGTGGCAATCATCGCCTGCGGCTCGAACATTTCTCTCGAACGTTACGACAGAATATTGGGACAATAAGACAGCTTGGCGGCGATAAGGAGTAACGGTGTCCTGAGACTAAAACAGGTGCAAACGACGTCTGGAACGCCTTCCAAGACTAGATTTCGACAAACGTAAGCGACGGTCCCAAGTTGAATATCCTGGTTTGATCCAGAACCGCGTTCCGCCCGGCGCAATGGTGGAGATGCCCGCACAGGTGCAGCCTCGGTTTTTTCCGTGTTAGAGTGTCCAAGAGTGCTTGGCTGCCGTCGTGACGGCCATCAGCCTGATGGTCAGCAATTCCGAACGGAGGCGCATGGGAGACCAGGACGGCACCCTCGGGACAGGCCTGCAGCGCCTCATCTGCCTGCTACTCGGAGTAGCTTTCGCTCCAAGGCGCGTTCTTTTGAAAGGGGATCTCTCGTCCGATCCCGAAAAATGTCACACCGCCAAAGGTCGCCCCGTCCCCGTCTAGATAGCGTAGCATCGAGGCGGCCTCACATGCCTGGCGCAGCTCTTTTGAATTGTCGTGGTTGCCTGAAACCACAATCAAGGGAACCCTCACCCCCTTAAGGATATCCAGTGTATCCGATAGCCCGATCCCCCGCATCGCGAAATCTCCGGCACCCACGAGCACGTCCGCGTCGGCGCTGGCGGCAACGATCCGCTGCGCGATTACGCGGTCCCTGGTCAGGAAAGTCGCAATTCCGTCGAACGAAATGCCGTCGCTTTCACCGACGAAAATGAGCAGGAACGCCAGCACAAGACAGGTAAGAAGACACCAGAGGAAAAACGGTTCACGTGTCGGCCTCCGGCAGAACGATGTGATAGCTGGTGCGATACCCCTGAAACTGAAGCGAATGGACACGCCCCGTCAGCTCTCCTTCCACCGCGCTGCCCTCCGGGCGCGCAGCGGGCCGATGCGGCGGCACGAAGGTCATATCGTCTTTTCCAAACGTCACCCGCCCAGATGTCGGGAAGACGAAACCGGCTACAATCCTCAGCAGAGTGGTCTTGCCGCAACCGCTTGGGCTCAGAAGTGTAAAGAAGGTGCCATCGGCAATCTTTCGTCCCACCCCCTTGAGGACCTCAACATCCCCGTAACACTTGCTGACGTCTATCAAGGAAGCCGCTCAGGGGGTGACGAGGAGTTTCGGGATCCCGTGTCTGCGACCTATTTGAGGGTGCCGGCCGGACGGGTATCAGCGCTCTCAACGGCCAGCACAGAAATCTACGCGGGTATCTGAACCACCATTTCAATCTCGATTTTCAAATCTTCATTGGCCAGTGATGCGACACCGATACCGGTAAGGCTTGGTTGTTCTCCGCCAAGGAACGCCGTTATCTGGGTCATCACGATGACCATCGTCGCATCGTTCAGCTCCGTCATGTAGACGCGCATCTGGACAATATCACGCGGTATCGCACCGATGGCGCGCAAGGCTTCCGCCAGATTTGATATGACCTGACCGGTTTGCCCCTCAAGCGTTTCCGGCACGGCAGATCCGTCGGCGCTCCAGGCGACCTGCCCCGAGATAAAAGCCAGCCTGCCGGGGTTGGCGATGGATATTTGCGAATAGCCCACCTTACCAGCATCGGGCAGCGTATCCGGATTCATTCGCGCGATTGCATTTGACACATCAATTCTCCTTGCTTTGCTTGATGCTCGCTAGGTAAGCCAAACCATAGGCGAACAGGATTCGTGACTGAGGCGAACTGAGTTCTTCAATTGAGGGCAAATGGCTGAATCAAAGGTAAATGACATTCTGGTCTTTCTATCCGTCGTAGAGACGGGAAGTTTCGCTTCTGCGGGACGGGCTTTTGGTCTCTCCCGGTCAACGGCAGGAAAAGCGGTTTCGCGCCTTGAAGAACGATACGGCCTGCGCCTGCTAAACCGCACAACCCGCGCCATCAGCATGACCGAGGAAGGGCAAAGACTGTACAAGCAGGGGCTGGCGATCCAGGCGGCGATTGCAGATGCCGATTTGAGCATGGCCGGTGGCAAGGGCATTCCCAAGGGCACCCTACGCATCGCCGCACCTGACGCGCTTGGGCGGCGGCTTTTGATGCCCGTTGTGCGGCAGTTTCAACAAGACTGGCCAGAGGTTCGTTTCGAGATCAGTTTTTCCGATACCCTGCGTCACATCATCAAGGAGGGTTTCGACCTTGCGGTTCGGATCGGGGTCACCTCGCCGGATACATCCCTGATCTCGCGCACCCTGATGACCGACAGACCCGTGCTGTGCGCATCCCCATCCTATCTGGACGGCCGCGAAACACCCAGCAGAATAGATCATCTGAGCACACATGACCTGCTTCAGTTCTCAAGCGTCGGACAGCGCCAGGTCTGGGTCTTGCAGGACGCCACCGAGTTCTGGAGCAATGCGCCGGGACAGGTCACCTTGCGGCTGGACAATGCCGAGGCTCTGCGCGAGGCCGCACTGGCGGGAATGGGGATCGCCTTGTTGCCAAGCATATTGGTCAAGGATGACCTTGCAGCGGGTGCGCTGGTACGCATTCTGCCAGACGTTGCGACTGGCGAGGTTCCCATCGTCGCGCTCTATCCGCACAAGAGGTTCCTGGAACCCCGCGTTCGGCGGTTTATTGACATGCTGGCGGCCAACATGCCCGGGCATTAAGTCCTGCATTAGGCTCTATGTTTACTGCTTTCGGTGGCGCGCCCCATTCCCCGCCACCCCTGGACGCTTGGTCGGGCCAACATCCGGCTGTGCCATTCATGCAAATGGCCGAGGTGGGGCGGGATCTCCAGCTTGACGAGATCCGCAAAGATGAAAGCGGCGACAACGGTTATGTCCGCCATCGAAAACGTCTCGTCGGCGATATGGGGCCGCGTCGAAAGGACCTCGTCGAAATAGCACGCACCACGCAACGCCTTTTCGCGCATCTTCTCGCCCCATCCCGCGTTCTGGTAGAGTTCGACTTCTGGCCCCAGTCCAGGTGTGGCGTGATGGAAATAGACGCTGATCGGGTCCAGAAACTCGATCTCGGCGCGTTTGTTCATCATGTGGATCATACCCCGTTCGCGTGCCGAGACGCCGGTCAGCCGGGGCTGGTCGCCAAGATGATCCAGATACTCCGTGATAGCGGTGCATTCGGCCAGGAATGTCCCATCCGCAAGTTCGAGAACCGGCAGGGTGCCGGAATAATTCTTCTCCAGAAACTCCGGCCTTTTATGGGCACCCGTTCTCAGATCCACTTCGACAAAGCGTACCTTGTCTTGCAGATCCAACTCTGCCAGCGCAATGCGGACGCGCGCCGGATAAGGCCCGTGGTTGAAATCATGAACAATCATCATTGGTGGTTGCTCCGCTACCTATCAGTTGGTAGGCACATTGACATGAAACGACACAGAGTCAATCTCCCGCAATACCGAGATTTTGGAAGCCAACGCCCATGTCCGAAAACACCAAAGAGAAACTGCTCGCCATCGCCAGAATGCGCGTACAGGCGCATGGCTACGACGGCCTGAATTTTCGGGATCTTGCGGCAATGCTTGGTATCAGGGCACCCAGCCTCTATCATCACTTCCCCAGCAAGGCGGCCCTCGGTGCTGCCGTGGCCTGGCGCTATTGTGACGATGTTCAGGCTGCCCTTGATGCGGTTTCGCAAGCTCACGCTTCACCGCGCGCCTGCCTGCTGGCGTATCCGGGCATATTCCGCAAGGCGCTGGAGGGCGACACGCGCATCTGTCTGGCAAGTTTCCTGTCCGCCCAAAGCGATGATGTTCCCGAGGAAATACGCGAAGCGATCCGGGCGTTTATTGATATCAACGTGACATGGCTTGCCGGGCATCTTTCCACGCTTGTATCCAAAGACATCGCCATGCGCCGCGCCGATGCGATCTATGCAGCGGTGGCCGGGGCGCAACTGACGGCGCGCGGGTCAGGCGGTTTGCGCCGTTATGACGACCTCATTGCGACATTCAGAGAGAGCGGCCTGCTGGGTGCGTGACCCGAACCTGTCGCAGTAACAGTGTATTGGGACCAAATGCGACCTGGCGGCGCGCGCCGATAATTCCGCTCGTTGCATCATCTGGACCAGCCCTGCGGAGAGGGCCGCTCTGCCCGGGCAGGCATGGCCCGGGCAGGACAGCGCTCAGGCGCCGAAGGCCCCGTCAATCGTGTGCATGGCGCCGGTGACGAAACCGGCTTCCGGTCCGGCGAGCCAGGCGACCATGCCCGCAACCTCTTCGGGTTGACCGTGGCGCTTGAAGGCCATGAAACCGTGCATCAGATCCTTCATCGGTCCGTTCGCCGGATTGGCGTCCGTATCAATCGGCCCCGGCTGCACCACGTTGACCGTGATACCGCGCGGCCCGAAATCCCGGGCAAGCCCCCGCGCCAACCCCTGCATCGCCGACTTGCTCACCGCATAGGAGGCCATACCGGGAACCGGCATGCGGTCGCCGTTGACGGACCCCATCACGATGATCCTGCCGCCTTCGGGCATGTGCCGGGCGGCTTCGACCGCTGCGTGATAGGGCGCGTGGATGTTGATCTGGAAAAGCCGGTCAATTGCGTCCGGGTCCTGATCCAGCGCATCGCCGAAAACACCTATCCCGGAATTCACGACCAGCACGTCAAGCGGCCCGCTTTCGCGCACAGAGGCGATGACCGCATCGCGGTCGGCACTGTCGGTGCGAACGGCGGTGCTCCCGGTCTCGCGGGCAAGCTGCTCTGCCGCCTCATGCGAACCGGCATAGGTGAAGGTCACCTTGTCGCCCGCCCCGGCAAAGCGTCGCACGATCGCCGCGCCAATGCCCCGGCTGCCGCCCAGGACCAATACGGTTCTTACGTCTGACATGGTTGGATATTCCTTGTTGAAATTCTGTAGTGCTCAATACATATTAACTTTGCCGATCCGGTCAAGGAGTTTTATAGTGACTACTACAAAAACTAGGCGTACTGCCGGTCGGCCCAGAGGTTTCGATCCGGATCAGGCTGTCGCGATGGCGCAAGGGCTGTTTCATGCGAAAGGCTATGACAGGGTGAGCCTGGCAGAATTGACCGATGCCCTGCAGATCAAGCCACCCAGCTTTTACGCCGCCTTTGGCAACAAGAACGGGCTCTACACCCGTGTATTGGACCGATACGCTGAAACCGGTGCCATTCCGTTTTCCGAGATCCTGCACGACGATCAGCCGGTGGCCGAGGGTCTGAAGGCGCTGCTGGAAGAAGCGGCGCGCCGTTACGGCGCAGATCCCGAAGCGCCGGGATGTCTGGTACTGGAAGGGACCCGCTGCCATGACGCGCAGGCACGCGCTGCGGCAGGGGTCTTCCATCGCGCAGCCCTGGATCAGATTCACGCCTATGTCGCTGCGCGCGCCCCGGAAGAAGCGGACCGGGTGACCGATTTTGTCGGCACACTCATGGCTGGCCTCTCTGCCATGGCGCGGGAAGGGCATGATGCGGACAGGCTGCTGGCAACGGCGCGTCTGGCGGGACAGGCGCTCACGATGGAATGACCATGTAGTGCCGTCGCTATCCAGGGCTGGCCTGATACCTGCACACGGGACCCTATGAGGTTGAAATTTCTCGCCGTTCTGTCCAGTGCCGCATCCGACACGGCACGCGTGGTGAAGTTCGATAGGGCCCGGCGGTTTCAACGGGTGAGCGCTACACTTTCATCTTTCGGGAAAGATCGAGCGTGAGAAATGAAGTTCCCTACGTGAGCGTATGTCGCGGACAACCAGCTTGACAGCGCGATCGGTGATCTGCGGTAGTGGGGCCGCAAAGATATCGCAGGAAAGGAATATATGCGGGTCGCGAGTTACAACATCCGCAAAGCCGTTGGCCTTGACTGGCGGCGCGACCCGGATCGGATTGTTGATGTCCTGGCTGAAATCAATGCGGATATCATCGTTCTTCAGGAAGCGGACCGGCGGGTCGGCACCCGGGCAGGTGTGCTGCCTCTGGATCGCCTGGAAACCGAGTTTGATTACATCATGACCGATGTTTCCCTGCACCCGCTCAGCCATGGCTGGCACGGGAACGCGATACTCGTGCGATCACGCTTTGCCGATCATATCCCGGAGAGGATCGAGCTACCGACACTGGAGCCGCGCGGGGCAGTTTCGGTGCGGCTGGAGCAACCGCAGCTTGAGGTGATCGGCGTCCACCTCGGACTTACGCCGGGTATGCGGCGCAAACAGATGTCGACCTTGCAAGAGGTGATGAAAGATCGCGATCATCCTGTTCTGCTGGCAGGCGATTTCAACGAGTGGAATGTCGGCCGGTTGCCCTTCGATGCGCCGGCAGATGTTGTCTCTCCAGGACCGAGCTTCCACGCAACCCGTCCGACCGCTGCGCTTGACAGATTTGTTCTCGGCAAGGGGTTACGCGCAGTGTCGGCACATGTGCATCATTCCACTTTGGCGAAACGCGCATCGGACCACCTGCCCGTCGTCATCGACATTGCCTTCACGGAGACCATGACATGACGACAATTCTGCTCACGGCTCATATTTTGGTCGTGATCGGGTTTACGCTCCGTATCCTGCTGCGCGATGATCTTTCGCCACAGGCACGTCTGGCATGGTTCATCATCCTTACGGTGCTGCCCTATGTCGGAACTGTGATCTATTTCCTGTTTGGCGAAATCGACGTCGGGAACCATGCGAACCAGCGCCACAAGGAGGTTTTCGACCAGATCCGTGCCAGGGCACCTCACCTCATGGGGAACCCGGATGATACGGAGCGGCTGATCGACCCGCTTTACAGGTCGGCCTTTCGATATGCGGCGTCGATCAACGGATTCCACGCGGTTGCCGGGAACCGGGCTGAGGTGATGGCCGACGCGGCAGCCACGAATGCGCATCTCATCGCAGATATCGACGCCGCGCAAAGCCATGTCCACGTGCTTTATTACATCTGGCTCGATGACCGGACCGGCACAGAGGTCGCGCAGGCCCTGATCCGCGCGGCACAGCGGGGTGTCACCTGCCGGGCCATGGCCGATGGTTTGGGGTCGCGGGCCCTGATCAAGTCGCCGCTCTGGCAGCAGATGAAGGATGCGGGCGTGCAGATGGCCGTGGCCCTGCCTTTCGGGAACCTGATCCGCACGCTGCTGACCAGTCGCATAGACCTGCGCAATCACCGCAAGATCACGGTCATCGACAGCAGGATCACCTATTGCGGGAGCCGGAACTCGGCCGATCCGGAATTTCTCGTCAAGGCAAAGTATGGCCCCTGGGTCGACATCATGCTGCGGTTCGAAGGCGCCATTGTCGCGCAGAATGAACTGTTGTTCCTCAGTGACTGGATGCAGGCCACCGGAAACACGCCCGACGGCTTCACGCTGACAGCAAGCCCGACCGATGAGGGGTTCCCGGCGCAGGTGATGGGCGATGGCCCGACCGAGCGTCGGGGCGCCACGCCGCAGCTTTTCTCAAACCTCATCACTTGTGCGCAGGAAAGCCTGACACTCTCGACCCCGTATTTCGTGCCGGATGCGACTGTTCTGGAAGCCTTGTGTTCCGCCGCTCATCGCGGCGTCAGGGTGACGCTGATCTTTCCCAGGGTAAATGACAGCTGGATCGTCGCCGCGGCAAGCCGGAGTTATTATCGCAGGTTGCTCTCTGCCGGATGCGAGATCCATGAATTCGAGGGCGGCCTGCTGCATGCCAAGACGCTGACGCTGGATGGCAAGGTGACGCTTGTGGGCTCGTCGAACCTCGATCTGCGCAGCTTTGACCTCAACTACGAGAACAACATTCTGCTGCAGGATCAGGACGTGACCCGGGCCGTGCGCGAGCGCCAGGCGGATTATATCGCGCGCTCCGCTCCCGTGACCCTTGATCTGGTGGCTGCATGGCCACGGCACAGGCGCATCTGGAATAACGTGATTGCCACAATCGGCCCCGTACTTTGACCGGCGCAGGTTCGCTTGACGAAGAGCCGGGACTTCAGCATTCCGGCCATTCGCTGAACGCGCAGCATAACTCTGTCCCGAAGTCGGGGCATTTCAGCCTATACAGGCATTTGCGACACAACCCGTGACAATACCGGGCCGCCACATAGAAGCAGGTGGCGCCGCCGCGCCACCTGCTGGTTCATTTCGGTCTTGTTATTCCGCCATCACAATTCGCCGGCGGCTCGGAGCAGCAATTTGCCGGTAGTGGAGCGATTTTCCAAGTCAGCTGACCTGCTCCCTGAAAGGCCCTCGATTTGAGGTTAGCCTGTTCTCCAACTGAGGAGTCAGACGATAAAGAGAAGCCGTTTCAGCGAGGAACAGATCATTTGGATATTGAAAGAGCATCAGGCTGGGCTGGGCGCTAAAGAGTTGCGCCGAAAGCACGGCGTCAGCGATGCAATTTTTTACAAGTGGCCTTCGAATCGCCCTGCCGGTGCGGAACTGCGGACTAGGATGAAAGACCGAGCCGCCAAGCGGCGGCGGTTTGGCTATCCACTGCCCGTCAGGGCATCGCGCGGCAATGTCCCGAAAGGGGCGATTGCACATCCTACTGAAGCGCAGTGGATCGAAACAGCGCACATGATCCGGAAAGGGCAACCCGGTGAGGGCTGCCCGTTACGTCGTGTCAGTGCAAACTTTGCGACGGATCCGTATCATGCAGCTGTAGCGCGGAAACTCCACCTGTCCCGACTGTTCAGATTTACGGCGCCAACTCTCTCGCAGACAAGGCAAGTTGATGTGACAGCAGCTATCGTTGTCCAAGTTGAAACCGAATTGGCCGGGAAAATGTTGCGTGTGCTGCACGCAGCGCAGTTGTGGCCCCAAGTCGTCCGGATTGAACCGAATACGGCCCCCCGAATCGGGGGGCCGCTTCGCCGGATCTTAGAAAAAGCCCAGCTTGTTGGGGTTGTAGCTGACCAGCAGATTCTTGGTCTGTTGGTAGTGGTCCAGCATCATCTTGTGATTTTCGCGCCCGATGCCCGACTGTTTGTAGCCGCCAAAGGCCGCGTGGGCGGGGTAGGCGTGGTAGTTGTTCACCCAGACCCGGCCCGCCTCGATCGCGCGGCCGACGCGGTAGCAGGTGTTCATGTCGCGCGACCACACGCCGGCGCCCAGCCCGTACATGGTGTCATTGGCAATCGCCAGGGCTTCGGCCTCGTCCTTGAAGGTGGTGACAGAGACCACGGGGCCAAAGATTTCCTCCTGGAACACGCGCATCTTGTTGTGGCCCTTCAGGATGGTCGGCTGGATGTAGTTGCCGCCCGACAATTCGCCGGTGAACTCTGCCGCCGCGCCGCCGATCAGCACTTCGGCGCCCTCTTCGCGGCCGATGGTGAAATAGGACAGGATCTTGTCCTGCTGCGCCTTGCTGGCCTGCGCGCCCACCATGGTTTCAGGGTTGCGCGGGTCGCCGTGTTTGATCGCTTTGACCCGTGCGATGACGCGCTCCATGAAGGCGTCATAGATGTCCTCCTGGACCAGCGCACGCGACGGGCAGGTGCAGACCTCGCCCTGGTTGAAGGCGAACAGGACGAACCCTTCGACCGCCTTGTCCAGGAACGCGTCATCCTCGCGCATGATGTCGGCAAAGAACAGGTTGGGGCTTTTGCCGCCCAGTTCCAGCGTGACGGGGATCAGGTTTTCGGTGGCGGCTTTCATGATCGTGCGGCCCGTTGCGGTCGAGCCGGTAAAGGCGATCTTGGCGATGCGTTTGGACGTGGCCAGCGCCGCGCCGACCTCGGCCCCGTAGCCGTTGACGATGTTCAGCACACCGGCGGGCAGGATGTCGGCGATGATCTCGGCCAGCACCATGATCGCGGCGGGGGTCTGTTCGGCGGGTTTCATCACGATGCAGTTGCCAGCCGCCAATGCGGGTGCCAGTTTCCACGCGGCCATCAGGATCGAGAAGTTCCACGGGATGATCTGGCCGACCACGCCCAGCGGTTCGTGGTAGTGATAGGCGACGGTGTCGGCGTCGATCTCGCTCATTGACCCTTCCTGCCCGCGCAGCACGCTTGAGAAATAACGGAAGTGATCGGCGGACAGCGGAATGTCGGCGGCCATGGTTTCGCGGATCGGCTTGCCGTTGTCCCATGTTTCGGCCTGCGCCAGCAGCGCGAGGTTGGCGTCGATGGCATCTGCGATTTTCAGCAGCAGGTTGGCGCGTTCGGTGGCCGAGGTCTTGCCCCATGCACCCTTGGCGGCATGGGCGGCGTCCAGCGCCAGTTCCACGTCGGCGGCGTCCGAGCGGGCGCAGTCGTTGATCTTTTCGCCGGTGATCGGGGTGACATTTTCAAAATAGCGCCCGTTCACCGGGGCGACGAACGCGCCGCCAATGAAGTTGTCGTAACGGGTCTTGAACGGCGATGTGTAGGTGCCGGATTCGGTATGTGCGAGATCTTTCATGTGTGTTTCCTCCTGATAACACCGGGTCTCCCTCCCGGATTGCGCACAAGGTGACGGGGCGCGGGGCAGCCGTCATCAGGGGGAAATTGAAAGTTCGGGAAAACTGTCTCGGAAATGAGACAGGCGGGCCTAGGTTTCGTCGAGCCCCAGCCGCTTCATGCGCCGGTACAGGGTGGCGCGGCCCACGCCCAGCTGTCGTGCGGCCTGCGAGACGTTGCCACCGGCACGGGCCAGCGCGCGCAGCACGGCGGCGCGTTCGGCCCGTTCAAAGCCGGTTACCTCGTCGTCGCGCCCCAGCAGGTCGGCGGCGGGGCGGGCGGTCAGCGGGCCGGTGCCTGCCATGCCGAACAGCGCCCGTGCGGCACGGGTGGCGCCGACCACCAGATCGTTGCCGTCCACCGCCAGCAGCGTGGCGGCGTCGCTGTCATTGCCTGCGGCGATGATCCGCGCGGGGGTATAGGTGGAGCGAAAGTTGGCCTCTTCGATGGCGCGGGCGGTCTGGGCGACCTGCGCGCTGATCAGCCGGTTGAACGCCTCGGTCTGGTCGGCGCGGGCCGATGACACGTCCAGCGCGCCGATGATCGCGCCATCGGCCCCGTAGATCGGCGCGTCGATACAGCTCATGTCGGTGTTGCGGGACAGGAAATGGTCGCCCTGATGGATGATGACGCGGCGGCGTTCGGTCAGGCAGGTGCCGATGCCGTTGGTGCCCTCGCGTTCCTCGCTCCAGTTCGCCCCGGCGCACAGGCCCCAGCCTTCGAAGGCCGCGGTGTCAGCGTCCGAGATGCGCTGGTCCAGCACCACCCCGTCGCTGTCGGTCAGCAGAACGGCAAAGCCGGACAGGCCCACCAGCGCATAAAGCGCGTCCAGACGCGGGGCGGCTACGCTCAGGAATTGTTCCAGCTCGGCGCGGCGCTGGTTCAGGGCGCTTTGCTCCAGCCGTTCGGGCGCGCGGTGTTCGTCGGGGGTCAGCCCGTGTTTTTGCACCGACCGGTGCCAGCTGGCCGCGATCTGGGACCGGGCAGCAGCAGAAGACGACTGTGTTGCTTGCAGGACCTTGTCGGCGTGGGACGGGGCGCGGGGCACGGCTGACCTCTGGCGGTTGCGGGTGTGCAGCAGCCTACAGGCGATTCCCTTGATCGCGCAACAGTCTTGGATCTGGGGGGCCTTGATGATGTGACCACCCCCGACGGCATCAATGTGCCAAGGTTGTGACGGAGACGTTGATTGAGGGTGAAACAGTCAAAAGGGTGGCTCAGCGCTATGACCTGTTTCCGAGCACGGTGTCGGATCGGCGTCGCATGGCGCGGCAGGGCAAGCTGGTGTTTCCCAATTCGATGGGCATGGGATTTGTGCCGGTTGAAGTGGATCAAGCGGCAGTGCCTGTGGTCGCCCCCGTCGTTGCGGGACGGTTAGACACGCTCGATATTATCAGGGAGGCACATGTTATGCCGGGTGGCGAAACTGCAGGTACGCGCTGATCCGCGCTTCGATCTCGTCAGCGATGCTTTCCGCGTCGCGATCCAGCGCGTCGACAACCCCCTGGACAACCTCCCGATCATCGGCAGCCACACCCAAAGCCAGATTGAACTGTTCGGGATGCGGCGGGTAATCCGATGCGTCTGGCAGGATCAGCACCACCTCATTCACATGTGGATGGCGCACCGCCCATGTATCCGGTCCGTCCACCTGCAGGCGGTGGCCGCGTTTCTCAAGTTCGGTCACAAGGCGCTTTGTCGTGTCACCCTGTGGCGAAGTGGATTGTTTGATCGCGATGGAAAACCGCAGATCGGCCAACGTTTCTGCTATCGTGGCAAAGCCACGCGCGTTCTTGTAGGAAACGACCCGCTCGAAAATATAGGGCTTTGAAGTGGAAATCCGCGACTTGTCCTGCGCGTCGTCGGAATAGAGGCATCCGATGAAAGGGCAATAGACAGGCCGTTCCGCCTGTGTGTAGCGCAGGATGAGATCCCAATCGACCATCCGCCGCAACTGGCCATCGAAGGTGCCGAATTCGCCTGTCATATCGGCCCGATGGCAGAACACGTTCAGGTCGACGTAGTTGCCGTCGACGCAATGCGCCCAGTCAAAAGGCTCGCCCCGGTAGCCTGCCACCGCGCCATCGCGGTTGAGCAACAGGCTCGCGGCATAGGCACATCGCGCGCCGGAGGTCTCCAGCGCGATCAGCATCAGACGCAGGAAATCGGCTGTCCACAGATTGTCGCTGTCGAGGTAGAAAATCACCTCGCCCGATGCCCGGGCCAGCCCCGCGTTACGGGCGGCGGACACCCCGGCATGTTCGGTGTGACAACAGATCAACCGCGGATCGGCTGAAAGGCCCTTCAGGACGTCAATTGTGAAATCGGTGCTGCCGTCGTCCACCACGATCAGCTCAAGGTTGTGGTGCGACTGGGCCAGCACGGAACGCACCGCAGCGGTCAGGGTCGCGCCCCGATTGTAGGTCGCCATGATCACGCTGACGAAGGTGTTCCGTGCCACCAGATCCGCATCATGCTGCGCGCTCAGCGCATTCACGAAGCGTCTGGCCGCCGCATGGTCGAATGTTGTCATCAGCCGATGGGGCCGCTGATGCAACCTGGCGGCAAATGTCTTTTGCAGGGTTTCCTGCGCAGCGGCAGGCAAGGGTTCTGCCACGCTGCGATCGATCAGGGATTGCATCACCGGATCGAACGGGGCGCTGTCAGCCAGCAGGCTGCGCGATGCCTCCCTGCCCTCGTGCTTGCCAAAAAGCTCATAATGCCACAGCGGGTTGTGCCCGACCTCGGCAACCTCTGGATTGCGGGCAAGATAGCCCGTGGAACTGAAATCCGGGCCCGGGTCACGGCCGATCATCGCACCATAGACCGCATAGTGATGTGCCGCCGACCGGTCATACAAGGTGACATCCGGGTAGGTCCGGCGATACCATCCAGCATCGAACAACGCGCTGTCTTCGATGACCTTGATCGGGTCCTGGGGCATTGCCTAGCCCCGCCCCCGGCCGCGTGCCAGCCAGCGTAGTGGCCGGGTCAGACGCCAGGATCTGCTGGCACGCATATCGCAAAGCGTTTGTTCGAGGTCTGCGATAACCCCGGCCTGCTGCTGATGCTCAAGGGCGCTTTCGTCTTTCTGCTGGGCCAGCGCTGCTGCACCGGCTTTCAACTCGGCCTCCAGCTTTGCAAGCGCGCCCGCCTGCGCTTCCAACTGACTGGCACGGGCGGTCAGTTCCGCCTCTGCCGCATTGCTGCGCTGATCGGCCAGATTGGCAAGGTCCGCAAGTTCCCGTTCGCGCGTCGCCAGTGTGACGCGCAAGGACCGCGCCCGCTCCTCCACCTTGCGCAGCTGAGCGTCAAAGATCTGCTCTGCATCCAGCAACAGCCGGTTCACGTCTTCCGCAGAATAGCCACCGGCCTTGTCCTCGGCCACAACCGGCCGATAGGCAGGATTCCGTTCCAAAACCAGATACCGATCGAACTTTGATGCCATTACTTTACTCACCACAGTGACAGGGCTGCCCTTGGGATACCGGCGATGCTTCAAAACGGCAGGAAATGCAATGGCCAACAGCAACCATCGCAACACCGCCGTCAGGCCTTGCGTTCATTCTTCGCGGTCTGACTGCAAGCGATGCTGTTACCATAGCTTCACATAAGGCAATTGCCGCGAAAGTCACAGCATCTGTGTTTTTGCAGCCCGGTTGTCGGCGGTCGGTTCAGCCGCCGCCCCGGGGTGCGGCGCGCCTCGCACCCTGCCGGGTCTCACGCCCGCCAGTCAAAGAACCCCGGACCGGCCTGTGCAAGCAGCCTGCGGGCCATGTCCTGCCCCGCCCTGGCGCCATCCTCCACCGGGCAGGTGATCGCGTCGCTCAGCGCTTCGGACCCATCCGGACGCAGCACCTCGCCGCGCAGCTGCAGCGTGCCCCCCTCCAGCACGGCCAGCCCGGCGATGGGGGTCTCGCAGGAGCCGTCGAGTTCCTGCAGAAACGCCCGTTCGGCCGTGAGCCGCTGGCCGGTGGTCCGGTCATGGATTGCTTCCAGCATTTCCGCCATACGGTTGTCACCGCTCCGACGCTCGATCCCGATGGCGCCCTGCGCCACGGCGGGCAGCATCATGTCCACTTCGATTGCAGTCGCAGGCACCTGATCCATCTTCAGCCGGTTCAGACCGGCCATGGCCAGGAACGTCGCCTCCGCCACACCCTGATCCAACTTCATCAGCCGGGTCTGCAGGTTTCCGCGAAACTCCACAACCTCCAGATCGGGCCGCCGCAGTTTCAACTGCGCCCGCCGGCGCAAACTGGAGGTCCCCACCACCGTGCCTGCGGGCAGATCAGCGAGGCCTTTGGCGCGGGGCGAGATGAACGCGTCCCGCACATCCTCGCGCGGCAGGTAGGTATCCAGCAGCAGCCCCTGCGGTTGAAGCGTCGGCATGTCCTTCATCGAATGCACCGCGATGTCGATCTTGCCTGCCAGCAGATCATCTTCGATCTCACGCGTGAACAGGCCCTTGCCGCCGATCTCCTTCAGCGGGCGGTCGATGATCTTGTCCCCCGTCGTCTTGATCACGACGATGGTGAAAGCCTCCAACGGCAGGGCAAAAGCCTGCGCCAGCCTGTCGCGGGTCTCATGCGCCTGGGCAAGCGCCAGCGGGGACCCTCGGGTGCCGATGTTCAGGGGGTTCTGCGGGTTGGGCAAATCAAAGGTCATGGCCTTTCGTACATTTGCATTAACGGGCTGACAACTCTTGTCTCTCCCCCGCTGAAAAAGCATGATAGATGAAACACTTCCATCAAGAGTACCCCCATGAACAAGACAAAAACCATCCTGCGTGCGCTGGCGGGCGAAACCCTTCCGGTCCCGCCCATATGGATGATGCGGCAAGCGGGCCGCTATCTGCCGGAATACAAGGCGACGCGTGCCCAGGCGGGGGATTTCCTGTCTCTTTGCTACAATCCCGAACTGGCGGCCGAGGTCACCTTCCAGCCGATCCGCCGCTATGGCTTTGACGCGGCGATCCTTTTTGCCGACATCCTGTTGGTGCCGCAGGCGCTGGGGGCCGACCTGTGGTTCGTCACCGGCGAGGGGCCGCGCCTGTCCACCATCACCACCCAGGCCGAAGTGGAGGCCCTGAAACCCGCCGAGGCCATCCATGACAGGCTGAGCCCGATCTACGAGACGGTTGGTATTCTGTCCAAGGGCCTGCCGGAGGAAACCACGCTGATCGGGTTCGCCGGTGCACCCTGGACCGTGGCCACCTATATGATTGCTGGCCGTGGCACGCCCGACCAGGGGCCGGCCCATGCGCTGAAATCCGAGAACCGGGCGGTGTTCGAGACGCTGATGGACAAGATCACCGAAGCGACGGTGCTTTATCTCTCCGAACAGATCAAGGCGGGCGCAGAGGTGGTCAAGATCTTTGACAGCTGGGCCGGGTCGCTGCAGGAGGCTGACTTTGACACCTATTCCCTGAAGCCCATGCAGCGCATCACCAGCGCCCTGCACGAGATGCATCCCGGTGTGCCGGTCATCGCCTTCCCGCGCGGAGCCGATGCGCGCTATGAAGGGGCGCACAAGGCCATCGGCGCGGAATGCATCGCCATTGACGACGGCGTCAGTGCCGAATGGGCGGCCAGCCACGTCCAGACCGCAGGCTGCGTGCAGGGCAACCTGAAATCCTCTCACATGGTCACGGGTGGCGACGCGCTGGTCAGCGAAACCCGCCGCATCGTCAAGGCACTGTCGGGCGGGCCACATATCTTCAACCTTGGCCATGGCATCACGCCTGACGCCGACCCCGAGAATGTGCAGCTGATGATCGACACGGTCCGCGAAGGCCGGGGCTGACCCCTGTCAGGGGCGTTGCCGGCCCCGGCCGTCAATCCTGTCGTTTCTCCAGCAAGAGGGAGGCGAGCCCCAACAGGGCCGACACCACGATCAGCAACAGGGAAACCGCGTTCAGCACCGGGGTCGAACCCAGCTTGAGCCGGTCGAACATGGTGATCGTCAGCGGCGCGTCTGATCCGACCAGCATCAGGGTGGTGTTGAAATTCTCGAAACTCATCAGCACCGCAACGACCCCGGCGGCCCCCATTGCGGGGTAGAGGAACGGCAGCGTGATCGCCCGCACCGCCCCCCAGCGGGTCGCACCCAGGTTTAGCGCCGCTTCCTCAAGCGCGGGATCGAACTTTTGCAGCCGGGCAGAAATCACCAGCGTGGCAAATGTGGTGATGAAGGAAAATTGCCCCAGCACCACCAGGATCAGACCGGGCCGCAGCCCGTCGAACCACAGGCCCGTCGCGTCCTCCAACGTGTTCGCGACCGAGGATGAAAACACCAGGATCGAAATCCCCAGGATGATGCCGGGAATGATCAGCGGCAGCAGCATCAGGATATAAAGCACGCCCTTGCCCGGAAAATCGTGCCGCACGAACAAAAAGGCGTTGCAGGTGCCCACCGCCACCGACAGCAGCGCCACCCAGAAGGCCACGATGCCCGATGTCACGATGGACCGCAGGATCGGTCGCTCGTGAAAGACACCGATATAGGGTGCCTCATCGCCAAAGAACCAGGCCCAGGTGAACCCCTCCCAGGGCAGCGAGGGAAACACGGAATCGTTGAAGGCAAAGACGCAGACAGTGATCAGCGGCAGCGCCAGGAAAACGAAGAACAGGGCGACATATGCCCGGTAGGTCCATTTGAATGCGCCGCTTTGGGGGATGCCGGTAATCATGTCTGGGCCATCGTCTTGCCCAGCGATTGCCGGGTCAGTTTCAGGCCAACAAAGACGATAAGCGACGACAGCCCCAGCAACAGAAAGCCAAATGCCGATCCCAGCTCCCAGTTGAAGCGGGTGATGAACTGGCTGTAGATCAGCCCGGTAAACCACAGGCTGTCCTTGCCGCCCAGCAGGATCGGCGTCAGGTAGTTGCCAAGGCTCAGCATGAAGACCACGATGCAGCCCGACACGATACCGGGCATGGCATGGGGGATCACGATCTCGCGCAGGATGGCGATGCCGCTGGCCCCCAGGTCATAGCCCGCCTCGATCAGGCTGTCGTCCAGACTGTCCAGCGTCGTGACCAGCGGCACCACCATGAACAGCATGGAGGTATAGACCAGCCCCACCATGATGGCGGCATCGTTGTACAGCATCTCCACCGGCGCATCGGCCAGCCCGACATATTGCAGCAGGTTCGAAAATATCCCGGTCTCGCGCAGCAGGATCATCCAGCCAAAGGTGCGCACCAGCTCGCTGACCCAGAACGGGATCAGGCACATCAGGAACAGCGTGGTCTTGCTGCGCCCGCGCGTCAGCTTGGCAATGTAATAGGCGATCGGAAAGCCGATCAGCAGCGTCAGCACCGTAGAGGCGATCGACATATAGGCCGTGCGCGCGAAGGTGTTCCAGTAGAGCGGTTCGTTGAAGAACACGGCATAATTGGCAAAGCTGGTCTCGTATTCCCGGACGCCCACCTTCTCACGCAGGGAGACGATGAACATGCCCACATGGGGCAGGATGATCAGCGTCACCAGCCACAGCAGCAGCGGGGCCAGCAGCAGATAGAACGTCAGTTTCGACCGGTCAGCCATCGGCATAGACCCGCGTCTGCTCCGCGTCCCAGCGGAAATGAACGGTATCGCCCTGTTGCAGGTCGCGGAATTCGCCGGTCTGCGGCAAGGCCACGCTGATCTCTGCGCCGCTTTGCGCATCGCGCAGCAGCACCTGCGAATTGGCCCCGTTGAACAGCACGCTTTGCACCGTCCCCTCGCCCCCGTTTCCGATGGTGTCTTGCGGCGCGCGCGACAGACGCACCGCCTCGGGCCGGACAAAGACACGCACCCTGTCGCCCTTGGCCAACCCCTGCCCCGCCGCGACGCCCGTGATCACCCTGCCCGCCTCGCTGCGCAGGGTCAGCAGCCCGCCGCCCATTTCCTCGACCGTGGCGGCAAACTTGTTCGCCTCACCCACGAACCCGGCGACAAAGGCGGTCTGCGGTTCATAATAGAGCTCTTTCGCCGTGCCGACCTGTTCAAAGACACCGTGGTTCATCACCGCGATCTGGTCGGACATCACCAGCGCCTCTGACTGATCGTGGGTGATGTAGACAAAGGTGGTGTTGAATTCCGACTGCAACTGCTTGAGCTCGATCTTCATGTGTTCGCGCAGCTTCAGATCCAGCGCGCCCAGCGGTTCATCCAGCAGCAGCACGTCCGGCTCCAGCACCATGCAGCGGGCGATGGCGACACGCTGTTTCTGCCCGCCGGACAGCGAACTGACAGCCCGGTCCGCAACACCGGCCAGCCCCACACGCTCCAGCACCCGCTCCACCTGTTTCTTGGCATCCGTCTTGTTCACCCCGCGCTGGCGCAAACCAAAGCCCACGTTGGCGCCGATGTTCATCATCGGGAACAGGGCAAGGTGCTGAAACACCATCGACACGGGCCGCTTGTTCGGTGGCACATCCACAACCGACCGCCCCTTGATCAGCAGGTCACCGCTGGTGGGTTTCTGAAACCCCGCGATCATTCGCAGCAGCGTTGTCTTGCCACAGCCCGACGGCCCGAGGATGGAGAAAAACTTGCCCTGCGGGACGGAGAAACTGACGTTGTCCACCGCCTTGAAGTCATCAAAGCTCTTGCAGATGTCGCGGCATTCAAGGTCGGGGGTTTCGGACATGGGAGGCCTTCAATAAAAGCGGGAAGCGCGGTTGCCGCGCTCCCCCTGCGTCATTTCATGGCCGATCAGTTGGCCGCGTTGATCCGGTCGAGCGCCGCACCTTCCAGCGCCTCAAGGCCAGCCGGAACCGTCGGATACCACTTGATGTTGTCGATGGCTTCCTGCGGGAAGCTGGCCTGATACTTGGCCTTCAGCGCGTCGTCCACGCCCTCATCGCCACCCTGCGAGGCGGTGAAGTTTCCGGCTGACGCGGTGATCATCGCCGCAATTTCCGGTTTCATCACGAAATTGATCCAGGCATAGGCCGCATCGTCGGCACGACCCCGTGCAGGCAGAACAAAGGTGTCGATCCAGCCAAGCGCACCCGATGTGGGCGCGACAAAGGTGATGTCCTTGTTATCGTCGTTCAGCTGCCAGCCGCCGGTGTCCCATGCCATCGACGCCACGACTTCGCCCGAACGCAGCAGGTTCTTCAGCTCGTCGCCGCCATCCCAATAGGTTTTGACGTTGGGTTTGCACTCCACCAGCTTGGCTTCGACCTGATCAAGGATCGCCTTGTAGGCCGCTTCATCGCCATAGGCCGCAAAGGGGTCCAGACCCATCGCATAGGCGAAGCCGATCAATGTCGGACGCTTCAGACGGTAAGATACTTTCCCGGCGACATCGGCGTTGCAGAGGTCGGTATAGTCCTTCACGTCAGCCGCCATCGCGGTGTTCACCACAAGGCCCGAAGTGCCCCAGACATGCGGCACGGCATAGATCTCACCATCCACCGTTGTGTTGCCCTTGGTCGCTTCCAGCATCGAAGGGATGAACAGGCTGGCGTCGATCTTCGACATGTCCAGCGGTTTGTAGATGCCGAATTCGGCCTGCGGGCCCGCGATGCGGTCCTGGCTGGGCTGGGCAAGGTCAAAACCGCCGCCATTGGTCGCGCGCAGTTTGGCGATCATTTCCTCGTTGTTCGACTTGGTCACTTCGACGGTATGGCCGGTCTCGGCCTCGAACATCTCGATCACGTTCTCGGGCGCATAGCCGCCCCAGGTCAAAAGGCGCAGCGTGTCCGCCTGCGCGGCAGAGCAGAGCGCCAGGACGGCAACGGTTGTCAGGATGGTTTTCATGATTTTCTCCAAATTGTGCCGGTGCGGTCAGGCCGCGCCGGGCTTCCTGGGTCGTAGTGTTCACATATGACAGCGGTGTGACACCCGAAGGGTTCTCAATGGCGCCATGATCAGCACCGTCTGCCATCGGAGTCAAAGAATATCCGATCCGCGTCCTGCCATTCGAGGTTCACCGCGGCACCTTCCGGAGGCATCGGAACAGAGGCGTCTTGCCGCACCGTGGCGCGGGTGCCATCCGCCAGATCCACATGCACCAGTGTTTCCGCCCCCAATGCCTCGTTATAGATCGCGGTGGCCCGGGTCCCCTGCCCGGCCAGCGCCAGGTTCTCGGGCCGGATGCCCAGCGTCTTTGCCCCTTCCGGTGCGTCCGTCGCCAGACCGGCAGGCAGGAAGTTCATCGGCGGCGAGCCAATGAATCCGGCGACGAATTCGGTCGCCGGGTTGGCATAGACCTCCAGCGGCGCGCCGATCTGGTCGGCGCGGCCCGCGTTCATCACGATCATCCGGTCGGCCAGGGTCATCGCCTCCACCTGGTCATGCGTCACATAAAGCGACGTGACCCCCAGACGGCGCTGCAACTGCTTGATCTCCAGCCGCATCTGCACCCGCAGCTTGGCATCCAGGTTGGACAGCGGCTCGTCAAACAGAAACACCGAAGGCTTGCGCACGATGGCCCGGCCCATGGCCACACGCTGGCGCTGCCCGCCCGACAGTTCGCGCGGCCGCCGGTCAAGGTAATCGCCAAGCTGCAGCAGCCCCGCCGCCTCGTTCACCCGTTCGGCAATCTCGGCCTTGGGAGTGCCTGCGATCTTCAGGCCGTAAGCCATGTTGTCGAAGACCGACATATGCGGATAAAGCGCGTAGTTCTGGAACACCATTGCGATGTCCCGCTCCATCGGTTCACGCTCGTTCACCCGCGCGCCGCCGATCTGCACCTCTCCACCGGTCACGGTTTCCAGCCCGGCCACCATGCGCAGCAGCGTGGACTTGCCACAGCCGGATGGCCCGACGATCACGATGAACTCGCCGTCCTCGATCTCCATGTCGATCCCGTGGATCACTTCGGTCTTGCCGAATGTCTTCTTGATGCCCTTCAGGCTGACTGTCGCCATGTGTTATTTCTCGCTGTCTACCAGACCGCGGATGAACAGCTTTTGCATGCTGATCACCACGATCACCGGCGGGATCATCGCCAGGATGGAAGTTGCCATGATCACCGGCCAGTCGGCGATGTCGTCGCCGCTGGGGAACATCTGCTTGATGCCCATGACGATGGTGTTCATCGACGGGTCGGTCGTGATCAGCAGCGGCCAGAGGTACTGGTTCCAGCCATAGATGAACAGGATCACGAAAAGCGCCGCGATGTTGGTCCGGCTCATCGGCAACAGGATGTCCCAGAAGAACCGCATCGGCCTTGCCCCGTCCACGCGCGCCGCCTCGGCCAGTTCGTCCGGCACGGTCATGAAGAACTGGCGGAACAGAAAGGTCGCCGTGGCACTGGCGATCAGCGGAAAGATCAGGCCCGAATAGCTGTTGAGCATCCCGAAATTCGCGACAACCTCATAGGTCGGCACGATGCGCACCTCCACCGGCAACATCAGCGTCAGGAAGATCAGCCAGAAGAACAGGCGCCGCCCCGGAAACCTGAAATAGACGATGGCAAAGGCCGACAGCAGCGAGATCACGATCTTGCCGATGGTGATCCCCAGCGCCATCACCAGTGAATTCAGCATCATCAGCGCCACTGGCGCATTGATGCCCGACACCAGCGCCTTGCGGTAGTTTTCAAGGAACTGGTCGCCCGGCAGAAGCGGCATCGGCGGCTTGACGATTTCCGGCTGCGACACGGTCGAGGCAACAAAGGCCAGCCAGATCGGGAAAAAGACAAACAGCAACCCGACGATCAGCCCCAGATGGGTCATCCAGTGCCCAAGACCGCGTTTTTCGACCATGCCTGCCATCAGTAATGCACCCTGCGCTCGATGAACTTGAACTGCACGATGGTCAGCGCCCCCACGATCAGCAGCAGGATCACCGATTGCGCCGCGGAAGAGCCAAGGTCCTGCCCCACAAAGCCATCCTTGTAGACCTTGTAGACAAGGATCGTCGTCGATTGTTGCGGCCCGCCGCTGGTGATGGTGTGGATCACGCCGAAGGTCTCGAAAAAGGCATAGACGATGTTGACCACCAGCAGGAAAAAGGTTGTCGGCGACAGCAGCGGCCAGACGATGGTACGGAACCGGGTCCAGAACCGCGCGCCGTCAATCGCCGCCGCCTCGATCACGCTGCGCGGGATGGCCTGCAGACCCGCCAGGAAGAACAGGAAGTTATAGCTGATCCGCCCCCAGGCGGAGGCGACCACGACAAGGCCCATCGCCTCTTCCCCGTTCAGGACATGATTCCAGTCATATCCCAGCATGCCCAGGTACCATGTCACCACGCCGACCCGCGTGTTGAACATGAACAGCCACAGCACACCGGCCACTGCAGGGGCCACCGCATAGGGCCAGATCAGCAGCGTGCGGTAAACGCCCGATCCCTTGATCAGCCGGTCCGCCAGCACCGCGAGGTAGAGCGCCACGCCCATCGACACTACGGTCACCGCGATGGAAAAGATCGCAGTGGTGACAAAACTTGCCCGGTAATAGGCATTGCCCAGCAGATATTCGAAATTGCCCAACCCCACGTATTGCATCGACAGGCCAAAAGGGTCCGGAATGAACAGCGACTGCCAGATCGCCTGCCCCGCCGGATAGAAGAAAAAGACCGCCGTGACGATCAGCTGCGGCAGAACCAGCAGAAGGGGCAGCCAGATGCCCCTGAAGGTGACGCGCTTTTCCATCACTTGACTCCGGTGCGACTGAGTAGCACTTTATCGGAAAGGAGTTCAGCCATGACCGTCAAGATTTCCGTCTCCATCTCGGATCAACAGGCCGAATATGCCCGCAAACAGGTGGCCGAGGGCCGGTTTTCATCGACTTCCGCAGTAATCCAGCAGGCGCTTGAGGCCAAGCGCAAGGAGGACGAGGAATATGAGGCGGAGAAAGAGGCGTTTCGCACTCTGCTCGAACGCCGCGCGAAAGGCGGCTTCGTGCCGTTGTCGATGTTCCGCGAGAACATGATGCGGACACTGGACCAAAAGGCGGGCACGTTTGACCTGGACGATTGAAATTTCCGAAGAAGCCTACGCCGATCTCGACCTGCACCATGCGCATTTGCTGAAATCGCAGATCGCATTCGGCTATGCACCGGACGAAGCGATGGCCCTGGCGCGCGACGGCATCGTCAGGATGCTGGACCTCGCAGAACGGCTTGTCGGCGTGCCACAGATCGGCACTCAGCATCCTGCCCTCATGGACGGCATACGACACGTCACGATCGAACGATGCATCTTCTGGTTCCACCCCGATCCGGACATGCAGGTCATCCGCATATTCGCTGTTTTCAGGAGCGGTCAGGATCATTTCAAACACATTGTTGCCCGTCTTGGCAAAGAAGAAGGATGGGCAGGCTGACCTGCCCATCCCGTTCCGTTCAGCGGTTCGCTTGCTCAAAACGGCGGAGCAATTCGTCGCCGCGTGCCTTCGCGCTGTCCAGCGCTGCCTGCGCGTCCTTGTCACCGGCCCAGACCGCTTCCAGCTCCTCGTCGATGATGCCGCGGATCTGGTCGAAGGACCCCAGGCGCAGACCCTTGGAATTCTCCGTCGGCTCCTTGGCTGTCATCTGCGTGACCGCGATGTCGGTGCCGGGGTTCGCCTCATAAAAGCCCTGCTCGCGCGTCAGGTCGGCGGCTGCCTGGGTGATCGGCAGATAGCCGGTGTCCTGGTGCCACTTGGCCTGGATCTCGGGCGAGGACAGGAAGTTCAGGAAGGTCGCAACACCCTTGTATTCCTCATCCGACTGACCGGCCATCACCCAAAGCGATGCACCCCCGATGATGGTGTTCTGCGGTGCGCCTTCGACATCCGACCAATAGGGCAGCGGTCGCACTTCAAAGTCGAAAGTCGCCTCCGACTTGATCCCGGCATAACCGGCAGAGCTTTCGGTAAAGAGCGCGCATTCACCGCTGCGGAAGTTTGCACCGCCTTCGTTGCGCCGGCCGGTGTAGATGAACTTGCCGTCCTTGGCCCATTGGCCCATCGTGCCGATGTGCTTGGCCTGGACCGGGCCGTTCAGCGACAGCTCGGTATCGAGCCCGGCAAAACCATTGGCCTCGGTGGCAAAGGGCACATTGTGATAGGCGCTGAGGTTCTCAAGATGGATCCAGCTTTGCCATGCGGTGACCAGCGGGCAGTCGTTGCCCGATGCCTTGAGCGTATCCAGCACCTCGCCCACCTGCTCCCAGGTGCTCAGGTCCACATCGGGATCGATCTGAGCCGCTTCCAGCGCATCGCGGTTGACCCAGAGCACCGGCGTGGAGGAGTTGAAGGGCATCGACAGCATCTGACCGTCGGCAGTGGTGTAATAGCCCTTGACCGATCCGATAAAGCCATCGGGATCAAAATCTGCACCGGCATCCGCCATCACCTCATAGACCGGCTTGATCGCGCCCTTGGCGGCCATCATCGTTGCGGTGCCGACCTCGAAGACCATCAGGATGTCCGGCTGTTCGCCCGCGCGGAACGCGGCGATGCCTGCGTTCAACGTCTCGGAATAATTGCCCTTGTGGGTCGCGGTCACAACATAGTCGGACTGTGCGTTGTTGAAGGTTTCGACCTGCTCCGCCACCAGCTCGCCCAGACGGCCGGTAAAGGCGTGCCAGAACTCGACCTCGGTCTGCGCCATGGCAGGCGCCGCCGCCATCATGGCCGCAACACTGGCCATCATCGTGTTTCGCATCATCATTACATCTCTCCCCCATTTTCAGTGGCTACGCCAGCGTAGTGGGTAACTACCTGTGCTGGCAACACATCATTCATCTTTCGCGCGCGGCGTTGTATCCTCCTGTTCTGTAACGAATTTATGACGTTTTCTGCAAAGCCGGGGGATTTTTCCATGACGCCGGGGCCAACCTCGGGGCAGGGTGGAAACGGGCAGAAAAATGCGCCGCACCGCTTGGGTTATCGCTGCCAATCCGGCAGATCCTGTACCGGCTTTGACGTCGACAGATGACGCGTCTGGCCTATCTTTACAAACCTGTTACAAACCCTCGTCCGGCCCCGTTTTACGGCCTGCGACCCGCCAGCATTGAAAGTCTTCCATTGCAAGAACCCGCACTCCTTTCCTTTCTGCTCCATATTGCCGGGGCTGCCGCGCTGCTGATCTGGTCGGTGCGTCTGGTGCGCACGGGGGTCGAGCGTGCTTTCGCCACCCAGCTGCGCCAATCGCTGCGCCGCGCCTCCCGCAACCGGCTGCTGGCAGCGGGCACCGGCACTCTGGCCGCGGTCTTCCTGCAAAGTTCCACCGCAGTGGCGGTGCTGGTTGCCAATTTCGTCGCCAAGGGCAGCCTGATCCCCGCCATCGGGCTGGCGATCCTGCTGGGGGCCGACCTTGGCTCTGCCATCGTGTCACAACTGCTGCTGATCCGGCAGTCCTTTCTCATCCCGCTGCTGCTGCTGGCGGGCGTCGCGCTGTTCCTGCGCGGGCAGTCAGGGACCCTGCGCCAGACCGGGCGTATCCTGATCGGTCTGGCGCTGATCTTCCTTTCGCTGGACATGATCCGGGATGCCACGGCACCCATGGTCCACAGCACCGGCACACAGGCGGTCATGGCCTATCTCGGGCGCGACATCTTCTCCGCCTTCGCGGTTGGCGCGCTCTTTGCCTGGGCGGTGCATTCCAGCGTCGCGGCTGTGCTGCTGTTCGTGACCCTTGCCGCGCAATCGCTGCTGCCGGTCGAAGGGGCCGCCGCCATGGTACTGGGGGCCAACCTGGGCGGCGGGTTCATCGCCTATGTTCTCACCCTCGCCTCCCCCGCCCCGGCGCGGCAGATGATCTGCGCCAACCTGATGCTGCGCGGCGGCGGTGCTGTGCTGTTGCTGCTGGTCCTGTCGGGACAACCTGATCTGCTGCAATATCTTGGGGCGAATGCCAGCCGTCAGGCCATCAACCTGCATCTGGCCTTCAACGCGGTCCTGGCGCTGGCGGCCCTCGGGCTGATCCACCCGCTGTCCGCGCTCAGCGCAAAACTGATCACAAGCGCCTCCGACAAGGAGACCTCTACACTGGCAGAAATCAGCGCGCTGGACCCGAATGCATTGGACCGCCCCGGCCGCGGCCTCGATTCCACCGCCCGCGAATTGCTGCGCATGGGTCAGAAGATCGAAGGGATGCTGAATGCCACGGGCCCCCTCTATGACCATTGGGACAGCGCCGCCGCCACAGCGATCCGCGAACAGGACAAGACGGTCAAGAAGATCCACTTCGAGATCAAGCTTTACCTTGCCCAGCTTGGCCGCGGCGGTCTGGACGAGGATCTGGGCAAACGGTCGATGGAACTGGCGGGCATCTCCACCGCGCTGGAAGCCGCCTCCGACACCATTGTGCGCAGCCTGCTGACGCTGGCCAAACGCCGCGAGAGCGAAGGCGTCGCCTTTTCCGAGGTCGGCCGCGACGAGATCAACGATTTTCTCGACCGGGTGCAGGGCAACGTGCACCTGGCACTCAACGTGATGATGAACCAGAACCCGGCCGAGGCACGCGACCTTGTCGAAGCCAAGGAAAAGGTCCGCGCGGTGGAACAGAAGCTGCAGCGCAACCACCTAGGCCGATTGCGTGAGGGGCTTGCCGAAAGCATCGAAACCAGCAGCATCCACCAGGAAACCCTGCGTTCGCTCAAGCAGATCAACACGGCATTTTCCATGGTCGGCTATCCGATCCTTGCCAGAACCGGCGACCTGTTGAAAAGCCGTCTGAGCTGACCCCCAGGCAGGTTTCAACTTTGCGATGTTTTCGCGATTCCCGTGCATCTGCGTTGACCCGGCCGATCCTGCTGCGCAAACTGCTGTCATGCGGGGTGGCTGCCGCCCCTCACCTCATGCTCAGCAAGGAGTTCTGCACATGCCTGGCTTATCGAAACTTCCCGCCCTGTCCGTTCTGGCCCTGTCCGTCGGCCTGACGGCCGCACCCCTGTCTGCGCTGGCGGATACGCTGGTGGTCGGCCTTCAGCAGGAACCAACCTCGCTTGACCCGACAGCGGATGCCACCGCCTCCATCGACGGCATGCTGACGATGAACGTCTACGAATCCCTGACCATCGTGGCCGAGAACGGCCAGGTCGGGCCGAACCTGGCCACCGAATGGGAGGTCTCCGACGACGGCCTGACCTATACGTTCAAACTCGCCTCGGGGGTGAAGTTCCACGATGGCACCGATTTTGACGCAGAGGATGTGGTGTTCTCCTTCGACCGCGCCATGGCCGAGGACAGTGTGAACCCCTCCAAGGACATTTTCAAACCCATCGCCTCCGTCACCGCGCTGGACCCGCAGACGGTCGAGATCAAGCTGAAGAACAAGGATGCGTTCTTTCTGTTCAACATGGGCCAGGGCGACAGTTCCATCGTCGCCCCTGAATCGGCGGATACCAACAACACCAACCCCGTCGGCACCGGACCCTTCAAGCTGGACAGCTGGACGCGCGGCGACCGGCTGACACTGGTCAAGAACGCCGAGTACCGCGATGCGGACAGCGTGGCGCTGGACAAGGTCGAATTCCGCTTCATCTCTGACCCTGCTGCCGCGACCGCCGCGATGATGGCCGAGGAGCTGGACGCCTTCCCCGGCTTTCCCGCGCCGGAACTGCTGCCGCAGTTCGAGGCCGATCCCCGCTTTCGCGTGAACATCGGCTCGACCGAGGGTGAGGTGATCCTGGCAATGAACAATGCCAAGCCCCCCTTTGACAACATCGAGGTGCGCCGCGCGGTGGCCACCGCCATCGACCGTGACGAGATCATCGAAGGCGCGATGTACGGCCAGGCCGTGCCCATCGGCAGCTTCTATCCGCCGCATGGCACCGCCTATGTGGACCTGACCGGCGCCTATCCCCATGACACCGAGAAAGCAAAGGCAATGTTTGCCGAGGCCGGTGTCGAAGGCACCACGATGACCCTGCGCGTGCCGCCCTTCCCCTATGCCATGCGCTCTGCCGAGATCATCCAGCAGGAACTGTCCAACGCGGGCATCGACGCAAAGGTCGAGAACGTGGAATGGGGTTTCTGGATCGACGAGGTCTACAAGAAAAAGAACTACGACATGACGATCATCGCCCATACTTCGCCCAACGACATGGGCAACTTTGCGCGTGGGCCGGACTACTTCTATGGCTATGACGACGCGGAATTCACCGCGCTCTGGAACAGCATCGAGACGGAGGCCGACCCGGCGAAGCGGGACGAGCTGCTGAAGCAGGGGCAGCAATATCTGTCAGATCAGTCGGTTCATGCCTTCCTGTTCCAATTGCCGCTGCTGGGCGTGTTCCGCACCGGGGTCGAAGGCTACTGGTCCTCCTCACCCGTGCTTTACATGCCCCTCAAGGGGGTCAGCAACGGCGGCTGACAGGACCGGCTGCGCGGGCTTTTGGCGCGCGCAGCCCCCCGGCCCGATTGTAATCTTTCATGTGGTATTTCCTGTTCCGCCGGACCGCCGGTTTCATCCTGACACTGCTCGCGGTGTCCGTGGTGGTATTCGCGGTCATGAATGTCCTGCCGGGTGATCCGGCGCTGACCATCCTGGGGCTGGATGCCACCGATGACGCGCTGGCGGCCCTGCGCGAACAGCTGGGCCTGAACGAGCCGCTGCTGACGCGCTATTTCTCATGGATATGGAACGCGCTGCAGGGCGATTTCGGCGTCAGCCATTCCTTCCGCGTACCGGTTTCCGACCTGATCGGCGAACGGCTGGGCATGACCGTCGCGCTTGCGGTCGCCGGGATGATCGCAACGCTCGCCATCGCCCTGACCCTCGGGATCGGCGCCGCGGCGCGGCACCGCAGGATCGGGGATTGGGGCGTGATGTTCCTCAGCCAGCTCGGGATTGCCGTGCCCGCCTTCTGGCTGTCGATGCTGCTGGTGCTTTTGTTCGCGGTCAAGCTGCGCTGGCTGCCGCCCGGCGGCTTTGCCGGCTGGTCCGACCCGGTGGCGGCAGCCCGGTCGCTGATCCTGCCCACCATCGCGCTGGCGCTGGTACAATCAGCGGTGCTGGCCCGTGTCACGCGGTCCTCCGCGCTGGAGGTCATGCGGCAGGATTTCGTCCGCACCGCCCGCGCCTCTGGCCTGTCGCGCCGCCGGGTGCTGTGGCGGCATGTTCTGCCCAATGCGCTGGTGCCCATCGTCACCATCGTCGGCATGCAGTTTGCCGCCCTTGTCACCGGGACCATCGTCATCGAAAACGTCTTCTACCTGCCCGGCCTCGGGCGGCTGATCTTCCAGTCGATCTCCAACCGTGACCTGCCCACGGTGCAGGCGCTGGTGATGCTCTTTGCTGCCATCGTGGTCACGGCGAATTTCGTCGTCGATCTGCTTTACGTGGTGATCGACCCGCGCCTGAAGGCCCGCGCATGACCCGCCGCCGCCTGCCCGCCAACTTCGTCATCGGCGCGGTGCTGGTGGCGCTGGTCGTCGGCACCGCCGCGCTGTCGCTGGTCTGGACCCCGCATGACGCCACCGCGATGAACATCCGCGACAAGTTCGCGGACCCCTCCGCCGCGCATTGGCTGGGCACCGATCAACTGGGCCGCGACGTGGTCAGCCAGTTGATGGCGGCGGCCCGCAACTCGATGGCGGTGGCGCTGATCGCGGTGCTGCTGGGCGGATCGGTCGGAGTCACACTGGGGCTGCTGGCCTCGGCCATCGGTGGCTGGGTGGAGGACGGCGTGATGCGGCTGGCCGATCTCGGCTTTGCCTTTCCGGCGCTTCTTTTCGCGATCATGCTGGCGGCAGTCTTTGGCCCGTCGCTGACCAACGCGGTGCTGGCCATCGCCTTTATCAATATCCCGGTCTTTGCCCGCGTGGCGCGCGGATCGGCCAACCAGGTCTGGACGCTGGATTACGTCTCGGCGGCGCGGGCGGCGGGGATGAACCGCTTTGCCATCAGCCGCGATCACATCCTGCCCAACATCGCCGCCGCGATCATCGTGCAGGCCACCATCGAATTTGCCGTCGCCATCCTGGCCGAGGCGGCGCTGTCCTATCTCGGTCTTGGCGCCCAGCCCCCGGCGTCTAGCTGGGGCCGCATGCTGTCAGAGGCGCAGACGCTGATGTATCTCGCCCCGCAACTGGCAATCTATCCGGGCCTGTGCATCGTCACCGCCGTGCTGGGCTTTGGCTTGCTGGGCGACGGGCTGCGCGACATGACCGACCCCCGGCTGGCGCGGGAGCGGTAGATGTTCGAGCTCGACAATCTCTCCGCCGCTTTCGGCTCTGCCACCGCCCTGCGCCATGCCAAGCTGACGATCCGTTCCGGTGACCGGCTGGGCATCGTGGGAGAAAGCGGATCGGGCAAGACCATGCTGGCGCTCTGTCTGATGGGCATGGCCCCCGATGGCGCGCAGCTGAGCGGGGCGCTGCGCATCGACGGGCAGGACATGACCCATGCAGAGGAGAACAGCTGGCAAAACCTGCGGGCGCGGCGTGTCGCCATGATCTTTCAGGAACCGATGGCGGCGCTGAACCCCCTGGCGCGGGTGGGCGACACGGTGGCAGAGCCGATCATGGTCCATGAGGGTCTCAGCCGCCAGGCCGCAAAGGCCCGCGTGCTGGCGCTGTTCGAAGAGGTGGGCATTCCCGACCCCGCAGCCCGCATGCGCCAGTTCCCGCATGAGCTCAGCGGAGGTCAGCGCCAGCGGGTGCTGATCGCGCTGGCGCTTGCCTGCAATCCCGCGCTGCTGATCGCGGATGAACCGACCACGGCACTGGATGCCAATATCGCCTTGCGGATCACCGACCTTCTGGTGCGGCTGGCCGGCCAGCGCGACATGGCACTGGTCTTTATCACCCATGACCTTGCCGCCGTCGCCCGCGCGACCCGTGACATCGTGGTCATGTACGGTGGCGACATGGTCGAGCGCGGCCCCACCGATCAGGTACTGGCCGACCCGGCCCATCCCTATACCCGCGGCTTGCTGGCGGCACGTCCCGACCCCGTCGCACAGACCCGCGCACCGGGCGACAAACGCCCGCGCCTGCCAACAATCCCCGGCACCGTGCCCGGGCTGCCGGACCTGCCGCAGGGCTGCCGCTTTTCGGGGCGCTGCCCGGTCGAGATCGCGCGCTGCGCCAGCACCCGCCCCGGCCTGACCGACCTCGGCCAGGGACGCAGCGCCTGCTGCCATCTGCTGACGGAAGGGACGAGATGACCGCCCCCCTGCTCGACGCCCGCAACCTGACCCGGCGCTACAAGCTGCCGCGCAACACGCTGCTGGGTGCCGCGCCGGTGCTGACGGCGGTGGATGACATCAGCTTTACCATCCGCGCGGGCGAAACGCTGGGGGTCGTGGGGGAAAGCGGTTCGGGCAAATCCACACTGGCGCGCATGGTTATGGCGTTTGAACGACCCGACGCGGGCGAAATCCTGTTTCAGGGCGAGGACTTGCACAGCCTGTCTGCCGCGGCACTGCGCCGCCAGCGGCGACACTTCCAGATGGTCTATCAGGACCCGTTCGGATCGCTCGACCCGCGCCGCACCGTCGGCTGGTCCATCGCGGAACCGCTGCGCGCCATCGGCGTGGATGCAGACACTCCGCGTCGCACAGCCGAGGCGCTGGAACAGGTCGGCCTGCACCCGCGCGACGGCGACAAATACCCGCATGAATTTTCGGGAGGACAGCGCCAGCGCATCGCCATCGCCCGCGCCATTGTCACCCGTCCCGCCCTGCTGATCGCGGATGAAGCGGTCTCGGCGCTTGATGTGTCGGTGCAGGCGCAGATCCTCAACCTGCTGATGGATCTTCAGGACGACCTGGGGCTGGGCATCCTTTTCATCAGCCATGATCTGGCGGTTGTCGCCTCGATCTGCGATCATCTGCTGGTCATGCAGCATGGCAAGGCGCTGGAAGCCGGACCCGCCGCCCGCATCCTGCGCCAACCCGCCCACAGCTATACGCAAACCCTGCTCAAGGCCGCCGGAGTATCCATATGACCCGTTTCATCCACCTGACCGATCTGCACATCTCGCACCCCGGATCGCCGGACCCAAGCGACAAATCCGGCGCGGTGGAAACGCTCAGACGGGTGGTGCAGGTGATCAACGCGATGGAGCGGCAGCCCGCCTTTGTGGTGGCCAGCGGCGATCTGACCAACATGGGCGATGCCGACAGCTACCGCCTGCTGCAAGAGATCCTGGAACCGCTTGCCCCGCCGCTGGTGATGGCCCTGGGCAACCACGACAAACGCGTGCCGTTCCACGAGGTCCTTGGCAATGCGGGGTCGGACGCACCCTATTTCCACGATGTCGTGCATGGCGGGATGCATGTGATCACACTGGACACGATGAAGCCGGGGCATGTGGCCGGTACGATCTGCGATGCGCAGTTCGACTTTCTGGCACATGCGCTGTCGCGCCGCTCTGACCTGCCGCGTCTGATCGTCATGCACCACCCTCCGCGCGTGGATGCAGATGGCCTGCCCTGGGGCAGCATCGACATGCCGGCGACCGAACGGCTGGCAGAGATGCTGCAGGGCCAGAAGGTGGCCGGTATCCTTTCGGGGCATATCCACATCAACCAGGTCAACCACTGGCACGGCATTCCGATTGTCATCTCCAACGGTCAGGATTCCACCATCGACCTGCTGGCAACCGACGGCCTGCGCATTGTCGAAGGCACCGGCATGGGCATCTGCGAATGGCGCCCCTCGGGCCTTTCGGTCAGCTTTGTGCCGCTGTCGCCCGCCGCGCGCGAGTTGCGCATGATCGACCGCAAGAGGCTGCTGGCGTTCACGTGAGACCGATGTCGCGCCATCTGCCGGTCCGGGGGGCCTATAACATCCGCGAGCTGGGCGGTTACACCACCGCGGGCGGCGGCGTGATCCCCTGGCGGCGGTTCCTGCGCGCCGACAGCCTGCACCGGCTCGACCCGGCAGATGTTACGCGGCTCTACGATGAGGGTCTGCGTCTGGTCATCGACCTGCGCACGCCGGATGAGGTCGAAAGCGCGCCCAATCCCTTTGCTGCCTTTGCGGATGTTCACTTTGCCAACCTGCCGCTGTTTGACGACCTGTCGCCGCAGGCAATGGCCCGCGCCGAAGTGGCAGATGCCCATCCCCTGCTGACCTTTTACCTGGCAGCGCTGGAAACGCGGGCCACAGCGATCTGCAATGTCCTGTCCACCATGGCCGAACTGCCTGAGGGTGCCGTGCTGTTCAATTGCACCGCGGGCAAGGACCGCACCGGGATCATTGCTGCCCTGCTGCTGGGCATCGCGGATGTGGACCGCGACCAGATCATCGCGGATTATGCCCTGACCGCCGATCTCATCCCCGATCTGGTGGAAGAATTCCTGGACCTGTCCCGCGCGCGCGGCGGTGATGTGGAAAGCTATGCCAGACTGCTGGAAAGCCCCGCAACCGCCATAGCCGCAACACTGGATCACATCGACCGGAACTATGGCGGCGTCAGGGGCTATCTGGAAAAGATCGGATTGCCTCGATCCGACCTGCAAAGGCTCTATTTGCGTCTGACAAAAGCGTGATCCGTCAGATCGCACCTTACCCTAATGATTATGATGCTTACCCCGCAAGAACGGGGTAAGCTTCGCCCGCATTGACCTGAGATAGCAAAACCGCCAATGAAAGCCTTGCAACAAACACTCATATTTCTGGCTGTGCTCTGTGCAGGCCTTTATGTCTGGATCATCTATGTTCCAGCGGCCCGCCCCCTGATTGAACGCAGCGGCATTCCCGACCTGCTGGGCATCCAGCTTCCCCAGGCCGAGGCCGCGACACAACAGGAGCGGCCCCGTGGCGGCGGCGGCCCGGCCAATGTCACGATTGCAACGGTGGGGGAAACCGCGATCGCGGACCGGATCACCGCCATTGGCGACGGGCGCGCAAAACGGTCGGTCACCGTCCGTTCCAATGCGGTGGGGGTCATCACCGAACTGAACCTGTCGCCGGGCATCGCGGTAGAGGCAGGAACCGTGCTTGCCCGCCTGCTGGACGAGGAAGAAGAGATCGCGCTGGAGCAAGCGCAGATCAACCTTGACGAGGCGCAGCGCGAAGAGACCAGGATCAAACAGCTGTCATCGACCGGTGCGGTAACCGAAGTGCGCCTGCGGGAAACCGAAGTGGCCCTGCGCAGTGCCGAGCTGGCCGTGCGCAAAGCGCAGTTCGACCTGTCGCAGCGCCAGATCACCGCGCCGATCTCGGGCCGGGTCGGCATCACCGATGTCGAAGTCGGCGACCGCGTCAATGCGCAGGACGTGCTGGCAACAATCACCGACCGCTCCGACATCCTGATAGATTTCCGCGTACCGGAACGGGTCGTGGGCAAGATACGGCCGGGCCAGCAGATCACCGTCGTGCCGCTGGGTCTGCGCGATACCGTCCTGACCGGCGAAGTGGCCGCCATCGACACGGTGGTGGACCGGACCAGCCGGACCCTGCTGGTGCAGGGCCGTGTCGCCAACAGCAATGACACGTTGCGCGCGGGCATGGCGTTTTCGGTGGCCATGACCTTCCCCGGCGACAGCTACCTGTCGATTCCCCCGCTGGCGCTGCAATGGTCCAGCGACGGGCCATTTGTCTGGGCCGTGCGCGGCGGCAAGAGCGTACAGGTCCCGGTGACCATCGCACAGCGCAACAGTGATTCCGTCCTGATCCGCGCCGACGCGCTGGCGGCGGGCGAGAATGTCGTGACCGAAGGCGTGCAAACCCTGCGCAACGGGGCAGAGGTCAGCCCGGTCAACGACCCGGCCACAGCAGACGGCCAGACCGGCAAGGAAACCTTGTGAGCGCGCCGGAACCACGCGCACCGGGCACCGCGCTCTTCGTGCGCCGGCCGATCCTGGCCTTCGTCCTGAACGCGCTGATTGTGCTGGCCGGTGTTGCGGGTCTTTTCGGTGCGGAAATCAGGGAGCTGCCGAACGTGGACCGCCCGGTGGTCACCGTCACCACCCAGTTCTCCGGTGCCTCGCCCGAGGCGGTAGACCAGGAACTGACGGGCCGCATCGAAGGTGCCGTGGGCCGCGTCTCGGGTGTGCGGTCGATCTCGTCCAACTCCCGCTTTGGCCGCAGCCGCGTGACGCTCGAATTCAACGACTCTGTTGATATCGACGTGGCCGCGACCGATGTACGCGATGCGGTCGCCCGGATCGCAAACCAGCTGCCGGAGGGGGCGGAGCAGCCGCAGATCGTCAAAGCGGACGCAAACGCCCAGCCGGTCATGCGGATCGCCGTTACCTCCACCGGGCGGTCACCGCAGGAACTGACCCAGATCGTTCAGGATCGGATCGAGGACCGTCTGATCTCTGTCGATGGCGTGGCCGACCTGCAAATCTACGGCGACCGGGAACAGATCTTTCGGGTCGATATCGACCTGCTGGAACTGGCCAGCCGGGGCCTGACCCTGGGGGACGTGCAGCGCGGGCTGGCCGACGTGGCCTATGACACCCCCGCCGGTGACCTGTCGGGAGACCGCCAGTCCATCAACGTGCGCACCACGGCCAGCGTAGCAACCGCGCAGGCTTTCGAGGCGCTGGAAATCAGGGAAAACGTGACGGTGGGCGATATTGCCCGCGTTTCGCTGGGCCCGGCGCCGGGCGAAACGATCCTGCGTGCGAACGGACAGCAGGGCATGGGCATCGGCGTCATCCGGCAGGCCACGTCGAACACGCTCGAAATCTCCGAGAACGTGCGCGCCGTGGTGGAGGAACTGAACCGGACCCTGCCCGACGACGTGAACATCTTCGTGACTTCCGACGATGCGATCTTCATCTCGGGCTCCATCGAGGAGGTGCTCAAGACACTGGCCTTTGCGGTGGCCATCGTGGTCGCGGTGATCTTTCTGTTCCTGCGAGATTTCCGCGCCACGCTGATCCCCGCACTGACCCTGCCCGTTTCCCTGATCGGCACGATTGCGGCGATCTACCTGGTGGGCTTCTCTGTCAATATCCTGACCCTGCTGGCGCTGGTGCTGGCCACCGGCATGGTGGTGGATGACGCCATTGTCGTTCTGGAAAACATCGTGCGGCAACGAACCCTCGGCATGGGGCCGCGCGCCGCTGCGGTCAACGGCACGGCGCAGGTGTTCTTTGCCGTGGTGACCACCACCGCGACGCTGGCCGCCGTCTTTGTCCCGCTGTCCTTCCTGCCGGGTCAGGCGGGCGGGCTGTTCCGGGAATTCGGCTTTACCCTGGCCATGGCGGTGCTGCTGTCCTCCGTCGTGGCGCTCAGCCTTTGTCCGGTGCTGGCCAGCCGCCTGCTGACCGCAGCGCCGCCGGAGAACCCGCGGGGCCCAATGATCTGGCTCGGCAACCGTCTGTTCACCCTTTATGAAAAAACCCTGCGCGGCGCGCTGGCCATGCCCTTTGTCATCGTCCTGATCGCGGTTTTTGTCGCGGCCACCGCGGCCCTGATGGCCGGCGGCATCCGGCAGGAGCTGACCCCGCGCGAGGACCGCGCCGTGGCCCTGCTCAGCGTCACCGCTCCGCAGGGGGTGTCGCTGGAATATACCCAGGGCAAGATGCGCGAAATCGAGGATGCGGTGGCACCTCTTCAGGATGCGGGTGAAGTGACCAATGTCTTTTCGATCACCGGCTTTGGGGCCTCCAACCGCGGATTCATGGTCTTCACATTGTCCCGATGGGACGCGCGGACACGCAGCCAGCAGGACATCGTGAACGACATCAACGCCGGTTTGCGGGACATCATCGGCGTCCGCGCCTTTGCCATCCAGCCCAATTCGCTGGGCATTCGCGGTGCCGGGCGCGGGCTGGCCTTTGCCATCACCGGAAACGACTATGACCAGCTGGCCGAAGTCGCGCAGACCATGGTGGACAGGCTCAGCCAGAACCCCGCCATGGGCCAGGTGCGGCTGGAATACGAACGCACCCAGCCGCAGCTTTTCGTGCAAATTGACAGGACGTTGGCCGCTGACCTTGGGGTCGACATCACCGGGCTGGGCCAGGCATTGCAGGCGGTGCTCGACGGGCGCGAGGTCGCCTCGGTGTTTATCGGAGATACCAACTTCGGGGTGCAGATGCTGTCCACCTCGGACCCGGTGAACGACTCGGGCGATCTGGAAAACATCTTCATGCAGGCGGGCAACGGCCAGATGATCCCGCTGTCCAGCTTTGTCACCTTCGAGGAACGCGCCCTCGCCCCGGAACTGGACCGCGAGGGGCAGAACCGTTCTGTCGAACTGACGGCAGGCCTCACGCCCGAGCTGTCGCTGGGCGACGCCATGGCCAAGGTCGACCGCATCGGCGATGAAATCCTGGCCGAACAGAACCGCATCGTGCCGCTGGCCGAGGCTGCGACACTGGACCAGACCAATGGCGGCCTGTTCATCACCTTCGGCTTTGCCATCCTCGTGGTGTTCCTGGTGCTGTCGGCGCAATTCGAAAGCTTCATCTCGGCGGTGGTGGTGATGGCCACCGTGCCGCTGGGCCTGGCCTGCGCGGTCTTTGCCCTGCTGCTGACGGGGCAAAGCCTGAATGTCTACAGCCAGATCGGCCTGGTCATGCTGATCGGGATCATGGCCAAGAACGGGATTCTCATTGTCGAATTCGCCAACCAGCTGCGCGACAAGGGGCAGGATGTGCATGCCGCGATCCTCGATGCCTCCACCATCCGGCTGCGCCCGGTGATGATGACAATGACCTCCACCGTGCTGGGGGGCGTGCCCCTGATCCTGTCTGCCGGGGCCGGGGCCGAGGCGCGCGAGGCACTGGGCTGGGTGATCGTTGGCGGATTGGGGCTGGCCACCCTCTCCACGCTTTACCTCACGCCGGTCGCCTATCTGCTGCTGGCCCGGTTCTCTGTGCCCAAGGCGGAATCCGAAAAACGCCTGCGTCAGGAACTTGACGCTGCCGAAGCGGGCTGACCTACAACCCCGGCCCGCCACCCCTGCCCGGCCAAAAGGTGCCTCAGACCTTGCAGAACAGTACTTTTGACGCTATATGCTGTCAATATGACCGATATGAGGGCTGTCATGCAGATCACAACCGTTGCCGTTGGCGGGCAATTCGAACCGCGCAAGATCGCCGCTGCGCTCCGCACCTCTGCGGAAGAAATCGCCATGACCGTCGGCCTTGGCAAAGACGCGCTGCAGCGGCGCACCCGCATCAATTCGGACAAGACACAGCGCCGTCTGCGCGAGCTGGTCGAAGTGCTCAACAAGGTCCAGCACCGATTTGGGTCGGAGCTGATGGCCTATGCCTGGTATCGGTCAGAGCCCCTGCCCGGTTTTGATGGCCGGACCGCGATGCAGCTCGTGCAGGAAGGCAAGGCGCAACAGGTTCTCGAATATATCGACGCGGTCGACGCAGGTGTCTTTGCCTGATGCCCCTTAGCGACGGGCGCTACAAGGGGCCGCTCTACCGCGCGCTGAATCCGGTCTATGCCCGCGCGCCGCTGTCTGGCCGTGGCGCAGAGCTTCATGGCGGGCGTCTGAACGCCAAAGGGACGTCGGCGCTTTATACCGCGCTTGATCCAACCACGGCCCTGCGCGAAGCCAATCAGGCCGGCAGCCTGCAGCCTACGGTTCTTGTGTCCTACACCGCCAATCTGGGGCCGGTTTTCGACACCCGCGATGCGCAGCAGCTTGCCCGGTGGGGCATGTCCGACGACGCACTCGCCGATCCGGGCTGGCGGATGAAGATGCTCGACGGGCGCGCGGTGCCGACACAGGACTTCGCGGCGCATCTAATCGCGGAGGGTTTTGCCGGTATCCTCGTCCCAAGCTATGCAAAGGGCGCGCCACCGAACGCCCTGAACATCGTTCTGTGGAAATGGACAGGCGAAGGCTGCGATCTGAAGGTCGTGGACGATGAGGACCGGCTGTCGCGCATGTAAACGCGGCTTTGGCCAAATGGGGTGGCTGATGCAACGGCCCCTTGCGATCAGAAAAGTGACTTTGCCCGCAAGAAACGGATTGAATTTTCCTGTTTCCGCAGCGCAGCTACCGGCTTCATGCCTTCGAAAGCCAGAGAATTAGATTGATGACGGATCTATTTGCCAGAACCGACAACGCCCGCAGGAACTTGTTGCCCCGGGATGGAACCGTTGAATACTACGGACCGATTTTTGGCGAAGCCGAAGCAGATTTTTATCTAGGATCCTTGCAAAACGATATCGCATGGCATCACGACGAAGCCGTCATCTTTGGCAAGCGGATCACCACCAAACGCCAGGTGGCATGGTACGCAGACGCCGCCTATTCATACACCTACTCGAAAGTCACCAAAACCGCGTTACACTGGACGCCGCTGCTGCTGGCGCTCAAAAAGCAAGTAGAGATGACCTGCGGCGAGACATTCAATTCCTGCCTGCTGAACCTTTACCAAGATGGAAGCGAGGGTATGGCATGGCACAGCGATGCCGAGAAAGACCTAGTCCGGAACGGGACCATTGGTTCGGTAAGTTTCGGGGCAGCGCGCAAATTCGCGTTTAAGCATAAACAGACAAAAGCGACTGTATCGCAGGTTTTGGAACACGGCAGCCTTCTGACCATGCGTGGGACGACGCAAACGCACTGGTTGCACAGCCTGCCGAAGAGCAAGAAAGTGTCGTCGGCCCGGATCAACCTTACTTTTCGGAAAATTCGCCAGCCAGACGCATAAGAACTTTCGTTTCGATCCGGGAAAATTGCTTCGACAACAAGAACCGGATATTTTGACGGGCCATCCCGCTGCATTCAGTCCCCGGACATCAGTTCAGGAGACATATGATGCAACTCACAGACAAAATCGTAATCATCACCGGTGCGAGCAGCGGGATTGGTGCCGCCGCTGCTTTCAAATTTGCGAAAGAAGGAGCCAGGCTTGTACTCGGTGCGCGCCGCGAAAAAGAACTCAACACCATCGCGGGGCAGATCAATCAAAGCAACGGGAACGCCGTCTGCCTGCCGGGCGATGTATGTGACGAGGACTATAACAGGGCGCTCGTCGAGTTGGCCGAGGACACCTGGGGCGGTCTGGATGCAAGTTTCAACAACGCTGGCACGGGGAAATCCGCGACTGTCCCCGAGATGGAAAACGAGGATTGGCAGGGGGTGCTTTCGACAAACCTGACCAGCGCCTTCTTTGCGGCAAAACACCAGATCCCGGCGATGAAGCGCAATGGATCAGGTTCGATCATCTTCACGTCAAGTGTCATTGGCTACACAACGGCGTTCCCGGGTATGGGTGCCTATGCGGCGAGCAAGGCAGGGGTGATCGGCTTGACGAAGGTCTTGGCCGTTGAGCATGGCGCCGGCGGCATACGGGCAAACTCGATTTTGCCGGGCGCTGCAAATACGCCAATGCTGGGCGACCTGGATTCCGATCCGGATCAGATGGCGTTCTATAGCGCGCTGCATGCGCTGAAGCGCGTGGCTGATCCTGAAGAGATCGCCGAGGCCGCAGTGTTTCTCGCCTCTGACAGTTCCCGGTTCGTTACCGGCACCGCAATGGTTGTCGATGGCGGCGTATCGGTCAACAAAATCTGACGCATTTATGCGCAAGAAGCGGGCTGCCGGGTGGCCCGTTTCGACTTAACTCAAAACAGAAGCAAAGAGAAAACAGCGGAAAGGGCTGTAGGATGGAACACGCACTGAAGGCAACCGATACTCTGTGGCAGGCTGTTCTTGGAAGAGAACAGGCACCTGATCCGAAATTTTTTTACGCTGTGAATTCGACGGGTGTTTATTGCCGCCCCGCTTGTCCATCGCGGCGTCCCAAGCGCCGGAATGTCGCTTTTTACGCCTCAAGCAAACAGGCCGAGGCAGATGGTTTTCGCGCATGCCTGCGCTGCCATCCGACCCGGCAATCACCGAAGGAACAAACGGCTTCCCTTGTTTCGAAGGCATGCCGCATGATCGAAGAGGCCGGGGAAGAACCCAGTCTGGCCCAGCTAGCGCAGCAAAGCGGCCTGAGCCCGTTTCATTTCCAGCGGACATTCAAAGCGGCAACGGGAGTGACACCCAAAGCCTACGCGCGCGCCCATCGCATGAAACGATTCCGTGACATCGTGGGTTCGGGCGACGGGTCAATCACCACGGCGATCTACGATGCCGGATACAGCTCCAGCAGCCGTTTCTACGAAAATGCAACCAAAGCACTTGGCATGACACCAAAGCTTGTACGAAAGGGAGGGCAAGGCGTGAAAATCCTGTTTGCAATTGGAGAGTGTTCTCTTGGCTCCGTTCTTGTCGCCAGCAGCGCCAAAGGCGTCTGCGCGATGTTGTTGGGCGACACTGCAGAGCAGGTGTCAGACGATCTGCAGAAGCGGTTTCCCAAAGCCGATCTGATTGGCGATGACCCCGATTACCGGGCTTTGATTGCCGATGTCGTCCGGTTTGTGGACGATCCGAAATACGGGTTCAACCTGCCACTCGATATTCAGGGAACCGCCTTTCAGCAACGCGTCTGGGAAGCAATTCGCGACATCCCGGTCGGGACTACGGCAAGTTACAGCGAAATTGCCGAAAGAATAGGGGCACCAAAATCATCCCGGGCCGTGGCACAGGCATGTGGTGCAAACAATATCGCTGTCGCCATTCCCTGCCATCGCGTCGTCCGCTCTGACGGCGGCCTGTCCGGGTATCGTTGGGGTGTGGAAAGAAAAAGCGCAATCCTGCAGGCAGAGCGGAAAGCGGAGTGACCTGAAGATGACCGTGAATCAACCGCTCCTGAACCGCATTGCCGGGATATCGGACACGCGCCTTGCGGCTGAGCTGAACACCTTCGGCTGCGCTACGCTCAAAGGGCTGCTGTTACCTGAGCAATGCGAAGAGCTGGCCGGGCTGTATCCCAAGGATGAACCCTTCCGCAGTCATATTCACATGGCACGCCATGGCTTTGGCAGGGGAGAGTACAAGTATTTTTCCTATCCGCTGCCCGGACTGATCGTGACGCTGCGCGAAAAAATCTACCAAAAGCTTGTGCCTGTCGCCAATGAATGGAACGAACGGATGGGATTGGACCCCCGGTTTCCCTCGGAGCATGCAGATTACATTGCGCAATGCCACGGCGCCGGTCAAACACGCCCGACGCCGCTCCTTCTTCAATATGTGGAAAACGACTTCAACTGTCTTCATCAGGACGTATACGGAGATCTGCTGTTTCCGTTGCAAATGGCGATCCTTCTCTCCCGCCCCGAACAGGACTTCACCGGCGGAGAGTTCGTTTTGACAGAGCAAAGACCGCGCATGCAGAGCCGTGCAGAAGTCGTTTCACTGGCGCAGGGGGATGCAGTTGTCTTTGCAGTGCGCAATCGCCCTCTCGCGGGTTCGAAACGCGACTACCGGGTAAACATGCGGCACGGGGTGAGCAGGCTCAGAAGCGGAACAAGGCATACGCTTGGGGTGATTTTTCACGACGCTAAGTAGATCGTGCAGAAACAGACGGCGGATCGGCGAACCCCCGCACATGTTAGCGTATGTCATTGAAATATTGCGCCACCGCCAGCTTGCCCTTACGTCAACCTGCCCGTAGACAGCCCTTAGCCCACGCCCAATACGGCGACACGCAATAATCAGAGGACCCCCGCTCTTGCTCGATCAATTCGCGCTGCGCGCCGAACTCGCCGATCACTACGATCTCACCCCCTCCCCCGACCTCGCCGCCGAGATGTCAGGGATCTATGCCCGCATGGATCGCGTCGTGGCACCACCCGACTGGGCTGTCTTTGCGCCCTATGTCGCTGCCATCAACAAACTGAAAGCCGAGCGGAACGCGGTGATCCTGGCGCATAACTACATGACGCCCGAGATCTATCACGGGATCGCCGACGTGGTGGGCGACAGCCTGCAGCTGGCGATCGAGGCCACGAAGGTCGAGGCTGATGTGATCGTGCAATGCGGCGTGCATTTCATGGCCGAAACCTCAAAGATCCTGAACCCCTCCAAGACGGTGCTGATCCCCGACATGGAAGCGGGCTGTTCGCTGGCCGAAAGCATCACCGCCGAGGGGATCGCCGAGATGCGCGCGAAATACCCCGGCGCGCCTGTCGTCACCTATGTGAACACCACCGCCGAGGTGAAGGCGGCGTCAGACATCTGCTGCACCTCGTCGAACGCGGCGCAGATTGTGCGCGCGCAGGAAAGCGATACGGTCATCATGACCCCAGACAAGTACCTGGCGCAGAACATCGCGCAGCAGGTGCCGGAAAAGCGCATCGTCTGGTGGGACGGGTCCTGCATCGTGCATGAACGATTTACCGCCCAGGACCTGCGCGATTTCCGCGAATGGCACCCCGGCACCCGCATCATCGCACATCCCGAATGCCCGCCCGATGTGGTGGCCGAGGCGGATTTCTCGGGCTCCACCAGCGGCATCATCGATTATGTCACCGCCCAGCGGCCCGAGAAGGCGATGCTGGTCACGGAATGCTCGATGGCCTCCAACATCTCGGACGCGCTGCCGGATGTGGATTTTGTCGGCCCCTGCAACATGTGCCCCTACATGAAGAAGATCACGCTGGAAAAGGTGCTCTGGTCGCTGCACAGCATGCAGGGCGCGGTCGAGGTCGAGGCTGCTGTCGCCGACAAGGCCCGTGTCGCCGTGCAGCGCATGATCGACCTGTCACGGAAGCTGTCCGGCTGATCCGATGACCCCAATCGACACCCCGCGCGTCCTGATCGTCGGGGCCGGCCTGGCGGCGCAATATGCGGCGCTGCGCTTTGCCCCGCATCCCGTCCTGATGATCTCGCCAGAGCCGCTGGGCTCCGGGGCATCGTCGGCCTGGGCGCAGGGCGGCGTGGCGGCGGCGATGGACCCAGCAGACAGCGCCGAGGCGCATGCGCGTGACACGGTACGGGCCGGGGCGGGGACCGTGGATGCCAAGGTGGCGCAGGCGGTCACGGCCGAGGCGCGGGCGCATGTCCTCGACCTGACCGGGCTGGGCACGCCCTTCGACCGGGCCGCAGACGGCGCTTACATCCTGTCGCGCGAAGCGGCGCACAGCTTTGCCCGTGTCGTGCGGGTCCGGGGCGATCAGGCCGGGGCCGAGATCATGCAGGCCCTGACCGCGCAGGTCCGCGCAGCACCCCATGTGCAGGTGCTGGAAGGCGTGATGGCCACCGGGCTGGTGGTTGAGGATGGCCGCGTGCGCGGCGTCAAGGTCGCACGTTGCTCGGGCGGGCTGTCGCGCTCGGTTGTGCTGCGCGGCGCGGCGGTGCTGCTGGCCGGGGGCGGATCGGGCGGGCTCTATGCGCTGACAACCAACCCGCCGCGCATCCGCGGGCAGGTGCTGGGCATGGCGGCGCGGGCGGGGGCGGTGATCGCCGATGCGGAATTCGTGCAGTTTCACCCCACGGCCATTGCCGGAGGTCCCGACCCTGCGCCGCTGGCGACCGAGGCGCTGCGCGGCGAAGGCGCGACGCTGATCAACAGGCATGGCGAACGCTTCATGCGGGCGGCACATCCGGACGCCGAACTGGCACCGCGCGACATCGTCGCACGTGCCATCTTTGCCCAGACGCAGGCCGGGCTGGCCCCGGCGCTGGACACGCGGGCGGCCCTTGGCGCACGCATTCTGACCGACTTCCCGGCGGTTGCCGCCGCCTGCCGCGCGTCGGGCCTCGACCCGGTGACGCAGCCGATCCCGGTGGCCGCTGCCGCGCATTACCACATGGGCGGGATCGCGACGGATGCCGAGGGGGCGAGCACCCTGCCCGGTCTTTGGGCCTGTGGCGAGGTCGCCTCGACCGGGTTGCATGGCGCGAACCGGCTGGCGTCGAACGGGTTGCTTGAGGCACTGGTCTACGGGCGGCGTTGCGCGGATGCGATAGCAAAAGGGCTGGACACAGACGCTGCCGCACCGGTCCTGCTGCCCGACCTCGCCCCGGCCGGGGAACCCGATCCGGCGCTTGTCGCCCGGTTGCGGCAGGCGATGACCGAGGGCGCCGGCGTGATCCGCACCGGTGCCGGCCTGCGCTGCACACTTGACACGATTGCCGCGATCGAGACCGCGCAGCCCGGCTGCGACGCCCTGCTGAACATGACCGCAACCGCCACGCTGATCGCCGCCGCCGCCCTTGCCCGCAAAGAAAGCCGGGGGGCGCATTTCCGCTCGGACCATCCCGAGGTCCAGGGCGAAACCGGCGAGAGATCCTTCTTTACGCTTGCACAGGCGCGACAGATCCGCGCCCAGGCCCGAAAGGAGCCCGCATGAATACCACCCCCCTGCCCGACCTGATCCTGGAACCGCTGGTCCGCGCCGCGTTGCTGGAGGATCTGGGAACCTATGGCGACATCACCACCAGAACGGTGATCCCGGCAACGACACGCTACACGGCAAGGCTGAATGCGCGCGAGGCGGGTGTCGTCTCGGGCCTGCAGGTGGCGGCGCTGGCCTTCCGGCTGGTCGATCCGTCGCTTGTGGTTACGGCACACAAGACCGACGGCGACGCGATCCGGCCGGGCGATCTGCTGATGGAGATCGCAGGTGCCGCGGCCTCGATCCTGTCGGCTGAACGGGTCGCGCTGAACTTTGCCGGGCGGCTGTCGGGGATCGCGACGATGACAGCGTCCTTTGTGGCGGAAACGAAAGGCACCGCGACCCGCGTGACCTGCACCCGCAAGACCACCCCCGGCCTGCGGCTGGTCGAGAAACAGGCGGTGCTGCATGGCGGCGGGTTCAACCACCGTTTCTCGTTGTCGGACGCGATCCTGATCAAGGACAACCATATCGCGGCGGCGGGCGGCATTCGCCCGGTGCTGCAGGCGGTGAAGGCGCAGGCCTCACATATGGTGCGCTGCGAGATCGAGGTCGACCGGCTGGACCAGCTGGCAGAGGCGCTGGACGAGGGTGGTGCCGATGTCGTTCTGCTGGACAACATGGACACCCTGGCCCTGCGCGAGGCGGTGGCGATGACAGCCGGGCGTCTGGTGCTGGAGGCCTCGGGCAACATGCGGCTGGACCGGATCGCCGAAGTCGCGGCGACGGGCGTTGACTATATTTCCTCCGGGGCGCTGACGCATTCGGCGCAGACCCTGGACCTGGGGTTGGATTTCTGAATTGAAAAGGAAGCACCATTCTTTGCGCAACAATATTACGCTGCGGTTGCACAATGGACCGTGACGCCGTATGTCCCTGCCCGAGCGTCCAGAGAAAGGACTCAGATGAGCCAATCCGCCCCCCAGAAGGCCCTGACCGCCAGTGACATCCGCGCCCGAAAGGGCGGCATGCCGCTGGTCTGTCTGACCGCCTACACCACACCCGTCGCCCGGATCGCCGATGCGGAATGCGATGTGGTCCTTGTCGGAGACAGCGTCGGCATAGTGCTGCATGGCCTGCCCTCCACCCTGCCGGTCACGCTCGAAATGATGATCCTGCACGGCCAGGCGGTGGCCCGCGGCCTCGAACGCGCGCTCATGGTGGTCGACATGCCGTTCGGGAGCTACGAGGAAGGGCCCGCCCAGGCCCTGCGCAGCGCCGCCCGGATCATGGCCGAGACCGGCGCCGGGGCGGTAAAGCTCGAAGGCGGTCGTCACATGGCCGAGACCATCCGTTTCCTGACGGACCGGGGCATTCCGGTGATGGCCCATATCGGTCTGACCCCGCAGGCGGTGAACGCCCTCGGTGGCTACCGGGTACAGGGCAAGGGCGAGGACGCGGCGCGCATCCTGCAAGACGCAACCGCAGTGACAGAGGCCGGCGCTTTCTCCATCGTGCTGGAGAAGGTCCCCGCCGCCCTCGCCGACCGGATCACCGCCGACCTGCCGATTCCGACCATCGGCATCGGTGCCTCGGCCGGATGCGACGGGCAGATCCTCGTGATCGACGACATGCTTGGGCTCTTCGACGACTTCAAGCCGAAGTTCGTGAAACGCTACGCCCAGCTTGCCACCGATGCCCGTGCCGCAGTCCGCGACTATGCCGCCGAGGTCCGCGCCCGCGAATTCCCCGCCGCCTGTCATATCTTCACCGATGAAGGAGCCGAATGAATGCAGATCATCCGCCATAAGGCCGCGCTCCGCGCCCTGACCGAGACCTGGCGTCGCGCCGGCGAGACCATCGGCGTTGTCCCCACCATGGGAGCGCTGCACGCCGGGCATCTGAGCCTCGTCGCGGCGGCGCGGGCGGGAACCGATCACGTCATCGTCACGCTTTTCGTGAACCCCCGCCAGTTCAACAACCCCGAGGATCTTGCGAAATATCCCCGCACCGAGGAGAGCGACGCCGAGAAACTCGCCCCCTTCGGCATCGACGTGCTTTACATTCCCGAGCCCGGTGAAATCTATCCCGAGGGCTTCGCCACCACGGTCTCCGTTTCCGGCGTCAGTGACGGCCTTTGCGGGGCCACCCGGCCCGGCCATTTCGACGGGGTCGCCACGGTGGTGACCAAGCTCCTGCTCCAGACTGACGCGGACCGTGCGTTCTTCGGAGAGAAGGATTACCAGCAACTGCAGGTGGTGAAGCGTCTTGCGACCGACCTTGACCTGAAGACGGAGATCGTCGGCTGCCCCACCATCCGGGAGGACGATGGCCTTGCCATGTCGTCGCGCAATCTGCGGCTCGGAGCCGGACCGCGTGAAACGGCACCGGTCATCGGCCGTGTTCTGGCAACCGCAGCGAAGGCCATCGCCCGGGGCGAAAACCCCGCGCAGGCCCTTGATACGGCAAGGGAAGCCCTGCTCTCTGCCGGCTTCGACAGCATCGATTACCTCGAACTGCGCAGCGACCCTGACCTTCAGCTGATGACAAAGGCCGACCGTCCCGCACGTCTTTTCCTGGCTGCCTGGCTGGATGGTGTCCGGCTGATCGACAATGTTGCCGTTGCAGGCCGCCAGAAAGTCGAGAGTTCGGAAGATCAACCTTTCGAGCCGGCCTGAGCGAGGCAGCCTTCACGCGGCGCCGCCCTGCAGGCTTGATCGTGCGAGGGCGGCAATCAGGTCCGTCCGCGTGACAATCCCGACAATCCTGCCCCTGTCGAGGACCGGAACCGCATCGACGTCGCCATCCGCCATCATCGGCAGGAGCACCGCGACCGGGGTCGTCGGTATCGCCCGTGGCCCGGCGACGCTCATGATGTCCAGGGCACGAACCGGCTGCGCGCGGTCCCGGTCGAGCAGGCGCCGCAACGCGGCGAGGTAGCCGTGATTAAGTCGAAGCGCATCCTCCCGCGCGCGGGCAATCAAGTGCATCTGGAAGATCACGCCAAGATAGCGCTCCTCTGACCCTGTCACGGGAAGTGCCGTGAAACGATGACGCCGGAACAGGTCCGCAACCTCAGACAGCGGCGTGTCCGGGTCGATGGTCACGAGGTTGCGTGACATGATGTCGGTCGCAAGAAGCGGACCTGTCCGATGCGTGGCTGCCTGCATCTCGGCTGCGCCGATCAGCCGCGCGAGATCCTCGACGCCAAGGTTGAAGGACTGGCGATAGCGCCCCAGCAGGTCCGTCAGTTCGTCTTCGGAAAGCCCGATGCGATTCACCGGATCGGGATCTTCGGTGCCATGACGGCCTGGCTCTTCGAATTGGCGGAACGGATAGCGACGGCCGGTGAGACGGGCATAAAGCGCGGCCAGGACAACCAGCAAGACGGTGCCTGCCGCGACGGGGGCAAGTGCAAACCAGAAACCCAGACGCTCGACTGCTTCCGGGCTCATTGCGGCGGTCATGGCGACGGCGCCTGCTGGCGGATGCACCGCCCGACACAGGATGGTAACCGCGATTGCCAGCCCGACCGACAGCGCGATCCGGAGCACCGGATCCGTGATCAGGAGACAGACCGCCACGCCGACCAGCGCCGCAAGGGTGTTGCCCACTACCGCCGACCACGGCTGCGCCAGCGGGCTGTTTGGCACTGCAAAAAGCAGCACCGAGCTCGCGCCGAACGGGGCAATCAGGTAGAGGCCAAGCGTCAGGTCCACCGCGGGCGACAGCAGAAACAGACCCGTCACGCCAAGTCCGACCAGGGCCCCCACCCCGGCACGGATCGCCTCGACCATCGAAGTCCCGGCCACCGCCGGACCAAGAGCACGGAACAGGGATGTCATGAGAGCCGCCTTATCTGGTTTGCCTAAATTTTCAGCAAGATGTGAAAGACGCAAGCGCATCTGTCCAGAGGCCCTTTGCCGGGTCCGTTTCTGACGCGCTTTCCTGCAACAGCTGTGATGACGGGCGAGTTACCGGTCCAGCGCGTCGCGCAAACGGTAGTAGTGAATGCCGAGGCTGCCGTAAATCCGGTGCAGCGCATGCAGCGGCAGCGTGCGAATGGCCGGGCTTGGCGGAATGGGAAGTGACGTGCCCTGCGCCAGATGCGCCGCCATGGCTTTGCCAAGCGAAACCGACAGCGCGACGCCGCGACCATTGAAACCGGTCGCAGCCAGAAGCCCCGGCGCCGGCGCACAAAGCCGGATGCGGTGATCCGGGGTCATGCCGACCCGCCCGAACCAGCGGTGCGTGATCTCAAGGTCTGTGCCAAAAAGTGCTGCAATCTCTGCTTCGATCCGCGCGAATGCATCCGCGCGCTGCGGATCGGCAAAGCCGCCGCGCCCGCCCAGCATCAGGCGATTCTGCGGACCGATGCGGAAATAGGTGCCGACCCGGCGCGTCTCGGAGACCACCTCGCCGCCGGGCAGAATGCGCGCCAGTTGCGCGGCACTCAGCGGCGCGGTGGCGACCTGGAAGCTGTTTGCAGGCACCGTGGCCCGCGCGAGCCGTGGCTCAAGCGCGGCGGGCGTGTAGACATTGCTGGCAAGGATCACCTGATCTGCCGTGATCTGCGCGCCGCCGGGAAGCCGGGCCTGCCAGCCCGCGCCGCTCCGCATCAGGCCGGTTACCGCTGTCCGGGCAAAGACCCGCGCGCCCGCCGCTTCTGCAGCCTGCGCCAGCCCGCGTGCCAGCTTCAACGGATGGACCCGCCCGGCGCGCGGATCGCGCCAGCCGCCAAGGAACCCGCGCGCGCCGGTCACCTGTGCCATCGCTGCGGCGTCCAGCCAGTCAGCGGCCACGCCACGCGCCTGCCATTGCCGCATGCGCGCCTGCAAGGTGGACAGATGCACATGGCGGTTTCCGGCCTGAATCCAACCGCCCTGCACCGCGTCGCAATCAATTCCAAGCCGCGCCACCAGCGCAAAAAGCGTGTCCGCAGTGCCACCGGCAAAGGCTGTGGCCTCGGGCCCCCAGAGCCGGTCAAGCGTGTCGGGATCATCCTTCAGCCCCGGGATCACCTGCCCGCCGTTGCGCCCCGAAGCGCCGAAACCCGGCTCCTGCGCCTCAACCAGCACGACATCCGTTCCGGCCTCGGCCAGATGCAGCGCCGCCGACAACCCCTGAAAGCCACCGCCGATGACCAGGACATCGCAGCGCAGGCTGTCATCCAGTGACGCAAAGGTTGGGGCCGCGGGGGCGGTATCGGCCCAGATGGATTGGAATGCCATGTCAGGCTCCGTTCAGACGGGGTGGGTGACGCGGCGCAGAAAATCCTGCGTCCGCGGATGCGTTGGCTTCGACAGCACCGCCTCGGCGCTGCCATGTTCGGCGATGCGCCCCTGGTCAAGAAAGATCACGCCGTCGGCAACCTCGCGGGCGAACTGGATCTCATGGGTGACGATCAGCATGGTCATGCGCTCCTGCGCCAGATCGCGCAGAACCGACAGCACCTCGCCGACCATTTCAGGGTCAAGCGCCGAGGTCGGCTCGTCAAGCAGGATGGCGTCAGGGCGCATGGCCAGCGCACGCGCAATTGCGACGCGCTGCTGCTGCCCGCCGGACAGGGCGGAGGGATAGAAATCCATCTTTTCGGCCAATCCGACGCGGCGCAGATGCTCTTCGGCGCGGGCACGCACCTCGTCGCGGTTCTCGCCCAGCACATGGATTGGGCCTTCCATCACGTTCTGCAGCGCAGTCATGTGCGGGAACAGGTTGAAGCGCTGGAAAACCATGGCAACGCGCGTCCGGATCGCATGGATCGACGAGGCATGGGCGTTGACCGTCTCACCGTCGATGCTGATGCGCCCGGACTGGTAATCCTCTAGCCCGTTGACACAGCGCAACATCGTCGACTTGCCCGAGCCCGAAGCCCCGATCAGGCACATGACCTGTCCCTTGTCGACCTCGGCGTCGATGCCCTTGAGCACTTCGTGCTTGCCAAAGGATTTATGGACATTCTCGAAACGGATCATGTCGCGGCTCCCAGCTTGAGTTCGACACGGCGCATCAGGATGTTCAGCGGGATCGTCAGGCAGAGGTACAGTGCCGCAACCATGGTAAAGACGGTCATGTTGTCAAAGGTCGACGAGGCCAGCATCTTGCCCTGCATGGTCAGTTCGGCAACCGAGATCACGGAGACCTGGCTGCTGTCCTTGAGCAGCATCACCATGTTGTTACCATAGGGCGGCAGGGCGATGCGAAAGGCCTGCGGCAGCACGATGCGCCGCATCATCTTGCCGTGTTTCATGCCGATGGATTTCGCCGCTTCGACCTGCCCACGATCCACCGCCTCGATCCCGCCGCGAAAGGTTTCACCGATATAGCACGAATAGGTCAAAGCCAGGCCCACCACCCCGGCCTGAAAGGCGGTCAGGTCGAGCCCGAGTTCGGGCATGACGAAATAGATGTAGAAGAGCACCACGAGGATCGGGATGCCGCGCAGGAATTCGACGATGTAGCGCGCTGGCAGGCTCAGCCAGCGGGTGCCCGAGCTGCGCATCAGCGCCCAGACCAGCCCAAGCGCCGAGGCAAGAACAAGCGACAGCAGGGTCACGGCAACGGTCTGCCACAGTCCGGTGGTGAGCAACGGCAGATATTCCTGGATCCGCTCAAAAAGGGGGGACATGGACGTCTCCTGTCAGAAAGTCATGGGCCCGGCGCGATGACCGGGCCCGAAAGATATCGCAAAGGGCTCAGAGGCCGTATTTAGCGAAGATCTCGGCCAGCTCACCGCTCTTGTCCATCTCGGCGATCGACGCGTTCACCTTTTCCAGCAGCTCTGGATTTTCCTTCGACACGGCCAGCGCGACTTCGCCCGTGCCCATGGGGGTATAGCCTTCGACCAGTTTTACCCCGAGGTTCGGGTTCTGCGCGATCTGGTAGGCGATGATCGGCTTGTCGCCGAACCCTGCCTTGATCCGGCCAAGCTGCACGTCGCGCATGATATCGACGAGGCTGTCGTAAAGTTTCACCTCGCTGAAGATCCCCTTGGCCTGAAGCTGGTCTGCAAAGGTGGTGCCGATCTGCGCGCCAACGACTTCGCCCGCGAAATCGTCAAGCTGGTAGCTCCCCTCGTCGTCCGCTTTGACAAAGGCGACGTCGCCGTAGCTGTAAACCGGAGTCGAAAAATCCACGACTTCCTTGCGTTTGTCGGTGGCGAACATGCCCGCCGAAATGACGTCGATCTTACCGGTCTGAAGCGCGGGGATCAGCGCAGAGAACTGCGTGACCGCGAAATCCGGCGTCATCTGCAGGTCTTCGGCGATAGCGGCGGCCAGGTCGACCATGGCGCCGGTCGGTTGCTGGGTGGCGGTGTCAACGAAGGTGAAGGGCACGCCGGTTGTGGTGACACCTACGGTCAGGTCTTCAGCCTGGGACTGAGCAGCGCAGAGCGCGAGCGCCCCGGCAATGGCAAGCGAACGGAGTTTCATTGGCAATCTTCCCTGTGTCTTGCGTCACGCTTGACGCCGGAGCGGGGTGACGCGGTTTAAATCCGTTCTTCACGATAATGAAGAAATATACATATGCAACCAATATTGCTGAAAACCTTCACTTGAGTGAAAAAACTGTGTTTGAGTTCGGTTTTTAATCGTTTTTTCTTCAGGAAGCGGGTAAGCAGAAGGATACCGAAGGGCAAAATCGCCCGCTTCCGTTCACCAAGATGAAGAATCGCCGATGACCTCAGCCGAAAATGAAGCAAAGCTGCTTTCCGACCCGATGAGCGGGATGGACGACACCTCTCTGGGAGAGGCGGTGCGGCAGGCGCGCAAAGGGCGCGGGCTGTCGTTGCAGATCGTGGCCGAGGGGGTCGGCATTTCGACCGGCTTGCTGAGCCAGATCGAGCGCGGCATTTCTTCGCCCTCGATCCGCAACCTCAGGGCAATCTGCGAGGTGATCGGCATTCCCTTTCTGTCGCTTTTTGCCAACGCTGACAGCGCGGACCGCGAGACGGGGATCATCGTCCGCGAAGGGCGTCGGCGCACCGTCGACTTTGGCGACAAGGGCATGGTGAAGTCCTTTTTGACCGCGCATGACGACGGGGCCTTGCAGGTGATGGAGATTGTCCTCGACCCGGGCGGCAGCTCCGGGGAAGAATCCTATGCCCATGAAGGCGAGGAATGTGGCGTCGTGCTGTCCGGAAAGCTTGAGCTATGGGTCGAGGATGACCGGTTCGTGCTGGGGGAAGGCGATGCCTTCCACTTCGAAAGCCACCGTCCGCATCGCTTCCGCAATCTCGGCAATGAGCAGGGCCGCGTGCTCTGGGTGACAACGCCGCCCGTCTGGTAGGGTGCCTGCGCCCCGGCAAGGGTTTGAAGGCATGTACAGAAACTGAGGATCGGACCGCTTCATCCTGAAGCCGATCCACCAAATGGCGGAACTGCATCAGCAAAACATATCAGTTCGACAGGACCTTCAACTCGGTCGGGCTCCAGCTGACACTCACCTGATCGCGCTCGGAAAACACCACTTGAGTGTCGTTCGCCTTGACGTCGAGCACTCTGCCGCCTTGCAGACGGACCCGATACCGCACCGTTGATCCCAGATAGACGCTGCCGACAACCTCACCCCTCACCCCGGCAGCCTGCTCCGGTTTGCCGACGCTGATGCATTCGGGCCGGATCATGACCTCAAGGAAGTTGCCGTCCGAAGCGGTCGGTTCAACGATATCGAGATCAATACCGTCCTCGGCAGAGAGAACCATTGCCCCATTGCGCTTTTTTACGGTGCCCCGGAAAATATTGTTCGCACCGAAGAAATTCGCGATGAACTCGTTTACTGGCTTGGTATAAATTGCGCGTGGATCGCCAACCTGTTCGATCCTCCCCGATTTGAACACCGCGATCCTGTCGGAGAGCGACATCGCCTCTTCCTGATCATGGGTGACCATGATCGTGGTGATGCCGATGGTCTTTTGAAGTTCGCGCAATTCGAACTGGAGCTCTTCGCGCAAATTCTTGTCGAGCGCGCCCAGCGGTTCGTCGAGCAGAAGGATCGACGGCTGGAACACGATGGCGCGCGCAAGGGCGACGCGCTGTTGCTGCCCGCCTGAAAGCGCTGCGGGTTTTCGGGCGGCATAACCCGACAGCTTCACCCGATCGAGCGCGGTTTTCACCTGTTCGCGAATGACGCTCGCCGGCTCTCTGCGCACCCGAAGCGGAAACGCGACATTGTCGAACACGGTCATATGCGGGAAGAGTGCGTAGCTCTGAAAGACGATGCCGATATTCCGGTCCGCACTTGATACATGTGTGATATCCGAACCACCGATCAGGATACGCCCTTCGTCAGGCGTGCCGAGACCGGAGATCATGTTCAGCAATGTGGTCTTGCCGGAACCGCTCGGGCCCAGCAGTGTCAGAAATTCGCCCTCCGACACCGCAAGATTGATTTCGTCCAATGCGACAACGTCGCCATAGCGCTTTGTGATCGAGTTGATTTCAACGCGTGCCATCTCTTATTGCTCCTTGGTCCGCATGCGGGCTAGGCCCGGTTGTCCGCGGAAAGTCTTGCAGTGAATCGTGCCGTGACGAGCAGCAGCAGCATGCTGCCCGCGATCAGCAGGGAAGCCACCGCCGTGATTGTCGGGTCGATTTGTTGTTGAAGCTCGGTGAACATCTTTTTCGGTATCGTGACGTATGTTCCCGACACGAAGTAGGTCAGAATGACCTCATCGAAACTGATGACAAACGAGAATACCCAGGCAACGAACAGGGCCGGATAGATGTTCGGAATGACAATCGAACAGATGATCCTGGGCCATTTCGCTCCAAGTGATCGGGCGCTCTGCTCAATGCGGACGTCGAAGGCGCGGACCGCGCCGCTGACCACCGTGATCACAAAGGGAATCGCCACAAGTGCATGACCAATCACCAATCCGGCAAAGCTTCCCAGCATGCCGATCTTGGCGAGCGCGAAATAGAGCGCGATCGCAGTAATGATATGCGGGATGATCATTGGCGCCATGAAGTGCGCATCCAGAAACAACGTCCCCGGGAGGCGTCCTCTTACCAGGCCATAGGCCGCCAGTGAGCCCAATGCGACCGCGATGATGCTCGAAGCCAGGGCAAGCTGAAGTGACGTCAGCATGGCCTCGACCCAGATCGGACTGCTGATGAAATGTCGATACCATCGCAGCGACAGCCCCTGTGGCGGAAACTCCAGCGTACTCGATGCGGAAAAGGACATCGGTATGGTGATCAGTATGGGCGTGCAGAGGAAAATGAAGACCAACGCACCGCAAAGCGGCACGAAAATGCGTGTCTTGCCACCGGAACCGCTCATGTGTTGGCCTCCTTTTGCTGGGACGACGACATCCCAAGCAGCTTCTTGTAGAAAAAGTAGAGAAGGACGGTGATCAGCAGCAGCGTGCTCGACAGGGCGGCAGCGAGTTGCCACTCAGAAATCACATTGATGAAGCTGTCCAGTACGGTGGCCACCATCGGCACCCGGTTCCCGCCAAGGATCGCGGGGGTCACGAAGAAACCCAGCGTCAGGATGAAGACAAGCATTGAACCGGCCGCAAGAGCAGGCAGGGTCAACGGAAAGAAGATTTGCCAGAAAACCCGCAATTCGCTGGCACCCAGCGAACGCGCAGCGGCCAGCAGACGACCGTCCAGCCCGGACATGGCGGCGTAAAGCGGCAACACCACGATGGGAAGCAATACGTTGACCGTCCCGATGAGGATCCCGACTTCGTTATAGATCAGCGAGACCGGTGCATTGACGATGTTCAGCTCAAGCAGCGTGCGATTGATCAGCCCGTTGTTTCCCAGGATGACGATCCACGCGTAAGTGCGCGCGAGGATGCTGATCCAGAACGTCATGCCGACGGTGCCCAGAAAGAACATCCGCCACCGGGCCGATTGCATCGTGTAGATCCAATAGGCGAGGATATACCCAAACAGGCCGCACAGAACCGCGGTCGCGAAGGCGATCTTGAACGTGATGACAACAACGCGAAGATAGACCGGCGTCGCGAACAATTCGCGAAAGGCGCTTAACCGGTCCGCCGGATTGTCGACGCTCACCAAAAGCATGCGTAGAACCGGAAGGTCGAACGCGAAGACGACAAAGCACAGGAGCGGCAAAAGATACCCCCACCGCCCCGCTTGTTTCATGACGGAAGCCAATTCAAAGACCCAGCTTGAACTGTTGCCAGCGCTTTTCGGCTTCGGCTGCTACTTGCTGCCAGGCCTCGCGATTGGCTGTCCACTGGATCTCCGCATTGCCCGCTGTCGTCGGGAAATCGGCCAGCTTGTCCTGCGGAATGACGCCATCCAGCTGGGCGCTCGCCCCTGAGTACGGGATCATCTGCATCGCCACGGCCTCGTTCTCCGGGAGTGTTGTCTCGTGGAAGAACTTCATGGCAGCCGCCTGGCGCTCCGGCGGGGTTCCCTTTGGTACGCCCCACCACGACAGAACGAGATAGCCTTCGTTGAAAGTGTAATCGACGTTCGGTTTGCCGTAGACCCGGCCATTATAGGTCATCCCGTAGGTCACTTCCTTGTCGATGAGAAGCTGGGCGGATTGACCTGCGGAGGTCCACCAGACGGAAATTGCCGGTCTGATTTCCTTGAGCTTGTTGAAGGCCCGGTCAAGATCGAGCGGATAAAGCGCGTCCTTGGGAACCCCATCGGCAAGGAGTGCAATCGGCAGCACGATTGACGGGTCGTCGGGCAGGCTGCGCTTGCCGGGAAAATCGGCCAGGTTCCAGAAATCGGCCCAGGTCTCGGGCGCTTTTGCCTCGCTGTCCCAGGCCATCACTGCCGATGCATAGGACCAGCCGATCGCATAGTCGTCGCGCGCGCCCGGCAGGATCGGCGCGGGGTCGATTGCCTCCCAGTCGAGAGGCTCAAGCAGGCCTTCAACCTTGGCCTGCGCCAGCCAGCCGTCGGTCAGCAACATCATGTCCACGGTCGGATTGCCGGATTCGACCATGGCCTTGATCTTTCCAAGCGACGCAGGGTTCTCGCGGACAATCTTGATCCCGGTTTTGCGCTCGAACGGATCAATATAGGCAGCTTGAACCGCCTCGCCCGAGATCCCGCCCATCTCCATGAGCCTGATCTCCGTTACGTCCTGGGCACCCGCCATGGTGGCACTGGCAGAAATCAACGCTGACGCAACGCCGAACGCCTGCAGTCTGATGGCATCAAACATGTTCCTATCTCCTCTGGTCCAATTTTGGTTTCCGTTCATTTGCGAATGTTTCTCATCGTGGGTTCACAGCAGATCTGACGTCCGGGTCCTGTCCCCAGCGGCGCGCCGCAGTGGGCAAGGACCTCGGGATCAAGTGATTACTGGCGTGCCGGTTCTCGTCCTTACTGACAGGTCGGTTTCACCGCCCGCTCCAAGCGACAGGCGCCAGCTGTCGGCGGCGTCCTTGTCGTCAAATTCGTAGATTTCCAGGTGTTGATGCTCAGGCCGGAAGGCATTCTCCGGTGGCATCTGAACGTAGGCGCGATAGCCGAGGCAGCCATGTGGGCGCGCAGAGTCAAATGCGCCATCCTCAGGTGTAATGTCGGACTGAACCACCAGAAGCGCGGCACCCTCACCGGTGTTTCCTTCTGCATGCAACAGCCGATAATTGCCGCGGCGGCGCTCTTCCCCGAAAAGCTTGCGTATGCGCATCGTCCAGGGCGTTGCGTTCTCGACCATCTTTTGGAAACCGGCACCGGGCTCGATGGTTTCATCGACACATTCGAACATCGCCATGTAGCGCAGCGCATGTGACGGATCGAAAAAGCGACGGACGCTGAGAACACCATCGATTGCGGCGACTTCCGCAACATGTTCGCCCTCGTACCAATCATGCAGTTCTTCGTCATGCCGCGGATCCACATTCATCCAGACGACAATCAATCCGTCACCAGTTTTCATTCCATACTCCTCATCGTCAGACAGGCATCCAGACATTTCACTGCATGATGACCGTGCTGACGGGCCTTGAGCGTCAATGCGGAAAAACAGGGGCCTGAAATTTTCGAAGACACCAGTCTTTCCGGGCTTTTCCCTGCGAAATGCTCAGGTTCCGCAGCTTCATGCGCACCACTGTAAAACCACGGCTGAAGCGGTCAAATTCCTAAAAATTATGTATTTCATCATTCAATGTTATGACGCGGGCGGTGAACTTCCGGCCGAAAAGAGCGCGTGCATACATGAATTGCTGGATTGATTGTGCCACGCGGCACACCATGGCCAGCCATTCGAACCCCGGCGTGAAACCGAAGAGACGGCGAAATACATATCGCCGCCTCTTGTTCAGATCATCCGCTACCGTCGGAGATCGCCTTACAGGCCGAGCTTGAACTGCTGCCAGCGTTTTTCGGCTTCGGATGCGACTTTCTGCCATTCAGCACGGTCGGCAGTCCACTGCAGTTCAGCGTTGCCTGCGGTGGTCGGGAAATCCGCCCGCTTTTCTTCGGGCAGCAAGGCGTCAAGCTCGGTGCTGGCGCCGGAATAGGGCACCATCTCCATGAACACGGCCTCGTTTTCCGGCAGTGTCGTCTCGTGAAAAAACTTCATCGCGGCCAGTTTGCGCTCGGGCGAGACCCCCTTGGGAACACCCCACCAGGACAGTTCCAGATAGGCCTGATTGAAGGTGAAATCGACATTCGGCTTGCCATAGACCCGGCCGTTGTAGGTGATGCCGTAGGACACTTCCTTATCGATAAGCAACTGGGCCGACTGCCCAGCGGAGGTCCACCATACCGACACGGCCGGGCGGATCTCTTCAAGCTTCTTGAAGGCCCTATCAAGATCGAGCGGGTAGAGTTCATCCATCGCGACACCATCCGCGATCAATGCGATCGGAAGTACGATCGAAGGGTTGTCCGGGAGGCTTCGCTTGCCGGGGAAATCTGCGGCGTTCCAGAAATCCGCCCAGGTCTCGGGCGTCCTGGCATCCGTGTGCCAGGCCATCACCGCGGAAGCGTAGGACCAGCCAATCGCGTAATCGTCACGGGCGCCCGGCATGATCGGCGCGGGGTCGATGGCCTCCCAGTCGAGCGGTTCGAGAAGGCCCTCTTCCTTGGCCTGCGCCAGCCAGCCATCGGTCACCAGCACCATGTCCGCGGTCGGATTACCGGATTCCACCATGGCCTTGATCTTGCCAAGCGACGCCGGATTCTCACGAACGAGGTTGATATTTGTCTTCCGGACAAAAGGATCGACATAGGCAGCCTGCACCGCGTCACCGGCAATGCCGCCCATTTCCAGCAGCCGGATCTCGGTGACTTCCTCTGCACCCGCAGCGTTCGACGTCGCAAAAGCAAGCGCCGCTGCAAAACCGAGTTGACGCGTAATTCCTGAATAGGCCATTTGTATTCCCTCTTGGATCAGATTTTCATTATTTTCATTGAAGTCTTTCCAAGAACTCTATTGGCCGGTCCCGCCCGGTCAAATTTCCAGACAGAATGGCGCCCATCACCGTGCCGCATGGCAACTGCAGGTTGAGGGCGTGCCGACAGGTCGTGGCACATCGGTCCACGGTCCGGGGCATCTGTTAAACTTGGCGAATTGCCTCAGTCGATGGAAATCTGGCTCGGGAACTGATGCGCCGAAACGACATCAAGACGATGAGTTAAGTCTGCAACGACATGCATTGATCGGCCACGGTCCCTCGGACGAGAGAGCGCAGCCAGGCGCGCGCCGGATCCCGGTAGCTGCGCTTGTGCCAGGCCATCTTGTAAAGAATTTTCTCGTGATCGAAGGGAAGCGGCGCGATTTCCAGTTGCTCCGCCCCGGGCATGCTCTGCGCAAAACTCCACGGGACAGCCGCCACCAGATCGGTCTGCCTGGCGATATTGACTGCTTCTTCCGCCCGATTCACAACCAGTCGAATTTTCCGCTTGTGGCCCGCAAGGCCAAGCCAATTGTCGATGATACCGGCTTGCCGCGGGGCTTGTTTTACCAGGATGTGCTCCGCTTCTATGAAACCCTCCAGTGAAACAGGCGGGCGCAGCGTGGTATGGCCACGCCTGAACACGCAGACGTAGTTGTCAGAGAGGATGCTTTCGAGTTGCAGATCCTCTTCCACATCCGGGAACATTCCGACGGCACAGTCCAGCCCGCCCCGTTGAAGGGAATCGATCGAGGTGGGATTGGAATGCAGATGAAAGTAAAGCCGCGCCAAAGGTGCCGCTTCCGTAAAGCGCAGCGCAAGTTCCGGGGCGACGCGCGACACCAGCGTATCGGTAATCGCGACATTGAAGGTGAGGTTCGTTTGGGCCGACTGGAAATCCTGAGGCAGCGCGATGGCGCGGATCTGCTCCATCGCGCGTTGCAAATCGGGCCAGACTTCCAAAGCACGCTCTGTCGGAGCCACGCCGCCCGGAACCTTGATAAACAACTCGTCCTTCATGATGTAGCGCAGCCGACGCAATGCGTTGGAAACGGCGGGTTGGGTCATGGAAAGTCGATGCGCTGCACGCGTGACGCTGCCCTCTGCCAGGACGGCGTACAGGACGTTCATCAGATTGAGGTCTATCCTCGTTTCCGCGCGGGGTTCGTTCACTGAGTTTCCCAAGACCTCACTGTCAATATCGCCGTTTCGCCGCAAATCTGGCGATTCAGGATCCTACGCAACTGCTTCAAACGCTGGACAGGGCAGAAAGCTATGCGCGGCTTTGAAACATGTCCAGTGCCCGCAAATCTGTCCAGATGCTCATTTCTTGCGCAACATAACTTCATGGATTGGGGCACCGGCAACGATGGCCTCCTGACGTTTCGCTTCGCTCCTGGCGATTTCGCGCGCATTCGCGAGCACGGATTCGGCGCGCTCCAGCGGCACAAAGCAGACACCAACCTCATCAGCCAGGACAATATCGCCGGGCATAACCGATACGCCACAGATATTGACCGGTACGTTCACACCAATTGTACGGACGCGCCATTTTCCGGTTACCGGGCTGATACTGCGTGACCAGATCGGATATTCGATCTTGCGGGAATGTGCGATGTCGCGCACAGCACCATCGACGATGGCCCCCAGCTCACCCTGCCGTTTTGCGATACTGGCGAGGAGACCGCCCATATTGGAAATCGTGTCCACGCCCTGCAACACCAACACATCGCCCGGCTCGGCGAGGTTATGGGCCTCAACATCCGCAAGCATGGATACACCGCCCTGCACTGCCACTTCTGGTGCGTCCTCGCGCGGGACATTGAGTACGGTCAACGCCCGACCAACCAGCCGGGCGCCGGGCGTTGAAGGGTAGAGCTTGCCACCGGCGACCGCGCCGGAAATGCCGAGTTCGTCCATCGCATCGGAGGTCATGCCCGTCAAATCCGGCAAGGCGCGAAAACCCTCCAGAACTTCGCTGGCGATTTTCGGTAAAGTGAAAGTTCCGAATGCTTCATGTGGAAGCCGTCCAAGTGTATGGATTTCGCGCTCTTCCGGCTGCTGATCAGGTATCATTCCAATTCCTTTGACGGTTGTCGGAGTAAAGGCCCCAGGTCCCGAGTTCGTGCCTGTAGCGCGTTCCGCCCCATGGGTTACCCAAAGAATTCAGGTTCCGGCAGGCCGGAAACCCCGGCCCCGATTGCAAAGACACCGCCCGCATCGGGCTGGGCGGCAAGGTCATCCGGGCCAAGACGCTGGGTTGCGGAGGTCACATAGAGTGTCTCCAGGTCAGCGCCTCCAAAGGCGCAACTTGTGGGCAGGGCAACGGGCAGGTCGATGACCCGGTCAATCCGCCCGTCCGGCGTATAGCGCACCACGCGGCCACCATTGTATTCCGCGTTCCACAAGAACCCCTCGGCATCGACGGTAGAACCGTCTGGTCGCCCCGGCCGGTCCCGCGTTTCAGCAAAGAGCGTCTCTTTTGAAAGCGTCCCGCTGTCGGCATCAAACTTGAACGACCTGATCTGCATCCGATATGTGTCTGCGAAATACATGGTCCGGTCGTCGGGGCTCCAGCAGATGCTGTTCGGAACGATAATGTCGCCAAGCATCTTCGTCGCCTCGCCCTGCGACCCAAACCGGTAAAGCGAGCCGGTGGGATCGCGCCGGGTATCGTTCATGGTGCCGCTCCAGAACCGGCCCCTGCGGTCGCAGCGCCCGTCATTGAACCGGTTTTCGTGTTCGTCCGGTTCCGGATCATTGAGAAAGTCGAGCGTTCCGGTGTCAAAATCCAGCTTGTGCAGCCCTGTCTGCATGGCAACAATCAGTTTGCCGGCCCCGGCACTGCGCAGACCGATACTGCCGATGATGCTCGGCATTTCACGTTTTTCGGTGATGCCGGTCGTGGGGTCGTGACGGAAAATCATGGGGCCACGGCTGTCGACCCAATAAAGCTTTTGCTCGCGCACGCTCCAGACTGGGCTCTCTCCCAGCCGGTTGCCGTCGCTAACGATGCAGTCGATCTTGGTGCTAGGCAATTGCGTCCCCGAATGTTGGTCTGAGCATGAAACAAGCTGATCGAACAAACGACGCTTTCCCGGGCAAATCTACAGTTTTGGCAGGGGCTGGCAATTTCACAGCCGTAATGTGTGATATCACGTCGGGTGATGACGGATATGCTGTACGCAAATTTGACGCGCCGGGCCCGAGCTTCAAAACTGCAACTGTCAGCGGATTGGCGTGCGAGCGTTTTTCCGCGTTGCAATCACAGCAAACGGGCCTTGTGGCGTTGAGGGGTTTGATCCCTCTTGGCCCCGGGCTCCAGCAGGAACAGGGCAAATGATAAAGACACTGACCTTACTCGTTCGACGCGAAGATTGGACTCACGACGCGTTTGTAAAGTACTGGCAGGAAGTGCATGGTCCGATCGCGCGCGACGTGAAGCAGATCCGGCGCTACGTCCAGTCCGAATATCTCGATCAGGTCATTCGCCAGGACGTCGAGGAGATCAGTCTGCCAGTCGATGGCGTCGCAGAGGTCTGGTACGACAGTATCGAAAGCATGCGGGAAGCCAGGGAATCTCCGGAAGGCAAGGCGCTGCTGGCGGATGGTGCAAAATTCGTCGGACGCTCCCGCACGCTGATCCTGCGCGAACGCGAGTTCATTGCCCCCAGAACAGACGTCGAGAAGGTCTGACCATGAAGGAGCCGGTCGCACCCAGCCCCGATTTCGAGGCGGATTTCGACGCTTTGATGCGCCGCGCAGGTCTTGAGATCAAGCCGGAGTGGCGGGCACAGATGCTGGTCGAATACGCCCAGCTGCGCATGAATGTGGCTGTCCTTCACGACCTTGCCAACAGATGCCCGGCTACGCTGAACCTGCACCAGCCGATCACTTCCGGCAGGATTGAAACATGAGCTTCGCGGATCATTCGATTGCCGATCTCGGTCGGCTGCTCCGACGCCAGGCGCTTTCCGCTACCGAGTTGACCCGATGGACCCTTGAGCAGGCGGAAGCGACCAACGGGACGTTGCATGCCTTCATATCCCTTTTGCCGGAACGGGCGATGGCTGAGGCGGCGGCTGCGGACCGCGCCTTTGCATCCGGAATTGATCTTGGTCCGATGCAGGGCATCCCATATGCGGCAAAAGATCTGTTCGACGCAAAGGGCGTCGCAACGACATGCCAGTCGAAATTCGGGCTGGAAGCGGTTGCAGATGCCGATGCGGGTGTAATCGAGCGGCTCACCACCGGCGGCGCGGTCCTGATCGGCAAGACATCCACGTTTGAATATGCGCTCTACGGACCGGATCCGGACCTCGCGTTTCCCCTCGCACGCAATCCATGGAATCTGGAGCATTACACCGGCGGTTCCTCCAGCGGCTCGGCTGTCGCCATCGCCGCCGGGCTGGTCCGAATGGGGCTGGGCACCGACACCGGCGGTTCGATCCGCACGCCCTCCTCATGGTGCGGGACGGTTGGCTTGAAACCGACTTTTGGCCGTGTCACCCGCCGTGGCTGTTTCCCCCTGTCCGCATCGCTTGACCACTGCGGCCCCTTGGCGCGCAGCGTGTCCGACGCGGCAATTGCCCTTCAGGTGCTCGCGGGGCATGACGCTGGCGATCCTGATTGTCATGACGGACCCGTCCCGAATTACCTTGAAGGGCTGGAACGGTCGGTCGCCGGCACGCGTGTTGGCATTGCCGTGCCGCTGCTGGAAACGGCTTCGGCGGAAACGCTTGCCGCGGTTGAGCGAACGGCGGACCTTCTGCGATCCGAAGGGGCCGAGGTTTTCGAAGTCTCCACGCCGGATCTTCTTTCATTCGGTTCCGTCGTTCGGGCATTGCTGATCATCGAAGGGTATCATGTCCACCAACAAAGGATGCGGGACCGTATCGAGGACTTCGGGCCGCTGTCGGCGCGCCGACTGGCCCTCGCGCCCGCCTATTCTGCGCCGGATTACCTCGCCGCATTGAAAGCCCGGCGTCTCCTCGCCGAGGCCGTCTCCGGCGTCTTGCGGACCTGTGATGTCATCCTTTGCGCCACGACCCCGGGCTCTGCACCTTCCTTGACGCAGGAGGCGACGCCGTTTGATCCGGCCACTCCGTCAATGACGAACCCGCAGAATGTCATGGGCAATCCGGCGATCAGCGTCCCGGTCGGATTGGATTCAAACGGCCTGCCGCTGGCGGTGCAACTCGTGGGTCGCTTGTTTGAAGAAGCAACCCTTCTTCAGGTGGCCCACACGGTCGAACGGTTGACTGGCTGGCAAAAGATCGGACTGCCGAACGTCCAATACCAGCCCGGTCAGGGGGTGCCCGCATGAACGGAATTCACGACATGGGTGGGATGCACGGTTTCGGGGCCATTCCTGACATAGACGGACCCGAGCCCTTTCACCACGATTGGGAACGGCACGTCTTTGCCATGAACGTCGCACTTGGTGGCCTAGGTCTGTGGAACATCGACATGACCCGGGCGGAGATGGAGACGACGGCGCCGGAGGACTATCTTGCGCCGGGCGGATACTTTTACCGCTTCCTGCTCAGAATGGAACGGCAGGCACTGAAATACGACCTGGCCTCTCCCGAGGAGATTTCTTCCGGTGTCGTCAGCCAGCCGCCCCGGTCCGGATTGAGCGCAATGAAACCGGAACAAATCGCGGTCATGGCGGCAAAGGGCAGCTCCTCCATGCGCCCGACGGAAAACGAACCGCGCTTCAAGGTCGGCGACCGTGTCCGCGCGCGCCGCATCAATCCCGAAACCCATACGCGCCTGCCGCGATATGTGCGCGGATGCGAGGGCGTGATCACGCTCGTGCAGGGCAGCCACGTCTATCCGGACGACAGTTGTCACGGTGACGAAAATCCGCAGTGGCTTTATGCGGTCCGGTTCGCCGGCACGGAAATCTGGGGCAAGAACGCAGAAGCGGGGCTTGAGGTCGTCATCGACGCTTTCGAACCCTACCTCGAACCTGCCTGAGCCCCGCCATCAGGCCTGTGCAAGCCAATGCGACCACAATTCATCAAACCAACGGGAACAACATGACTGAAGATGATCACACCGGACAGGATCACGATCATGATCATTCGCATCTGACTGAAACGGAATCACGTGTCCGGGCGCTGGAAAGCCTCTTGACGGAGAAGGGTTACATCGACCCGAAGACGCTTGAAACAATTCTTCAGACCTACGAGGAGCAGGTCGGTCCACGCAACGGCGCGAAAGTCGTGGCCCGCGCCTGGTCGGATCCTTCCTTTATGGAGTGGCTGCTGCGCGACACCACAGCGGCTATTGCATCAATGGGATACACGGGGCGGCAAGGCGAACACATCGTTGCCCTGGCCAACACTTCTCGGGTGCATAACGTCGTCGTGTGCACCTTGTGTTCCTGCTATCCTTGGCCGGTGCTTGGGCTGCCGCCCTCCTGGTACAAATCCTCTGCCTATCGCGCGCGTGTCGTCATCGAGCCCCGCAAGGTCCTGGCGGAATTCGGACTCACGCTTCCTGATGACATGACGATCCGGGTCTGGGACTCGACCTCGGAAATGAGGTACATCGTTGTCCCGATGCGTCCTGCGGGCACCGATGGCTGGAGCGCGCAGGATCTGGAAAAGCTGGTCATCCGGGATTCCATGGTCGGCGTCCGGCAGGCGCTGACGCCAGCCGATGCATCGGCTGCGCGCGCAGCTGGAAAAGGGGTGCGGCATGTCTGATGATCATCTTTCGCGGGTAGCCGGATCGCCTGCAGACCGGACCGAACCCAGGACATGGGCAGCCGAGGGCAATGTCGCATTTGCCGAACCCTGGCAGGCACAGATTTTCAGCATGACGGTGGCGCTGAACGAAGCCGGCGCTTTCTCCTGGCAGGAATGGGGGGAAGTCTTCTCTGCGCAGCGGCGCCAGAGCCGGGAGGCCTGCAAACCGGACACCAGCCAGACCTATTACGAGGATTGGCTGGATGCGTTGGAGACGATGGCCGAAATGCAGGCGCTCGCCTCCCGCGAGAACCAGCTTCGCTACAGGAAGGCCTGGCATAATGCGGCAGCGCGCACGAAACACGGACAGCCCATCGAATTGCAGGAGGTGGATTTCGACAAGAGCGCCGTCCACGCCGAAATCCACCAGCATCAGAACCACCGTTAAATTGAGACCCGAACAACCGGAAATTCGCCATGATCCTTGACCACCGCACATACACCGTCAAACACGGCCTGATGGAAGACTACCTCATGCGTTTCGAGAGGGACGGATTGCCCGTGCAACTGCGCCATCTCGGCAACTACATCGGCTCTTTCACGTCGGATATCGGCCCGCAGAACCAGGTTGTCCATATCTGGGCTTATGAAGACATCGCCGACCGCGAAACGCGCCGCGCCGCAATGCTGGCGGATCCGGACTGGCAAACATTTGTTGTTGCCAACCGGGGCACATTCAGCGCGCAGGAAAACAAGATACTGAAACCGACATCCTTTTCGGCGCTCCGCTGAACCCCCGGCGTGAAGTCGATTAAAAAATAATATCAACAGATTAGACGCGCATCCCCATAAAAAGACTACCGAGAATCTTCCCGGTAGTCTTTGTCTCCAGATATTCAGCGCCAGCTTCGCAAGCGAATGCGCGACGCTTGCCTGCCTCAGTCGTCCAGGTGGCTGTCGGCGATCGTGGAAAATGCCAGTGTCTTGAACATGATGCGCAGCGGGCCGCGGTTGGCGGGCGACTGGATCATCAGCAGGGCAATCATGTCTTCGGCCGGGTCGGCGTGATAGCCGGTGCCGGCGGCGCCGCCCCAGTTGTAATCGCCCTTGCTGCCAAGGGAGGGTGCGTTGCCGTCGGCCAGACGCACACCATATCCCAGACCAAAGCCGTAGCCGGGGCCGGGCAGGTAGTACTTGCCGGGCACGATGCCCTCAAGCTGGTTCGAAGTCATCAGTTGCACGCTTTTCGGCGACAGCAGGCGCGTGCCGTTCAACTCGCCCCCGTTCAGCATCATCTGCGCGAACTTGGCATAGTCATGCACGGTGGACATGAGCCCGCCGCCGCCCGACTGATTGGGCTTGCGCACGCGCGGATCGAATATGTCCCCGGCACCCAGTTGCGCCTGATCCGGGAAGGCTTCGGCGATGCGCGGGTAATCCGCCTCGTCGTCCACGTAGAACGCGGTGTCGGTCATGCCCAGCGGTTCAAAGATCCGCGCGGTCATGAACTCTTCCAGGCTCTGGCCCGAGACGACTTCGATCACGGCCCCCAGCACGTCGGTCGAGCGCGAATATTCCCATGTGGTTCCCGGGTCATGCTCCAGCGGCAGGCTGGCCAACAGGTTGGCCTGTTCGATGCCGGTGTTCTCGGACGACCAGACATCGGCGGCGTTATAGGCATCGCGCGCCGGACCCGCGCCGAAGAACCCGTAGGTCAGCCCGGACGTGTGCCGCATCAGGTCACGGATGGTCATCACACCCTTGGCCGGACGGGTAACAGGCTTGCCTTCGGCATCGGTCTCGCCGGTCACCACGGTCATGTCCTTGAAGGCAGGCAGATAGGTGGCCACCGGCGCCTCAAGCATCAGGCGGCCTTCCTCCACCAGCATCATCGCGGCGACGGTGGTGATCGGTTTGGTCATCGAGTAGATGCGAAAGATCGCATCCTCTGTCATCGGCGCGCCATCTGGGGTGATCTTGCCCATGGTCGACAGATGGGCGATCTGGCCGTCGCGGATCAACATGATGACGGCGCCGGGTGTCATCCCCTTGTCCACCATCGCACCGAATGTGGCGTCCATCCGGGCCACGCGCGCAGGGTCCAGACCCAGCGCCGCAGCGTCGCCGCGCGGCAGGTTCTCGGCCCAGCCCGCCGTGACACCCGTTAGGGCAAGTGTGACAGCGACCACACCTGTTCTCAAAATCTTCATGTTCATTCCTCCCATTTAGAAACTGCGAAACGCACAGGCGGTAGCCGTTCTGCCCACCGGCTCTTTCGATATTTCTCCCTCTACCGAAAGACATGCGTTGGCCTCGTCATTATGGTGAGGCCATCCTTACCCTCAAATTGGTGCCATACGTAGCGAACTTCAGGCAATCGCTGCTGCAGCCTGTGGCCAAGTGACGTAGCGGCACTCCTGTGCGGCAAAGTTGTCGGTGACGCGCCCGAGACGCCCATGGGCTGATCCCGCCGCGCAAGAGCGCCAAAGCCGTCGCGGGGCCAAAGCCCTAGAAAATTCATGATCAAAAATGCGGCACAGGCAGGAAAAACGCTTGCCGGACTCGCGGAAACTTCGGGGATTCTAAATAATATTCTTGATTGTATACTATTTTGTATCCAAGTTTCCCCAAGCGCGCCCAACACGCGCAATCAAAAACAGGGAGTAACACCATGAAGACTTCATTTGCTTCGGCGCTGTCGGGTGCCATCACCGCTTTGACATTCGCATTTTCCGCCGTCGCACAGGACCTGCCCGAAGCGCTGGTGATCGGCACAGAAGGCGCCTATCCCCCATTCAACTTTACCGAATCCGACGGCAATGTGGCCGGGTTCGAGATTGATCTCGGCAACGCCATGTGCGCCCATATGAAGGTTGAGTGCACCTGGGTCACGCAAGACTGGGATGGCATCATCCCCGGCCTGCAGGCCAAGAAATACGATGCGATCATCGCCTCGCTCTACATCACCGACGAACGCCGCAAGGTCATCTCCTTTTCGGACAAGTATTATAACGTGCCCTCGCGTTTCGTGGTCGCGACAGACAGCAACCTGGACATCTCGGCTGACGGCCTGTCCGGGGCCATTGTCGGCACCCAGCGCGCAACCAGCTTTGAACGCTACCTGACCGCTGAAATGCCCGATGTCGAAGTGCGGCTTTACGGCACGATGGACGAAGCCTATCTCGATCTTGCCTCGGGCCGCGTCGATGCGGTTCTGGGCGACGTCGTTGCCTTGCAGGACGGCTTCCTTGGCACGCCGGAGGGTGCGGGTTTCGAGCTGCGTGGCCCGGAATTCACCAATCCTGAGTATTTCGGCTATGGCGCGGGCGTTGCAGTGCGGCAGGATGATCAGGCCCTCGCTGGCGCCTTTTCCGAGGCGATCAAGGCGCTGCGCGACAATGGTACCTATCAGGAAATCTCGCAGAAGTGGTTTGGCCTCGACGTTTACGGCAGCTGAACCATGGGGGCCGGGCATGGCGCCCGGCCCCGTGACCCCCAACTTACCCCCGAAAGGATCACATGCCCGATTTTCAGGGATATGGCTGGCTGCTGCTGGATGGCCTGGTGCTGACGCTTGGCGTAGCGATTGCGTCGATGCTGGGCGCTTTGGCCCTTGGCCTGCTGGCGGCCCTTGGCAAACTTTTTGCCCCGCGTGCAGGAAAGGTCCTGATTGAGGTCTATACGACCTTCGTGCGCGGTGTGCCGGAACTGGTGTTGCTGCTGCTGATCTACTACGGCCTGCCGACACTGGTGCAGAACACGGCGGCCAAGGCTGGGTACGACCTGTCGCTGTCGATCAACCCCTTTGTTGCGGGCATTGGCACGCTGACGGTGATCTACGCGGCCTTTGCCTGCGAGGTCTTTCGCGCGGCCTATCTGGCCCTGCCACCGGGGCAGCGCGAGGCCGCCTATGCGCTGGGGCTGAACCCGGTGATCACCTTCCGCAAGGTCGAACTGCCGCAGATGATGCGCTATGCGCTGCCCGGCCTCGGCAATGTCTGGATGGTGCTGGTCAAGGCCACAGCCCTGATTTCCATCATCCAGCTGCCCGAACTCATGCGCAATGCCGACATCGCGGCACGGTCCACGCGGCAGCCCTTCACCTTCTTTTTCGCGGCCTGCCTTCTGTATCTTGCGATCACCGCCATTTCGATGCTGGGTCAAGCGCGGCTTGAACGCTGGGCTGCGCGCGGCACGACCGAGGCCAGAAGCTGATGGATTTCATCCTTGCGAACCTGCCCCGATTTCTTGAAGGGGCGTGGATGACCATCCAGCTGGCCCTGTTCAGCTGCTCTTGTGGTCTGCTCATGGCGCTGCCGATCGCACTTGCGCGGCTGTCGCGCAAACGCGTGCTGAGCAGCGCCGCCACGGGCTATGTCTTTTTCTTCCGGGGCACACCGCTGCTGGCCCAGATTTTCCTGATCTACTACGGCAGCGGGCAGTTCCGCCATGAACTGGGCGCTCTGGGCCTTTGGACCTTCTTCCGCGATCCGTGGTTCTGCGCCCTGCTGTCGCTGACATTGAACACCGCCGCTTACAGCTCCGAAATCCTGCGTGGCGCGATCCAGGCGATCCCGAAAGGAGAAATCGAGGCGGCCAAGGCGCTTGGCCTGAACCGGTATCTGCTGTTGCGCTTGGTGATCCTGCCCCGCGCCATCCGCATCGGCTGGCCTGCTTACACGAACGAAGTGGTCTACCAGATCCAGGCCACATCTCTTGTCTCGATCATCACGATCATGGATATCACCGGTGTGGCGCGCACCGTGGGCGCGCGCGACTTTACCTTTTTCGAAGCCTTTGGCCTTGCGGCACTGCTCTACCTTATTCTGGTATACGGGTTCATCTTCCTGGCCGGACGGATCGAAAAAAGGCTTGGCGCGCATCTGATCCGACCCGCCGCCGTCAACAAACCCAAGCTCGCAGGGAACATCAGATGAGTGAAACAATACCGCACTCCGCACCTGCCACCTCGCCCAAGAAACGGGGTGTTCTGCGGGAAAAAGCCTTTCTGACCCTCAAGGACGCGATCCTGAGCGGCAACCTGCAACGCGGGGAACGCCTGTCCGAGGCGCGCCTTATCCAGGAGTTCGGCATTGGCCGCACTCCGCTGCGCGAGGCGCTGAACCGTCTGGAACGCGAAGGGCTTGTCGTCAGCCAGCCCAACAGCGGCTACTCGGTGGCCAATCTGGATGTGGACGCGGTCTGCGACTTGCTGGTGGTGCGTGAAGGGCTTGACGCCATGGCCGCCGAGATTGCGACAGAAACGGCAAGCGACGAAGAATTGCAGGCTTTGGCCCGGGTCATGGATGACATCTATGCGCTGGATCAGGCCCATGAACGCACACCGGAAGTCTATGCGCGCGAGCTGGAGCTGGGGCTTGAGGTGCATGAGGTGATCCTGGCCGCCACGCACAATGCCCCGCTGATCGAGATCACCCGCCGCGTCTACGACCAGTTGCGCCTTGCGCTCTGGGTCGAGGTGCGCTGGATCGATCAATGGACCATGGCCGTGGCCGAACACCGCGCCATCGTCGAAGCCATGCTGGACCGCGACGCCCCCCGGGCGATGGCCGCGGCGCGGGCGCATGTGCGCTCGTCGCGCGACAACATGCAGATGATCCGCGAGGTCGCGGACCTGCGCCGGTCTCGCGGCAGCCGCATCCCGATGCGCAAAGACAAATAAACGACGGAGCCCCCAATGCGTGACTTTCATTTCCCCGGCCGGTCGGCTGTCCATGCGATGGAGGCCATGGTGGCAACCTCGCATCCTCTGGCGACCGAAGCCGCCATGCAGGTCCTGCGCGAGGGCGGCTCAGCGATGGATGCTGCCATTGCGGGGTCGGCTGTCATGGCGGTGGTCGAGCCGCAGATGACCGGGATCGGTGGCGATTGCTTTGCGCTGGTCGCGCCAAATGGCGGTGGCGGCGTGATCGCCTTTAACGGGTCCGGTCGCGCCCCTGCGGCTGCTTCGGTGGATCGTTTGCGTGAACAGGGCTTCACCGACATCCCGGTGGATTCCATCCACGCGGTCACGCTGCCCGGCGCGATTGACGGCTGGTTCCGGTTGCACAGCCGGTTCGGGCGTCTGGACATGGCCCGTTTGCTGCAGCCTGCCATCGGCTATGCCCGAAACGGCTATCCCGTCCATGCCCGTGTCGCCCGTGACTGGCGCAAAGCCCGTGCGCATCTGGCCAAGCGGGACGCCGCGCGCGCGCTCTTTTTGCCGGATGGTGACAGCCCGGCCGAGGGTATGATCCACCGCCAGGAACATCTGGCCGAGACGCTGGAGATCATCGCAGCCAAGGGCCCGCGCGGTTTTTACGAAGGGCCTGTGGCCGAGGCGATGGTGCGCACGTTGCAGGCGCAGGGCGGCATTCATACTGCCACGGATTTCGCCGGGGTCGCGGGCGACTTTGTCAGGCCGATATCGACCGATTACCGGGGACGGAATGTGCATCAGGTGCCGCCCAACAATCAGGGCCTGACCGCGCTGATGATGCTGAACCTGATGGAAGGGTTCGACCTGTCCGCACTTACCCCCGGCAGCGCCGAGGCGCTGCATCTGGAGATCGAGACCGCGCGTCTGGCCTATGCCATGCGCGACCGGCACATCACCGAATTGGGTGACATGAAGATAACGGTCGAGCAGATCCTGTCCAAGCCTTGGGCGGATGAATTGCGCGCGCGGATCATGCCCGACCGCGCCATGACCGACATCGGCCCGCTTGGCCTCAGGACTTCGGACACCGTCTATATGACCGTAGTGGATCGCGACATGAATGCGGTCAGCTTCATCAACTCGATCTTCGACAGTTTCGGCAGCGGTATTCTCTGCCCAGAGACCGGCGTTCTGTTCCAGAACCGCGGCCATTCCTTCTCTCTCGATCCCGATCATCCCAACGTGCTTGCCCCGGGCAAGCGCCCGATGCACACGATCATGCCCGGCATGGTAACAGAACAGGGCAAGCCGGTGCTGTCCTTCGGCGTCATGGGCGGAGATTATCAGCCGCTGGGCCAGGCCCGCGTCATATCGAACCTCTTCGATCACGGGTGCGACCTGCAAGGCGTGCTGGATGCGCCGCGCGTGTTTCCCCTGGGCGATGTTGTCGAGGTCGAGCGCAGCGTGCCGGCCGAAGTGCTGCGCGGCCTTGCAGCCAAGGGCCACAGCCTGCGTCTGGCCGAAGACCCGCTTGGCGGTGCGCAGGCGATCCGGATCGACCATGCGCGCGGCACCCTGATCGGCGCCTCCGATCCCAGAAAGGATGGCTGTGTCGCTGGCTACTAGAGCCGCAAGAAGCTTTCGATGAACCCGGCCATCTAAGGAACGGATTGCGCGCCGAAATTACCAAATAAAACAAGTACTAAGTTTACGTTTGGTAAAATCTGTAATAATTCTTCTTCAAGCTTCAATTGCCACGATGGCGAGGGATGCGGAGGAGAAGGCATGCGTGACAGCGACGAAGACAAGGACCAGGCGGGAGCAGCAGGCTCGAACAGCCCGCTCGCCGATCATGTCTATGACGAAATACTGTCGCAAATTGTCAGCGGACCCCTGGAAGTCGGCGCAAAGATGCCCTCCGAGAACGACTATTGTCGCATGCTTGGTGTGTCCCGGCCCATTGTTCGTGTCGCCCTGTCCCGGCTTGGTGCCGACGGCATTGTCGAACGCAAACGCGGCAGCGGTACTTACATCAAACGCCGCCCCTCTCAGCGGCTGGCTGACTTTGTCCAGCCCGGCGACATTGACGTGCTCCTGCAATGCCTGGAATACCGGATCGAGATCGAAGGGCTCGCTGCAGGCCTCGCAGCGCAGCGCAGGTCGGACAAACAGCTCATCGCGATCAAATCGGCATTTGACCGCCTTTCGACCGAGGCGGTTTCAGACTTCATCACACCGGAAAGCGATCTGGCCTTTCACCAATCAATTGCCGCGGCAACCGGTAACATTTTTTACATAGACACGATGCGCATGATCCAGGAGCAAACGGTGCGGCTCTTGACCGTGTCGCTCAACATGGCGCGGGACCGGAACAAGGGCAGGATCGGCCGCGTTCTGGAAGAACACAACGCAATCTACGAAGCCATCGTCACGGGTGATCCGGTGATGGCGACTGCCGCGATGCGCATTCATCTGTCGCGGTCACGGCGCAGACTGACAGCCGCGACCAAAGATTTGAACAACTGACCAACACAGCAAACGGAACCCATCCGGATACGGAACCCTCACGGGCAACGCAGGATGTACTGCGGAGAAAATCAGATGACCGGCTACAAAGAAGTCTACGAAGACTGGCGGAACGCGCCGAATGCATTCTGGCTGCGCCAGGCCGAAGCCATCGACTGGATCCAACCGCCAAAGACCGGATTGTCAAAGAACAGCGATGGCGTCCACGAATGGTTCGCCGACGCCACGGTCAACACCTGCTGGAACGCCGTCGACCGGCATGTCGAAGCGGGCAACGGCAACCGGACCGCAATCATCTATGACAGCCCGGTCACCAACACCATCGAACACATCAGTTTTGCCGATCTGCAATCCCGGACCGCGCGGCTTGCAGGTGCCCTGGCGGAAAGGGGGATCACCAAGGGAGACCGCGTCGTCATTTACATGCCCATGGTCCCCGAAGCACTGGTCGCCATGCTGGCCTGTGCAAGGATCGGCGCGATTCATTCTGTCGTGTTCGGCGGCTTTGCTGCAAACGAACTTGCCACGAGACTGGACGACTGCACGCCAAAGGCAGTTCTCGCGGCGTCCTGCGGAATCGAGCCGACCCATGTCGTCCACTACAAACCGCTGCTCGATCAGGCCATCGAACTTGCCGATTGCAAACCTGAATTCTGTCTCATTCTTCAGCGCGAGCAGGAACGCGCAACATTGGTCGAAGGACGTGATTTCGATTGGTTCGATGCTCAGAAAGATGCCGAACCCGCAGCCTGCGTTCCGGTCGAAGGCACACATCCGGCTTACATTCTTTACACCTCGGGAACGACAGGGAACCCCAAAGGTGTGGTACGTCCGACCGGCGGCCAGCTGGTCGCATTGTCCTGGTCGATGCGAAACATCTACAACGTGCAACCCGGTGATGTGTTCTGGGCTGCGTCGGATGTCGGTTGGGTGGTCGGACACAGTTATATCTGCTACGGGCCGCTGATCAACGGCAGCACCACGATCCTCTATGAAGGCAAGCCCATCGGCACACCTGACGCCGGTGCATTCTGGCGGGTGATCTCCGAACATAAGGTAAAGAGTTTCTTCACGGCACCAACCGCATTTCGCGCGGTCAAACGCGCCGACCCCAGGGGCGAGCTGCTGAAGGATTACGATCTGAGCGCGCTTGAACTGGTGTTTCTCGCCGGTGAACGCGCGGACCCGGCGACTGTCGAATGGGCCGAGGAAAAGACCGGCAAGCCGGTAATCGACCATTGGTGGCAGACTGAAACCAGCTGGAGCATTGCCGCCAACCCGGCCGGGATCGAACTCTTGCCGATCAAGCCCGGCTCGCCGACGGTCCCCATGCCGGGATATGAAATCGAAATTCTGGACGAGGCCGGACAAATCCTGCCGCCGGGATCTCTGGGTGCCATCGCCATCAAGCTGCCCCTGCCCCCGAGCTGCTTCACGACCGTATGGAACGCACATGAGCGGTTCGAAAAGTCTTATTTGGAGAGTTTCCCCGGCTATTATGAAACCGGCGATGCCGGCATGATCGACGACGATGGATACCTTTACATCATGGCCCGCACCGATGACGTCATCAATGTTGCGGGGCACCGACTGTCCACCGGCGCGATCGAAGAAGTCATCGCCGATCACCCTGATGTGGCAGAATGCGCCGTGATCGGCGCTGCGGATGCTTTGAAGGGCCAGATCCCCGTCGCGCTCTACTGTGTGAACGAGGGCGTGTCCCGCGACCCGTCGGAAGTCGTTTCAGAACTGGTTCAGATGGTGCGTGACAGGATCGGTCCGGTGGCCGCGTTCCGGCAGGCCACACCAGTGGACCGGCTGCCAAAGACCCGTTCGGGAAAGATCCTGCGCGCCACGATGGTAAAGATTGCCGATGGCCAGCCGTTCAAGGTGCCCGCAACAATCGACGATCCTGCGATCCTGGACGAGGTGACTGCCGCCCTGGCCTCGCTTGGCTATCCGCGCCTGCAAGAGGCCTCGGAACCGGATGCGGCGATCTCGTCATAGGCTTCTGCCCGGCGGTGCAAGCCGGGTTCAACGCGGCACGGTGCGCGTGCCGGATGGTCCCTTCGTCATTCTCAGAACCCGAACAAACCCGGCACCCAGGTCGTGAGCGCAGGCACAAGACCGATGATGATCAACAGAACGGCCTTGATCATCAGGAATGGAATGAGCTCTGCCACCAGCTTGCTGAAATTCAGCCTGACAACGCTGCACATCGCGAACAGCACGTAACCTATCGGCGGCGTGGCAAGTCCAACAGTGACATTGATGATCAGCATGATCCCCAGTTGCAGGGGGTCCACTCCGACGCTGTAGGCCAAGGGCGCCACGATTGGCCCGAACAGGATCAACGCAAGCGCAGCATCCATGAACATGCCAAGGAGGATGAACAGGCAGTTGATCAAAAGGATCAGCAACAAGGGGGATCCCTTGGCAAAATCAAAGATGAAGGCCACCTGCCCCGCCAGATCCTCAAGCGCGAAAATCCACGTCATCGACAAGGCGCCCGCGATCATGAACAAAAGCCGCGCGGCCTCGAAGGTGGTGTTCATGAAGATCTTTCCGACTTCCTTCACTGAAAGCGCCCGATAGATCAGAACCGATACAATCAGGGCGTAGACGACGGATGCCGCGGCCGCCTCTGTCGGGGTTGTCACCCCACCCACGATGCCGCCGATCAGGAAGGCGGGCATCAGGAGCGCCAGTGCCGCGTCGCGTGTCCCCTTGACGAAAGCAGGCAGCGACCGGTCGACATCCGAAAGCGGGAAGTTCCTCTTCTTGGCCTGGAACGCGATCACAAGCATGTCGGCCAGAGCCAGGATGACGCCCGGAACCAGAGCGGCAAGAAACATCCCCCCGACCGAAACATTCATGATCGCGCAGTACAGGATAATCACGCCGCTCGGCGGAATAATCGGACCAACCAGAGACGAGGCGACGGTGACGGCAGCAGCGAAATGACGCGGATAGCCCGCTTTCTCCATGGCCAGCACCTCGATCTTGCCAAGTGCTGCAATGTCGCCCACGGCGACACCCGTCAGACCTGAAAACAACAGGCTCGCCATCACGTTCACATAGGCAAATCCGCCCCGCACGCGGCCAATCACGAGGTTGGAGAAATGCATCAACCGGTCTGCCATGCCGGATCTGCTCATCAACTCGCCAGCCAGCAGGAAGAACGGGATCGCGATCAGAATGATGTTGTCCAGACCCTCGAAGATCTTGGCAGGCAAAAGCTCGATGAAAAACGGTGTCGGGCTGGTCAGAAAATAGAGTCCGGTTGTCGCCAGCATGGCAAAGGAAATCGGTACTCCGATGAGGATCATTCCGAAAAGAACGATAAGGACGATGCCAATGGTCACTTCTGGAATTCCTTCAAATCAGAGATCATCTTGCGGGCGGAACGAACCGTCCATGACTTGATCCTGACGCGGAACCAGCTGTGCTCTTTTTCCAAACAGCGCGGCGACATCGTCGATCAGCAAGATCAGGTTGAAAATCAAGATGAGCCCAAACCCGACCGTCACCGAATAGGTGGGGATGGTCATGTTAATGTTCAGACCCCAGGCGATGACACCACTCATGCCATCCGCGAACTTGATGCCCTTGTAGGCAACGACGCCGCTGGTCGCGATCATGATCAGGCGCACCAGGATGTTTCGGGCGGCCCTGACACGCGGGCCCATCAATTCGACAAAGACGAACAGGGTGATGTGATCGTCGAACAAGGCCAGGACAGCACCGCCCAACATGACCAGCCAGATCATCGCAAACCGGGTAAGCTCTTCTGACCATGGTGGCGAATAAGCGAACACGTAACGTGTGAACACAAGGCTCGCCATGACGCCCAGCATGGTCAGCAACAGCAATAGCTGAACCCATGAAATTGCGCGGCAAAACACCAGCAACGCCTTGGCCATCAGATCTCCTCCCAAATGATAAGTGGCGGGCCACCCTGTTGTCAGGGCAGCCCGGCGGTGGTGCCTATGAACCCGACTTGGCGTTGGCGACCTCTGCAGCCTCCAGGAAGCACGACAGTATTTCGGCGTCGACGTTGTCCTTGATGTACTCCATTGCCGGAGCCTGGGTCAGGTCGCGGAACTGCTGCTTTTGCTCGGGCGTGGGATCATAGATAGAGACACCCTGCGCCTCCAGATAAGCGCGGTCAGACTCTTCGGCCTTGGTCGAGATCTCCCGGTTCATGTCACGGAAATTCTCCGAGGCGGTTTGCACGATCTCCTGCAGGTCCTCGGGCAGCGAGTCCCACCAGGACTGGCTGAAGTACAAGGCACCGGGAGAATACACGTGGCCATCCATGATGATGTGCTTTTGCACCTCTTCCAGCTTTGGAATGCGAAAGATTGCAAGCGAGTTTTCCTGACCGTCCACGACACCCGTTTGCAACGCTGTATAAAGGTCCTGCCAGGGAATCGGGGTAGGCGAGGCACCAAGCGCGTTCACGATTTCCATGTGAACCGGGTTGTTCATGGTGCGGATCTTCAATCCCTTGAGATCCTCGACCGAGGTCAGCGCAGTGTTCGCCGAATAGTTCCGATACCCGCCGTTTTCGTGCCAGACCGCCGCGCGCAATCCGCTTTTGGCAGCCAGACTGTCGGACAACATCTGTCCGCATTCACCATCCAGAACTTCATATGCCGCGGCCCTGTCATTGAAGAGATAAGGGATACCAAGCACCTGGATATTCTGGTCATAGGGCGATGCAAAACCATCGGCCCCCATGATGGCCTCGACAAGTCCGTTTGCCACCATGTTGACCACGCTGTCGGTCTTGCCCAGCTGACCGCTCCAGTACACTTGTACTTCAATGCGGCCTCCGCTCTTTTCCTCGATCTCCTTTTCAAAGGCGCGAAGCGGCGTGTGGGTGAAATGCTCTTCCGCGATTTCAGTATCGCTGATCGAGAATTTCATCGTGTAATCGGCTGCAAAAGCCATGGATGCAGTCATGGCGGCGCAAGTGCTTACAGCCAGCCCTCTCAGTAGATTTTCATGTCTGATCTTCACAGTGTTTCTCCTCTTAACTGTCTGTGTTTTCTTACTTTTCGTGCATTGTGCCGGGCAAACGATCCGGCAGTACCTTGCCTGGGTTCATGATCCCCTTCGGGTCGAAAACCGCCTTGATGCCCCGCATCAGATCCAGAGCCACGGGTGATTTGAAGGCGGACATGCTCTCAAGCTTTTGAATTCCGACACCGTGTTCGGCGGAAAAGGCGCCTTGAAAGCGCATGGTCGTTTCGTCGATCACGTTGCGAACGCGGGCCATGTGTTCGGGGGATTTGTCGCCGGTACAAACAACAATGTGCAGATTGCCGTCACCCAGATGTCCGACAGTCCAGAACAACGCATCGGGGTCCATGGACCTGATGCTTTGTTGGAGGCTTGGCTCGAATTCACCAATCAGATCCAGCGGAACGGAAACATCCGCCGCGACGACCGGGGTAAGGCCTTTTGTCAGTTCCGGCGCGGTATCGCGAAGACGCCAGAGCGCCGCACGCTGTTGGGCGTTATGTGCAATGACCGCATCGGTCACGACGCCCGTCCCGATGCAATCGCCCAGCTCCGTGGCCAGACGTTCAATCAATGGTGTTTCGCCCTTGTCATTTGGCGTGCAATCAATTGGCGATGAGGATGCAAGTTCCACAAGAATTGCCGCGCCGGGCACCTCCGGGAACGGGAAGTTCGGCGCCTCTTGGCTGCCCAGCAATCGCTTAAGATAGCTTTCGGGCATGACTTCGAATGCTTCGAGCTGGCTGCCGCAGGCCCGGCGCAACCGGCCAAGCGCCTTCAAACCGTCATCAAGGGCGTTCACGCCGATCAACGCCGTTGCATATGTCGTCGGAAGGTCGGTCAAGGTCAGCACAGCGCCCGTGATCAGGCCAAGCGTGCCCTCCGCCCCGATGAAAAGGTGCTTGAGGTCGTATCCTGTGTTGTTTTTTCGCAGCGCAACCATGTCGTCCAGAATGCGACCGTCGGGCAGAACCACTTCCAGCCCCAGGCAGAGCGCACGTGCCATGCCAAAGGCCAGCACATTCGCCCCGCCTGCATTTGTCGAAAGCGCCCCGCCGATCATCGCCGAACCATCGGCACCGAAAGCCAGGGGAAAGCGCAGGCCAAACCGCTCAACCGCGCAATTCACTTCTTCGACGATGACGCCTGCATCGACCGAGGCAGTGCGCCCCGCGGGATCGATGGCCCGGATCCGTTTCATCCGCTCCAGCGACACCATCAACCCGCCGTCGGTCTGCGTGCCTCCCACCAATCCGGTGTTACCACCGAGTGGCACAACCGGGCATCCGTGCTCATTCGCCAGGCTCAGGATCGAAGACACCTCCTGCGTCGTGCCGGGCCGCACGACAGCCAGAGGGTGCGAAGGGTACTGACCACGCCAGTCACGCGCGTAGCTGCTGGTTTGACGGCCCGTCAACAGGTTGCTCTGGCCACAGATCGCCCCGAGTTTCTGCAACAGGTCATCCTGCTGCGCAACCGGGGCGCGCGTGCCGGTTTTATGATCGCTGATGGCGATCATGCGGCACCCCCGGCCCATGGCGCGGCCTTCGCCTCAGTGGCGCGGTCTGTATCGCGTTTCAGATCTTCCGGTATACCAATGCGTTTTGGTGCCGCCCCGGTGGTCGTGCGCAGGCAATCCGCCGAAAGATCGACGGAAACGCTGGAAACTCCGGCCTTTGTGACCTTCATTTATTCCTCCCTTGGCAGCCGTCTGTTTTCGGCGCCCTGTTGCAGCACCGTACTGCTAGCTCCCCCTCAGCTTTCGTGCGGCCTCCCCCACCTCGTCCAGCGCGCCCCAATGGCGCGCGTTGTCCTTCAACAAGCGCTCAAACAACTCGAATTTCAGCCCCAGGTACTCGCGGACCGCGCCTTCCTCTGGCGCAACCTCGCCGTCGGCCGGCGAAAGGTAAGCGTCGACCACCCTGCCCTTTGCTCCGCCCGCCTCAAGGATGCCCATCGCGACCGCAGCAAGCCCCCGCAAAGCTGTATCGCCCCCTTTTTGCGGGCGCACCGGCCGCTCCAGCACCGAGGCGAGCAATTGCATGAAGACGTCGTCACGCGCGACGCCACCTCCCACGGCCACAACCTGCCCTTCGTCCAGTCCCAGATCGGCGTGGCTCATCCTGGTCAGAAACGCCAAGGCCTCCCGCGCTGCCCAGCCAAGCTCGTCAGAGCGGGTCGCCGAGCTCATCCCGAACAATGCAGCCGAGGCATGGGGATGGGTTATCGGTGCCCGTTCGCCACCCGGCTCAAAGAACGGATGCAGGACAAGCGAGGAATATGCAGGGCCATAGTTTTCGGGCAGTTCGCCCTTCAACAGGTCGCGCACATGACGGAAGGTCGTGCCGCCATTGAAACTGGGGTGAAAACAGACAAACCCCTGCCCGGTGGCAGAAAGCTGCACCATCGCGCCGGACAGTTTTTCGCTCACGTCATCGATGGATTCAAAGTACCCGCCGTGGATTGCACTTGTTCCAAAGATCGAACCCCGGGACCGCGACAGGCCCGGCCCCACGCCAAGCCCGATCAGGCTTGATTGCACATCTCCCGGCCCAAGAACGACTGGCATGCCGTCCGGCAACCCCAACCGCGCGGCGGCATCTCTTGACAGACCGGCAACGCAGTCCGCACCCGCCCCGATTTCAGGCAGAACCCCGATGCCTTTTTCAAGGCCGAGAATCTCGGCAATTTCGCCCGACGGTTGGCCAATGCGCCAGTCACCCCACGCAGGCAACAGGCCGCTCGGTTCTGCCCGCAGGACGCCGGTCATCGCAAGGAAAAGCCACTCCTTCAACCGCAAGGCATATCTGATGGTGGCAAACCGCTCCGGCTCGTTCTGCTGAAGCCACAGAAGCTGCACGGTTTGGGATGCCGCTGTGGGTCGGGCGGAGGTGATTGCCTCGATCGCATCCAGTTCTGCCTCCATCGCAGCAAGCATCGGTCGAACCCGCCCGTCCAGCCAGGTCAGGGCTTTCCCGGCTGGCAACATGTCAGCACCGATCGGCCAGAGCCCATCCCCCTGTGCTGTCAACGCCAGAACCGACGGTTTCGCCGCTACCTGCCCGGTGCAGGCCCGAATGGCTCTCTCCGCGTCCGCGACAGAGCGGGCCATGTCCTGCTCTACCCGGTCGCCCGACCGCTCAAGAGCGGAATTTTCGACCTCAGAACGCGCAAGCATCTTGCCGTGACGATCATAGATCGCCGCCTTGACGCTTGTGGTGCCGGAATCGAGGCAGAGGACCAGATCGGATTCCATAATTCAGGTCACTCTGCCGCCTTCAGCGACTTTTCCGTTGCCGCGGATTGTTGGCCATAGGTTTTGAACTTCTCGACAACATCGGCGATCTGTTCATCCGTCAGGACCGGAGGCTCGCCCATCGGAAGACAATTCAGGTAGTGCGTCGCCAATTCCTCGACCGTGACCGCCAGAGACAGGGCGCGGCCAATGGAAACATGCGCGGCAATCACGCCGTGATGCGCAAGAAGACAGGCCCGGCGGCCCTCCAGCGCGATGATGATTCTGTCCGCCAGCTCCTGCGAGCCGAAGATCTCGTAAGGCGCACAACGGATCGAAGGCCCGCCCGCCGCTGCGATTGCATAGTGAACCGCCGGAATATCCCTGTTCAGGATCGACACTGAAGTTGCATTGGTGGAATGCGTATGCACAACCGCATTCAGATCTTCGCGCGCCTGCAAGATATCCCGATGAAACCGCCACTCGCTGGACGGGCGCACATCACCGTCAAATCCCGCGTCCCAGTTCATGTAGACCACATGCTCTGGCAACAGTTTGTCGTATGGAATACCCGTCGGCGAAATCAGGAAACCGTCACCAAAACGCACCGAGATGTTTCCGGCGGTGCCCTTGTTGATACCCAGCCCGTTCATGGCCCGGCAGGCTTCGATCAGCTCGGTTCGCAGAGCAAGCTCTTGTTTATCCAATGTCTTATCTCACTTGATAGAGGGGGGGTTCGCCGTCGAAGAAGCGTGCGACGTCTTCGGCGATCATGTTGGCGGCCTTCACCACGCTATAGCGCGAGGCGCCGGCGATATGGGGCGACAGCGTAACATTCGGCAGCTTCAGTAGCGGCCAGTCGGCAGGGGGCGGTTCGGGGTTGAACGTATCCAGCGCCGCACCGGAAAGATGCCCGGACTTCAAGGCGTCATAGAGGGCATCGTAATCCAGCACCTCACCACGGGTGGTGTTGACGATATAAGCCCCCTTTTTCATGCTTTCGATGCGGGAGCGGTCGATCATGCCCCGCGTTTCGGGGGTCACCCTTGGGTGCAGGGTCACCACATCAGCTGTCGATATAAGCGCATCAAGCGCGACCTTCTCGATCCCGAGGGCGCGATCTTCCTCGGTCAGTTCCTTGAACGGATCGGACACGATGATCCGGCACCCGAACACCGCCGCAAGACGCGCGACACGCATCCCGATATCGCCATAACCGATGATGCCGAGCGTCAGTTCGCACAGCTCCGGACCGACGTGATCAATGTGGTAGAACTCGCGTTTGAACGCCCCGCCCAGCACATTCATGTGCCCGCGAACAAGGTTGCGCGTCTCTGCAAGAAGAGAGGCAATCGTGAATTCGGCGACGGCCGATGCATTGCGCCCCGGCGCATTGACGACAACGACACCACGCCTGGCAGCGGCAGCGCTGTCGATGTTGACCGGTCCGCCCCGCGACACCCCGATCACTTTCAGATCAGGTGCATGATCAAGGCTGTCCGCCGTGACGGGCGCAAGATGGGTCACCAGAACATCCAGGTCGGAAATGAAGTCAAAATAATCTTCGGGCCGCCCGACAAATTCGCCAATCGGCAGGTCCGGATCCTTTTTTGTCGAGGTCACCGAAATCGGCCAGCCCAGCTCAAGCTCCTTGAAGCTTGCCTTACGCAGACCCGGCTGCGCCTCCAACGCCTTGCGAAAAAATCCAGGGTTCATGAACCCGTCGCCGATGATCCCGATTCTTGGTTGGGCTTCCCCCGCCATCTTTACAGCTTCCTCCTTGGCGGGCGCTTGCGCCCGAACACTTTCCCAAGCTGCACAACTGCGCACCGGGCCCGCTCCACCTCGGGACCTTGGTGAACATCTGACAACTAATATTTACAACTCAAGTGCTACAACTTGTATAAATATTGACATTCGACTGTCAATCCGATTTTTGTCAACCTGTGACAAGCGGCCCCAGGGCAGGCGAAAATCAAGGGAAGGTCACCGTGAACAAAGCAACACCCAAGAGTCACAGCAGCCATTGGGGCGCATTCACCGCCAATTTCGACGGTGACGCACTTGTCGTTCAGCCATTCAAGGATGATCCCGACCCCTCCCCGATCCTGAGGAACATCCCATCCGCGCTGGCGCATCCATCGCGCCTCTCGAAGCCGCTGGTCCGAAAAGGCTGGCTGAACGACGGCCCCGGCCCCGATGACCGCCGCGGCCGCGACACCTATGTAGAGATGGAATGGGACGCCGCACTCGATCTTGCAGCGGCAGAACTCTCCAGGCTGGGTGGCGGCACCGCAGGCCAAAAACCCCGGGGCGAGGTGCCAGGCAAGCATGTGTTTGGTGGCTCCTATGGCTGGTCTTCGGCCGGGCGATTTCACCATGCCCAAAGCCAGGTCCACAGGTTTCTCAACACGGCGTTCGGCGGATATGTTGCATCCGTCGACACCTATTCCACTGCCGCCGGGTCGGTCATACTGGACACGGTCGTCGGAAACGCCACCCGGATCACGCGCGAAGGCAACTGGTGGGAGCACATCCGCGATCGCACCGAGCTGGTCATAGCCTTTGGCGGGTTGCCGCTGCGCAACCTGTCGGTCAGTCCTGGCGGTTCAAGCCAACACATTGCACGCGACTCGATCCAACAGGGGCTGGCACGCGGCTGCCAATTCGTATCCGTCAGCCCGCTGGACGACGATTTTTCTGCTGCCGGGAACGCAACCCGCATCCGCCCGAGGCCCGGAACAGATACAGCCTTGATGCTGGGCATGGCCCATCACCTGCACGTCACCGGGCAGGCCGATGAAGCATATCTTGCACGCTATACCTCTGGCTGGGACGTCCTGCGCGATTATCTGGAAGGCAGGGCAGACGACATCGTCAAATCACCCGAATGGGCCGAAGGCATCTGCGGTGTAACGGCCGGTGAAATCCGTCACCTGGCAGACGAGGCGGCAGGCAAGCGCACACTGATAACCGTCGCATACGGATTGCAACGCGCAGAGAACGGCGAACAACCGGTCTGGATGGCGCTTGCCCTCTCGGCGATGCTTGGCCGCGCCGATCAGCAAGGGGCGGGGTTCACATATGCCCTTGGCTCCATGGGCAATCATGGCAAACCCCCGCTTGCGGTTCCGGTTCCGACGCTCCCGCAAGGGCGCAACCGGTCAGGCGACTTCATTCCCGTATCCCGTATTTCCGACCTGCTCTTGAATCCGGGGACGACCTATACTTATCGCGGAGAAGAGCGACGTTACGCAGAGATTAATCTGGTCTACTGGGCCGGTGGAAACCCGTTTCACCATCACCAGGACCTGGCAAAACTGTCCGAAGCCTTCGCGCGGCCCGATACGATCATACTGCACGAAAGCGTGGGAACGGCGACCACCGCACATGCCGACATCATCTTTCCGGCGACAATTACCGCCGAACGTGAAGACATCGGCGCCAGCGCAGGCGATCCCTATCTGGTTCCGATGGAAAGGCTGACTGCCCCCTTCGGCGAAGCAAGGGACGACTACGATATTTTTTGTGCGCTTGCACAACGACTTGGTTGCCTGGACATGTTCACCGAAGGACGCAGCAGCCGTGGCTGGCTTGAACACATCTATGCAAAAACCGAACGCGCGATGAAAAACCGGGGCGAGAACCCCCCGAGCTTCGCGGATTTCATGACCGGCGGCCCGCTCAAGCTGCCTGTCTCGAAAACCCCCGGCATGATGGAAGCATTCCATCGCAATTCCGAAACCAATGCTTTGACCACGGACAGCGGCCTGATTGAACTTTATTCCGAAAAAGTCGCCGCATCCGGCCTTCCAGGCCATCCTGCATGGATCGAACCCAGGGAATGGCTTGGCGGTACGGGCGCTGAGGCCCGTCCGTTTCAACTCATTGCCAATCAACCGATCGGCAAGTTGCACAGCCAGCTCGATTTCGGGCCCACCAGCATGTCGCACAAGGTGGACGGTCGCGAAGTCGCGCGCCTCAATGACAGGGACGCTGACCGTTTAGGAATTGCACAAGGCGACGTCGTCAAGATCTGGAACGACAGGGGCGCGACGCTCGCGGTTGCCTCTCCAGATCCGGGGGTCGCTTCTGGTGTGATCCAGCTGTCGACCGGCGCGTGGTATGCACCAAGGCATCTGGAGGGTCATGGGCTGGTGTGCCTGAACGGCAATCCCAATGCTGTGACCTCGGACAGGGGCGCCTCCCCTTTCAGCCAGGGTTGCTCGGGTCAGACCGCGCTGGTTTCGGTCTCCCGTATCGAAGGACCTGTTCCAGCGGTGGTGCCCCACAAGGAGATCCTGCCGCGAGAGGATGGAACAGAAGACCAGCTTCATGCTGCAATCATCGACCCGAGAGGTGTGCCCCTGGATTTATAGGCGCTTTGCCTCCTTACGTTGAGCCGGGCAATCTCTGCCAGGGCATGTCCGGGGCAAAGTGACCCTAAGCAGCAAGTTAGGGACACATACGCGCGAGCAAGGCCTATTTCAGTTCGACCTCGATAAACGCCATCGGGGATGCCCCGCCGTTCACCACATTGTGCTTCACGCCCTTGTCGCGCCGATAGGCCTCGCCGGATTTCACCGTCACCTGACGGACCTCTCCACCCGGGTCTTCCAGCTCCAACGTGCAATCCGTCACGGCGGTGATGACATAATCGTATTCATGGGTATGCCACCCCGTCTCCGCCCCCGGTTCGAATTCGAACCGGGTAACGCGCACCCGGTCGTCCTCGACCAGCGGTACCGCCTTTGCCTGTGGTTTCGACATTGAATTCTCCTTCATGGTTTCCGTGTCAGGCGCCCGCCGCAAAGGCTGCGGCGACAGCGTCGAGGAACATCTGCGCCTCCGCCCGTTGCAGCACCAGTGGCGGGCGGATCTTGAGGACATTGGCCCCCGGCCCCGTCGCGCTGATCAGCACGCCGTTCTGCCGCAGGTGGTTGACGACAAAGGCCGCGCGGTCCGCATCCGGCGCGCCGTGCTTCTCGATCTCGACGGCCAGGAACAGACCTGCGCCCCGGACATCGACGATTCCCGGCACATGTCCCGCAATGTCGCGCAGACCGTCCTTCAGGAAGGCACCGACCTCAAGCGCGTTGTCCTGCAGCCCATCGCCTTCGATCACATCCAGCACCGCCATGCCGGCGGCGGCGGCGACCGGGTTGCCGCCGAAGGTGTTGAAATAGCGCGCCTTGCTGCCGAACTCGGCCACCAGCCCGGGCCGCATGGCGACACCCGACAGCGGGAAACCGTTGCCCATCGGCTTGCCCATCGTGACCATGTCCGGCACCAGCCCGTGTCGCTGGAAACCCCAGAACGCTTCACCCGTGCGCCCAAACCCCGGCTGCACCTCGTCTGCGATGAATATGCCGCCCTCTGCGCGGATCAGATCCACCGCGGGTTTCAGGAAACCCGCAGGATCGGGATAAAGCCCGTCGCTGGAAAACACGGTATCGACGATGAAGGCCGCCGGTTCGATCCCGTCGCGTCGCATCGCCGCGATGGCCTCGCCCAGATCAGCGGCCAGCCGCGCCCCCTGTTCTGCAGGTGGCACTGTCAGGGCGTTCGGCGCCGGGATCAGCCGCACCCGGTCACCCCGTGGTACAAAATCACCCAGCGAAGGCGACAGCTCCGACACCGCCTCGGTCAGGCCGTGGTATGCCAGTTTGGTCACGATCACCCCCTGCCGCCGCAGATGCGACCGGGTGATGCGCAGCGCCAGATCGTTCGCCTCGGACCCGGTGCAGGTGAACATCACATGCCCCAACGCGTCAGGCATCGTCGCCAGCAGCCGTTCGGCATAGGCCACTACCCCGTCGTGCAGATAGCGGGTGTGGGTGTTCAGCACGCTCATCTGCGCCGTAACGGCCTGCACCACCTTCGGATGACAATGCCCGACGGAGGCGACGTTGTTGTAGCAATCGAGATAGCGCTTGCCCGACTTGTCCCACAGCCACACGCCCTCGCCCCGCACCAGATGCAGCGGCTCCTGGTAGAACAGGCGGTACGCCGGGCCCATGACCCTTTCGCGGCGCGCGATCAGTGCGGCATCCTCGGAGTCGAGCCCGCCTGAGCGGCTGCTGTCAAAGGCGTTGACCATGGTCATCTCATGTTCTCCTTGCGCGACAGGGCCGCCAGTGCCCCCTCCGTGCCGATCCTGTCCAGTGCGTTCAGCCCGCGCAGCGATACGGCCGTGTTGCGCAGGATATAGGCGGCGTTGTCGGGATACCGCCGCGCGCGCCAGGCGCCGATGGTCAGGCTGGTCGCGTGGCGCAGGCGTATGAGATCGGGCAGCAGCGCGAATTCCTCATCCTCCAGCGGCAAGACCTCGGTAAACCCCGCGATCAGCCGCGCCACATCGTCCAACGGGCGGTCGGTATCGGCGATCTGGTAGGAACAGGCCACGGCAAGATCGCAGACCACCGGCGTCAGCACCATGTCGCCAAAGTCGATGATCCCCGTCAGCCGCGTCGCCTCTGCGCTGTCCACCAGCAGGTTGTGCGGGTTGAAATCGTTATGCCCGACCTGCGCCCGCAACGACGTAAGACGCGGCTGGATGTCCGCCTCGAACAGGTCGATCAGCGCTGTCAGGCGGGCGCGCAGAGCGGGGTCGGCCACCGCCTCCAGCATCGGGCGCAGGCGGTGGGCCTGCTGGATGTCCCATTGCAGCACATGTCCCGCCGCCGGGTGCGAAAACCCGCGCAGGGCCAGCGCAAGCCGTCCCAGCAGCGTGCCGATTTCGCGGTGCAGGGCACCGCCGCCGGTTGCAGCGCTCAGCACCGTGCCGTCCAGATAGCTCAGCAACCGCACCACATGGGTCTGACCGGACGACAGGCTGACAAGCTCCGAGGCCTCCCCGTTCAGCGACCAGCGCACCTGCGGCACCGGCAAGGACGGATCGACCGCCGCGATATGCATCAGCGCGGCGGTCTGCATATCGGTCACGGCCCGGTCTTCGGCGGCGTTGCTGATCTTGAGCAGCGCCTGTTCGCCCGACGCCATCGTCACCCGATAATTCGCGTCCTTCTCGGCTGTCAGCCGGTGCACCTGCCCGTCGACCCCGTAGAGGTTTCGCGCCAGTTCCGCCGCCAGATCGGCGCTGACCGCCGGCGCGTCATGAGACAACAGGTCGGCGCGACCTGCGGCGTCTGACAGACCGGACTGCGGCAAGGCGGCGGCTTTGTGCATCAGCCCTCAACCTGCTCGACACCGCACCATTCGGCGATGAACAACGCCATCGCCTGCGTGATCCGCTTGACCGACGGCAGGCTCACGCATTCGTCGATCCCGTGAATGTTGCGCGAAATCGGCCCGTAACAAAGCGCCGGGATCTTGTTGTAGATCGCATAGACCCGCGTATCGAGATACCCTGCCGTCATGAAACTTTGCAGCGGCACGCCGATTGCCGCCTCATGCGCCCTAGCCAGAACGCCCTCGGCTTCCGATCCCGGCTCCAGCACGTAACCCTCGGCGTAAAAGCCGTTGAATGCGACCACGGGCGGATCGTTCGACAGGAAACTGTCGGCCTTGGCGAAGGCCGCGATCCGGTCGGTGATCTCGCGCGCCATCTCTTCCGCGCCCTGCCCCGGATAGATCGAGACACGGCAGTCTATCGTGCACCAGCTCGGCACCGAGGAGGCCCAGTCGCCGCCCTCGATCTTGCCGATGTTGAGGTTGATCGGATGCGCCTCGTCCTCGAAATGCGCATGTGCGCCCTTGGCGGCGTTCCAGTCCGCCTCGATCTCGCGCAGCGCCGCGATCACGCGGTAGGCGGCGTCGATGGCATTGGCTCCCTCACCCATTTCGCGCACATGCACCGGAACACCGCGCAGCTTGACCTGGAACCAGATCACGCCGGTGTTGGCGCGCACCAGCTTTTCGTCCTCCGGCTCCGGGATCAGCACGGCATCGGCGGTGTAGCCCTCCAGCCAGGTCTGCAGGGCGCCGTTGCCGGTCGATTCCTCCTCGACCACCGACTGCACATAGACAGTCGCCGCCGGTTGCAGCCCGATCCGCCGCAGCGCGTCGAGCGCAAAGAGGTTCGCCGCCGCGCCCGCTTTCATGTCGGCCGCGCCGCGCCCGTACATCCAGTCGCCTTCAACCTTGCCCGAGAACGGCGGATCGCGCCACATCTCCGCCAGCCCTTCGGGCACCACATCAAGATGCGACTGCAGGATCAGCGACCGGCCCGTTTCCGTGGTCGGGCGATGAATGCCGACAACGATGGGCGCATCGGAATGATCGTCCGAGAATTTCGACCCGCCCGGATGCGCCTCGATTGCCGCGCGGTCCATGGCGAAACGGTCAACGGTCATGCCCCGCTCGCGCAACGCTCGGAACAGCAGGTCCTGAATTGCATGTTCCCGGCCACGCAGCGACGGTATCTGTACCAACTGCCGCGTGAAGGCCACCTGATCGTCGAAGCCCTCGGAAACGGATTGCAGGATGCGCTCGCGCAATTCGGGGGAAATCGTCATAGCAGCGCCTCTATCAGAAACGGCCCCGGCTCCTTGGCCGCGTCCTCGATGGCTTGGATCAGGTCGCGCACATCCTCGATCCGGCGACCCGGTACACCCATTCCCTTGGCAATCGACACGAAATCCAGCGCCGGACGGTCAAGATTCAGCATGCTCAGCGCGTCCTCGCCCGGCTGTGCGCCGACATTGTGCAATTCGCCTTTCAGGATCTCATAGGCCTGGTTGGCGAGGATGATCGTCGTCACGTTCGACCCCTCCCGCGCCTGCGTCCACAGCCCTTGCAGCGTGTACATCGCCGATCCGTCGGCCTGCAAAGTGATCACGGGCCGGTCAGGCTGCGCGATGGCTGCCCCTGCCGACAGAGGGATGCCAATGCCGATGGAGCCGCCTGTCAGAGACAGCCAGGAATTCGGCCGCGCCGCGTCGCCCGCCGCGTAGAGCGCACCGCCCCAGCTGACCGCTTCATCCACAACGATTGCATCCTCGGGCAGCGCCCGGGAAATGGCCACCGCGATGTTCTGCATCGTGATCGCGCCCGCCGCGGGCCGGTCCGGCATGGTGACATTGGGCGCTTGCGCCGCCGATGCCCCGACCCGGTCGGCCAGCGCCGCAATCGCCAGAGGCCCGTCACCATCCAACCCGGCAAGCGTCACCATTTCGCAGTCTTCGGGCAGCAACATGCTCGGTTTGCCGGGATAGGCAAAGAACGCCACCGGCGGCTTGGCGTCGATCAGGATTGCGTGACTGAACGGCGCGAGGCTCGCGATGGCGTCGTTGATCGGATAGGGGATCTTGGCGACCGGGAACCGCCCCTGCCCGCGCTCCATCCGCCGGTTCGAGGTCGGCGCGAGGATCTTCGCCCCGGTCTTGTCCGCGATCCCCTGCAACAGGGCAAGCGCGCCGACATCCTCCAGCACCCCGTCGCCCACGATCATCACCGTGCCTGCGCCCTGCTCCAGCGCCACAACGGCCCTGTCGAGCGCCTGGGCATCCAGCGCGACCGGACCGTCAGACGGCAGCTCAGACGCCATCACGCCGCCCGCGTCCCAGCCGATATCGGCGGGTGCGATCAGGGTTGCGATGCGGCCCGGCTTGCCCCTGGCGATGCGCAGCGCCTCCATCGCGTCGGCAGCGAAGCTGCCCGCATCCTTGCCCGACCGGACCCAATCCGAAAACGGCGCGCAGGCGCCTTCCACATCCGCAGACAGCGGCGCGTCGTATTGCTGGTGGCGCAGTGCGTGATCGCCCACGAGGTTCACCATCGGCACCCGCGCCTTGCGCGCGTTGTGCAGATTGGCCGCCGCGTTGGCAAATCCGGGGGCGAGGTGCAGCAATGTTACCGCAGGCTTGCCCGCCATCCGCGCATAGCCATCGGCGGCCCCGGTCACGACGCCTTCGAACAGCCCCAGCACGCAGCGCATCAGCTTGGTCCGGTCCAGCGCATCGACGAACTGCATCTCGGAGGTGCCGGGATTGGCGAAACACACATCGACACCCGCATCATGCAGGCTGCGCACGACGCTTTCGGCGCCGTTCATCATCACGGGATGGTCTTTCATTGGATCGCCTTGCGGAAGGTTGTCAGAAACGCACGCCCGTTGTCGGCAAGCGACGGGCCAAGGTATCCGCCCTCCTGTACCAGCACTGTCGGAAGGCCCATGTCTGCCAGCTTGCGCGCCATGGTGGCGAAACCGTCGGGATAGACCGCGACCGCCGCCAGGGGATCATCCGCCGCCATGTCGAAGCCGAGCGAGACCACCAGCGCCTCCGCCCCGAAGGCACGCGCCGCCGCGATGCCCTTGTCGAGCGTGGCCAGCACGTCATCCTGGCTCGCCCCCTGCTCCAGCAGCAGGTTCAGCTTTGTGCCCGCCCCCGCGCCTTCACCTGTTTCATCGGCGTGACCAAGGAAGAAGGTAGGATAGGTGGCGGGATCGGGATGCAGCGAGCAAAAGAAGATGTCGCCCCGTTCGTACAGAATATCGAGCGATCCGTTGCCGGTGTGCACATCCACGTCGATCAGCGCGACCTTGCGGTACTTTGACGTCATGTGATGCGCCGCGATGCAGGCGTTGTTGAAGAAACAAAAGCCATTGGAACAATCGCGCATTGCGTGGTGCCCCGGCGGCCGGCACAGCGCATAGGCCGCCCTTTCGCCCGACAACACCGCCTCTGCTGCTTCCACCGCGGATTGCGCCGACCAATAGGCCGCATCCCAGCTGCCCGGCGTCAGCGGCGTGGAGGTGTCGGTCATCCACCATCCCAGCTGGCCGTGGATGTCGCGCGGCTCCTTCCCGCGGCGGACACCGGGATGCATCGTAGGGATCGCCAGCGCTTCCGCCCCTGCGCTTTCGACAAAGCGGTCATAGGCATCGGGCAGGAAATCGACGTAGCCGGGATTGTGCACCGCCTTGATCGGGCCGACCCCATGATCGCCCGGCGCTGAAATCTCGAACCCTTCCGACAGCAGCATGTCGCGCAGGATCTCGGCCCGCTGGGGCTGCTCCTGATGCGGCATGGCAGCGCCCCGCCTGAAGTAGACCTGCGGCGCGTGGCCCAGTTGTCGCGCGTCGAAATAGACTTTCATCCGGGGGACCTTCCGCTTGTTGTGCAAATTTCGGGCATCGCCCGCTCCGCCGCCGGGCGGTTGGGCAGACTATTGCAGTTAAGATTTGCCGCATCAACAATTTTGATGCATGATGCATCAAAATAGCACCACCGCCAACAGGGGTGAGATGAAAGAACTGAACAAGGATTCGCTGGGTCATGCCATATATGGACGGGTCTCGCAGGACCTGATCCGGGGCAAGCTGCAGCCGAATCAGAAGCTGACGATACGGGGTCTGGCCGACTCGCTCGGGACCAGCTCGACGCCGGTACGTGACGCGGTGCAGCGGCTGTTGCAGGACAACGCGCTGGAACAGCGCAGCATGCGAGACCTGCGCGTTCCTGTGCTGACGACCGCCGCCTATCTTGAGATCACCGCCATCCGGACAGAGCTTGAAGGCCTTGCCGCCGCCGGTGCCGCCGCAGTCGCACAGGACAAGGACGTTGCCATGCTCAAACGCATCGTGTTGCGTAACGAAGAGGCATCTGCCGCCGGCAAATGGCCGCTGGCGATCGAAATGAATCAGAAGTTCCACTTCGCCCTTGCGGAAATCGCGGGCATGCCGATCCTTCTGGGCGTGCTGAGCCGCCTGTGGCTGCGTACCGGGCCACTGATCTCGGGCTATTACGCCAAGACCCACAATGACATGGTCGAGCAGCATCATCAGATCATCGCCGCCTGCGAAACCCATGATTCCGCTGCGGCCCGCGCTGCGATGCAGGCGGATATCGAAAAACCAAGAAATGGAATTACCCGGTATATCCAGACGCTTGAACAAAAATGACGCGCCTGGATGTGCCACTTCCCAGAAGCTGGGGTGGCACATCAACGAAGAACGGTTCACGCTTGAACTGCATAAACAGTCCCAATGGACATCAACAGACGGGGAAAGAAACTATGCTAAGACCATTCAAGATCATCGCCGCGATCGCGGCCCTGGCGCTTGCGGGGCCGCTGGCCGCGCAGGACGGGGAGCCGCAGGCGGGCGGCACGCTGAACGTCGTCATCCAGCCGGAACCGCCGGGGCTGATGCTGGGCATCGTGCAGAACGGCCCAACCCAGATGGTCGCGGGCGACATCTACGAAAGCCTGCTGCGCTATGACTTCGACCTCAAGCCTGAAGGGCAGCTGGCCGAATCCTGGGAAATCTCGGAGGACGGCAAGACCTATACCTTCAAGCTGCGCGACGGCGTGACCTTCCACGACGGGGAGCCCTTCACCTCCGAGGATGTGAAATTCACCATGGACGTGTTCCTGCGCGAAACGAACCCGCGCACCCGTACCTACATGGACCGGGTCGAAAGCATCGACACGCCCGACGATCTGACGGTCGTGTTCAACCTCAAGGAACCCTTCGGCCCCTTCATCGGGATCTTCGAACAGGGCACCGCGCCGATGATCCCCAAGCACATCTACGAAGGCACGGATTTCGTGAACAACCCGGCCAACAACACGCCAATCGGCACCGGCCCGTTCAAGTTCGATGAATGGGTCAAGGGCAGCTACATCCACCTCGTCAAGAACGGCGATTACTACATGGAGGGCAAACCCTATGTCGATGAGGTCTATTACCACGTGATCCCCGATGCCGCCTCGCGCGCGGTGGCCTACGAGACCGGCAAGGTCGACGTGCTGCCCGGCGGTTCGGTCGAAAACTTCGACGTGCCGCGCATCCGCGAGCTGGAAAACACCTGCATCACCGACCAGGGCTGGGAATACTTCGGCCCGCTGTCGTGGATCTGGATCAACATGAACAACAAGCCGCTGGACGACGTGAAAGTCCGTCAGGCCATGATGCACGCGCTGGATCGCAACTTTGCGAAGGACGCGCTGTGGAACGGGCTGGGCAAGGTCGCAACCGGCCCGCTCTCCTCCTCCACCCGCTTTTACGCCGGGGATACACCTGACATCGGCTATGACCCCGAGAAGGCCAAGGCGCTTCTGGAAGACTCCAGCTACAACGGTGAAACCATCCGCCTGCTGGGCCTGCCCTACGGCGAGACCTGGCAGCGTTGGGCCGAAGCGGTCAAGCAGAACCTGACCGAGATCGGCATGACCGTCGAACTGGTGCCCTCGGACGTGGCGGGCTGGAACCAGAAGGTCGCAGACCGCGACTTCGATCTGGCGTTCACCTACCTCTACCAATACGGCGATCCGGCCCTTGGCGTGTCGCGGACATACATGTCCACCAACGCCGAGCCGGGTTCGCCCTGGAACAACGTGTCAAACTATCAGAACCCCGAGACGGACAAGATGTTCGACGAGGCGGCGCTGATGGCCAACCCGGACGACCGCATGGCGGCCTACAAGAAGATCCAGGATCAGATCGTCTCCGACGTACCGAACCTGTGGCTGCTGGAGCTGGGCTTCCCCACGATCTACCGCTGCAACATCAAGAACCCGGTCAATTCCGCGCTTGGTGTGAACGACGGCTTCCGCGACGTGTGGATCGACAAGAACTGAGGGCACTAGCCTGACGGTCCGGGCCGCCTCATCGGCCCGGACCCCACCCATTATCTGACGGGGCGAACTGCGTGATACGTTTCATTCTGGGCAGGCTGGTCAAGGCGGTTTTCATCCTGCTGGCCATCCTGGTCTTCAATTTCCTGCTGATCCATGCCGCCCCCGGCGACCCCGCCGCCGTCATGGCAGGCGAGGCCGGTGCGGCGGACGAGAAGTTTCTCGCCGATCTGCGCATTCGCTTCGGCCTTGATCAGCCTCTCTACATCCAGCTCTGGACCTATCTGAAAGGCGCCGTGATGCTGGACCTCGGATTTTCCTATCGCCAGCAGATGCCGGTTGCCGATCTCATTGCCAGCCGCCTGCCCGCTACCCTGCTGCTGACCGGCGTCGCCTTTGTGCTGTCGCTGGTGCTGGGCGTGATCGCCGGTGTCGCCGCCTCCGCCCGTCAGGGTTCCTGGGGCGACACGATCATCTCCACGCTGGCTCTGCTGTTCTATGCCACGCCGCTGTTCTGGGTCGCGCTGATGGCGTCCCTCGTGTTCTCCGTCTGGCTCGGCTGGCTGCCCGGTTTCGGCTACTCGACCATCGGCGCGGGCCATACCGGTCTGGCCCATGCCCTCGACGTTGCCAAGCACCTGATCCTGCCCGCGACCACGCTGGGCCTGTTCTTTACCGCGATCTACATGCGCATGACCCGCTCTTCGATGCTGGAGGTCAGCCGTCTCGATTTCGTTAAGACGGCGCGTGCCAAGGGCCTCAGGCGCAGCGTGATCCAGCGGCGGCACATCCTGCGCAACGCGCTGCTGCCCGTCATCACCCTGGCGGGTCTGCAGGCAGGTCAGATCTTTGGCGGCGCGATCCTGACCGAGACGGTCTTTGCCTGGCCCGGCATCGGCCGCCTGATGTTCGAAGCGATCAGCCAGCGCGACTATGCCGTGATCCTTGGCGTGTTCTATATCTCGGGGGCCATGGTGCTGCTGTTCAACCTCATCACCGATGTCGTCTATGTCATCGTTGACCCGCGTATAAGGCTGACCAAATGAAGGATTTCTGGAAACGCTTCCGCTACAACCGTGGCGCGGTAATCGGGCTGGTGATCCTCGCCCTTGTCATTGTCACGGCCATCGCCGCCCCCTTCCTGTTCCCGCAAAGCCCGTGGAAGATGGTGCAGCGCCCGTTCCTGCCACCCTTCAGCGACGATGCGCTGTGGCTCGGCACCGATGCGCTGGGGCGCGACGTGCTGTCGGGGCTGGCGCATGGTGCCTACGTGAGCCTGCTGGTCGGCCTCGTCTCCACCATCGTTGCACTTGCCATCGGCGTGCCTGTGGGCGCCCTGGCGGGCTATTTCGTGGGCCGCACCGACGACATCCTCATGCGCTTTACCGAATTCTTCCAGACCATCCCCAGCTTTGCGCTCGCCATCGTGCTGCTGGCGATCTTCCAACCCAGCCTGACCTACGTGATCATCGCCATCGCCATCGTTTCATGGCCACCGGTCGCCCGCCTCGTGCGCGGCGAAGTGCTGAGCCTGCGCACCCGCGAATTTGTTGAGGCGGCCACCCTGCAAGGCCTCGGCAACACGCAGATCATCCTGCGTCACGTCCTGCCCAACGCCCTGCCCTCGATCATCGTGCTGGCCTCGCTCATGGTGGCACAGGCGATCCTGCTGGAAAGCTCGCTGTCCTTCCTCGGCCTCGGCGATCCGAACATCATGTCCTGGGGTTATATGATCGGGGCCGCGCGCACCGTGATCCGCACCGCCTGGTGGCTGTCCTTCCTGCCGGGCATGGCGATCCTGCTGACCGTGCTTGCGCTGAACCTGATCGGTGAGGGCCTGAACGACGCGCTCAATCCGCGCCTGACGAGGAAATCCGAATGAGCCTGCTCAGCATCCGCAATCTGGACATCGCCCTGCCTGAAGGCGCCGACCGTCCGTTCGCCGCCAGGGCCATCGACTTCGATCTCGCAGCGGGAGAAATCCTGTGCATCGTCGGCGAAAGCGGCTCGGGAAAATCCATGTCCGCCAATGCAGTGATGGGCCTGCTGCCGCAGGGCGTGAGGGCCACCGGCGGCACGATCACCTTCGACGGGCAGGAAATCCTCGGCCTGCCGGAATCGAAAATGATGGCCCTGCGCGGCAAACGCTTCGCGATGATCTTCCAGGAACCGCTGAGCGCGCTGAACCCGTTGATGCGCGTCGGTGCCCAGATTTCGGAAGTCTTCGAGGCGCATGGCGAACTGACCCCCTCCCAACGCCGGTCCCGCGCGCTGGAACTGCTGGAGGAGGTCGGCATCCCCGACCCGGAGGCGGCGATCCGCGCCTATCCCTTCCAGCTGTCCGGCGGCCAGCGCCAGCGCGTGATGATCGCCATGGCCCTCGCGTTAGAGCCTGATATCCTGATCGCGGACGAGCCCACAACCGCGCTTGACGTGACCACGCAGGCGCAGATCCTCAAGCTGATCGAAGACCTGCGCCAGTCGCGCGGCATGGCCGTCATCTTCATCACCCACGACTTTGGCGTCGTTGCCGACATTGCCGACCGCGTCATTGTCATGCAGACCGGCGAAATCGTCGAAACCGGAACGGCGGACGAGGTTCTGCTGCATCCAAGGCACCCCTACACCCGCGCCCTGATCGACGCGATCCCGCGCCTGACCCGCCACACCGAGGGCGACAAGACCCCTGGCACCCCGGTCATGCGGGTCGAGGGCCTGAGCAAGACCTATACCACCGGCTCCGGCTCCTTTTTCAAGAAACCCCGCGTGGTCCGGGCAGTACAGGATGTGACCTTCGACCTATTCGCGGGCGAGACCATCGGCATCGTCGGGGAAAGCGGTTCGGGCAAATCCACCGTCGGGCGCTGCATCGTGCGGCTGGTCGAACCGGACAAGGGCCGCGTTCTGATCGACGGGGCGGATATCGCGCCGATGTCGGGCACCGAGCTGCGTGACAAACGCCGCAAGATGCAGATGATCTTCCAGGATCCGTTTTCGTCCCTCAACCCCCGCGCCCGCGTGTCGCGCATCCTGACCGAGGGGCTGATCGCCTACGACACGCCAAGGGCCGAGGCGATGGACAAGGCCCGCAACCTGCTGGAACTTGTCGGCCTCGACGCCTCAGCGATGGACCGCTTCCCGCATGAGTTTTCAGGCGGACAGCGCCAGCGCATCGGCATCGCCCGCGCGCTGGCGCTTGACCCGTCGATCATCATCGCGGACGAGGCCGTGTCAGCGCTCGATGTGTCCATCCAGGCGCAGGTGCTCGACCTGCTGGCGGATCTCAAGACGCGGCTGAACCTGTCGATGCTGTTCATCACCCACGACCTGCGGGTGGCCGCGCGGATCTGCGACCGGATCATCGTCATGCAGAAAGGCAAGATCGTCGAGGTCGGCCCGACCGCCAAGGTGCTGCACGATCCCGACACCGCCTATACGCAAAGCCTGCTGGACGCGATCCCGGGGCAGGACTACGAACGTGCCTTGACCGCAGTGGAATAATCCCCCTGCCCCTTAGATTGGACAATCCATGGCCGACAACGCCCCGGAGAAGAAGACCCTTCTGCTGACCGGCGCCAGCCGCGGCATCGGCCACGCCACCGTCAAGAAATTCGCCAGCGAAGGCTGGCGCGTGATCAGCTGTTCCCGGCAGCCTTTCTCGCCGCAATGCCCCTGGCCGGGGGGCGCGCGCGATCACGTGCAGGTGGACCTGAGCCACCCCAGCCAGATCATGGAAGCGGTGGAACATATCCGCAGCCTGCTCGACGGCAACGCGCTGCACGCGCTGGTCAACAACGCGGGCATCTCGCCCAAGGGGCCGGAGGGCGAACGCCTCAGCACGCTGGACACCGACCTGCGGGTCTGGGGCGAGGTGTTTCACGTCAACTTCTTCGCCTCCGTCGTACTGGCCCGCGGGCTGCAGGACGAGCTGTCGCGCGGCAAGGGATCGGTGGTCAACGTGACCTCGATCGCCGGTGCGCGGGTGCATCCCTTCGCCGGGGCCGCCTATGCCACATCCAAGGCGGCCCTTGCCGCCCTCACCCGCGAGATGGCGCATGATTTCGGCCCCCTGGGCGTGCGCGTCAACGCCATCGCCCCGGGAGAGGTCGACACCAGCATCCTCAGCGAAGGAACCGACAAGATCATCGCGACCCTGCCGATGCGCCGCCTCGGCCAGCCCATGGAAGTCGCCGATGCGATCTATTTCCTGTGCTCCGATCAAAGCTCCTACGTCACCGGGGTCGAGATCGAAGTGAACGGCGGGCAACATGTGTGATGGCGCCGCCGCCAAACTCAACCGGCATCGGCTTCTAACCCGACAGCATTGATCGCAGCGATTATTCTACCCTGCTCACGGATCAAGACACCACCGGGCACCGCTATCAGGTCACCATTTTGCAGTGTCGTCTCGGCCTGATTGAAATAAGGCTGTTCCTGCGCAAGTTCATAAAGCGCGCGTGACCCCAATCCCATTGCAATTGCGCCCGTCGCTTTGCCCTGAGCAATTTCAGCCCTCAAATTGCAGGTGCCGTCTTCGCGCTGGAGCGCAACAAGGTGGCGGCCCGCGTCAATGACAGCAACAGTCATTGGCTTGGCTCCTCGTTTGCGACGACTCCAACGCGGTCGAGATCATTCGATTTGCAAGGTCAAGGTTCATGGCTTTATCCGTAGCTTGTGAAATCTGTGCTGGCGAGCGTGGCGATATTGATCAGCCCGCGCTGCGTAACCTCGGGGGTCACGATATGGGCGCGGTTGCCCATGCCCATCAGGATCGGCCCGACCTCATGGCCCTCGGCAACCCCCTTCAGCAGATCGCGCGCGGCACCGGCGGCGTCCGTGCTGCCATAGATCAGCACCTTCGCCCGCCCCGTCAGCCGGTTGTTCGGCAACAGGCGCGCGCGCAACTCGGTGTTCAGCCCCAGTTCCGTGTGCATCTCGCCTTCGTATTCAAGATCAGGTCGTGATAGCTGCGCCAATAGTCGTCGTAACGCGGATCCTGTTCCGGATTCACAATCTCAAAATCGCGGCCCGCAAAGATCTGCAAATCCATCTGGTCCTGCCGCTGCGCGATCACATCGGGACGCCCCACAAGAATCGGCGTGTGTATCCCCTCTACTGGCAGTCCCTGCACGGCGCGCAACGATACATTGTCCAGCCAATAGGTTCCGGTACAGATCGCGCAGCCCACCGTGACAACATTTTTCTGTGCTGCCTGCATCGCATTGGTCTGATCAATGGCGCGACCGAACTGATCCAGACCATCCGTCACCGCCAGCAAGAGGATCTGCCCCGCTTCTGTCAGGATAGCGGGGCGCATGCGACGGTCGAGCAGAGCCGTGTCGTCGGGTGACTGGGATTGCCAGGCGACTGACCTGATGGGCATTGCGGACCATATGTTGAAAAGTCGCAGCTGACCGAACGTTTCTGACCCTGTCGCGGCGTGGACAGATGTGCTGATCGGGCGAGGTCTCATGTCCGTGACTTCGCCCGTGGTTTATCAGGCGGATGAACGCTCTGGCCCGCTTTCACCCAGCCAGCACCAAAGAGATGAATGTTTATCGTCAATGTCGATCCAATGCTTCCTGATTGGGACTGATCCTTTCAACCTTTTAGGTCAAGCGCACGTCCATCCTCATCCCAGTCACTCCATCCGGGAAACACCAGTGGTTCGGCCCTTCCGATGTCGCCAAGATGACACCGCCATTCATCGAGGTTCTGTGCCAGGCGCTTCTTCAAGCTGTCCGCACCTTCATAGCAATAGCCGTGCCCCTGGACGCCAAAGGAAATGAACGGCGGCAAAACCGAAAAACCCATGTAGTGCAGTGAATACTGCAGCGGCCAGAGCATGGTATCAAAATCCCCGCCACGGCTGTCGCATTTTCTTCACCATTTCAGCACATGTTCATTACGTGATTTCTGGAAGATACCACGATATCGCACACCATT